>DWWQ01000049.1 GCA_019119615.1 Candidatus Alistipes stercoravium | reverse complement strand
CAAGATCAACACCATTCTGCCCCATATCGACGAGGTGCCCGACATGAACGCCTTCGACAAGATGGAGTTCCGCGCCCGCTGCCGCTTCCTGCGCGCCTACGCCTACTATTGGATCCTCCAGAACCAGGGCCCGATGATCCTGGTCGGCGACCAGGTCTTCGACACCAACGCCACGCCCGACTACTACCAGCGTGAGCGCAGCACCTACGACGAGTGTGTCGATTACATCTGCTCGGAGTTCGAGGCCGCCGCCGAGAACCTCGAGACCGAACAGCCCATCGACCTCTTCGGCAGCCCGACAAAGGGTGCCGCCCTGGCGCTCGTGGCCCGTCTGCGCCTGCAGGCCGCCAGCCCGCTCTACAACGGCGGAAGCGCCGCACGCCGCTACTTCGGCGACTTCACGCGCAAGTCCGACGGCGTGCACTACATCTCGCAGACCTACGACGAGCGCAAGTGGGCCGTGGCCGCCGCAGCCGCCAAGCGCGTCATGGATCTCAACCTCTACCGGCTCCATACGGTGGAGGCCGACGAATACACCCTGCCGCTGCCGGCCAACGTGCCGTCGGCCGCATTCCCCGCAGGTGCGGGCGGCATCGACCCCTTCCGCTCCTACTCGGAGATGTTCACCGGCGAGACGACCAACGTCACCAACCCGGAGCTGATCTGGGGCACGACCGAGAATGTCAATGACCAGCAGGACGTCATCTTCCCGCTCAAGCTGGGCGGCAACGGTTCGATCAGCATTCCGCAGCGCATCATCGACGCCTACCGCATGGCCGACGGCCGCGACATCCACGAGGCGAGCGCCGAGTATCCCTATGAGGACCGTCCCTACGACCAGACGTGCGTTACGACGGCCGACCAGCAGCTCTCGAAGAACTACACCCTTCCGGGCGGCACCTACAAGGCCTACGCCAACCGCGAGCCGCGTTTCTACGCCAGCATCGGATTCTCGGGAGCCCTCTGGCAGATGGAATCGACCACTTCGGAGGACATGCGCAACCAGATCGTCGAGTACTACAACGGCGCCAACGCCGGCAAGAACCAGGCGGGCGTAACGAACGTCTACAACCTGACGGGCTATACCTGCCGCAAGTATGTGCATCCGCGCGACGCCCGCACGGGCAGCAACGCCCGCACCGTGGAGAAGACCTTCCCGATCATCCGCTACGCCGAGATCCTGCTCTCCTATGCCGAGGCGCTGAACAACCTGACGACGACCCACGAGGTAAACGGCGAGAGCTTCTCGCGCGACCAGGCCGCCATGGCCGAGGCCTTCAACCAGGTGCGCTACCGCGCCGGACTTCCCGGAGCCTCGCAGGACGAACTGGCCGATGCCGACACCTTCAACGAGCTGATCCAGCGCGAGCGCATGGTCGAGTTCCTCCACGAGAACCGCCGCTACTACGACATCTGCCGCTGGGGCATCTTCGAGGAGCTGGAGCGCGAGCCGCTGACGGGTCTGAACGTCGAAGCCTCCGAGTGGGAGGGATTCTACGCCCCGACGATCATCTCCTACCGCACCATCCGCGAGCGGACGTTCAAATCCAAATACATGCTCATGCCGCTGCACCGCGACGAGCTGCGCAAGGTTCCGAGTCTGGACCAGAATCCGGGCTGGGAGAAATAGTCAATACCTCCAAAAATCCAGATCATGAAAGCATTCAGCAAAATAACGATCCTCTCGGTTGCGGCCGCCGCCTCGGGACTCCTCACCTCCTGCGAAATGGAGTATTACAAGGAGGAGCTCTACCGCAAGGAGATCTTCATCGTCAGCGGCGAGAACAACATCCTCGGCGAGGAGTTCGAATACGGTGAAAACGGCTTTACGGGCAACCTGCCCATCTACGCCAGCGGCTCGACGGGCCTCGACGAGGACGTTACCGTGAAGTTCTGCCTCGACGACGAGGCCATCGGCGAATACAACAAGCGCAACTTCGACACGAGCTTCGACGATTACGCCATCGAGCTCGACCCGGAGTACTATACGATCGACCCGATGAGCGTCGATATGAAGGCCGGCAGCTACTCGACACTGCTGCCGATCAACGTCCGCATCGACAACCTGCTGCCCGACGAGACCTACTTCATCCCGCTGCGCATCGAATCCGTCTCGGGATACATGGCCTCGACGTCGAAGAACTATGTGCTCTTCGAGATCCTGCGCAAGAACGAATACGCCACCACCAAGAGCGACACCTACTACACGATGACGGGTACGACCCAGACGGGTTGGGTCATCGACGGCCTCTTCGGTTCGGACACGCGGCGCCAGTCGATCAACTCCTCGAAGCTCGTGATCCCCGTCGGGGAACACGCCATCCGGATTCTCCCGGGCGCCACGGCCGCCAGCGACAAGCTGACGATCCGCAACAACAGCCTCCGCGTTACGGTGGATCCCGAAACGTGGGTGAATGTCCCCGTCTATGTCGAGGGCGAACTCACCGGCGAGAGCGTGCCCATGCAGAAGGTTATCGTCGAACCCTACCTCGACAGCCAGGACGCCATCCACGTCTCGCTCTCGCCGCAGGACGTCTCGGCCTACGACCCCGAAACGGAGACCTTCTATCTCTACTACCGCTATCAGCTCGCCACCGAGGATAGCAACACCTGGCACGAGATCCGCGAGACGATGGTCCGTACGCAATACTAACCAACCCTTACCGCAAGAACCATGAAAAAACACCTCATAGCATGCTGCATGATCGGCCTGTGCGCCGGATCGCTGATCGCATGCAACGATTTCGAAAATCCGGCGATCCCCTATGACGAGGCCCCCGAGGCGCCCGAGACGCTGACGCCTCCCTCGATCGATCCCTCGTGGGATCTGGTGATGATGCCCGACGAGGGCGGCCAGGCCTCCTGCGTCTTCGTCTACAAGGACAAGAAATACGACGCGCTCTTCACCCGCACGCTGGGCTGGAACGGCGGCGACGGCGTGCTGACGACAGCCCTGCCCGACGGCAACGTCTTCTGGTCGTTCAACGACAGCTTCTACGGCGTCGTGGACGGCGAGACCCGCGCCCGCGGAGCCTGCAGCTTCCCCCGCAACAGCATCATGGTCCAGAAGGGTGCGACGATCGCCGCCGGCCGGGAGACCGACGACGACCTGGTATGGCTCGCGGACTACGTCCAGACGAGCGACCCCAACGCCGAGCGCTACTACCAGGCGCGCACGCACATCCGCCATCCGAAGGCTTCGCTCTCGGACGAGCAGATCGCCATCGGCGAGATCGACCAGGACTTCTGCTACTGGGCCGGCGACGCCGTAGTCTACGACGACCCCGCACACGGCGAGATCCTCCAGGTGCTCTGGACGGGCGTCGAGCCGGGATCGCTGAAGAACATCGACGGCTGCCTGCGCGAATACAGCCTCAAGGGCGAGCCGGGCGACGGACAGTACATGTCGGTGCTCTCGACCGACTACAACTTCAAGTCCGACGGCCTGGGCTACGGCTCGACGATGTTCGAGGACGAGAAGGAGGGCCATATCTACCTCTACACGACCAAGCAGGTGAACCTCAGCTCGCGCGTGCTGGTCGCCCGCACCGAGACGCTCGACCTGGGCAGCCCGTGGAGCTACTACATCCGCGACGTGAGCGGCAACTACCAGTGGCAGAGCTCCGTGCCGACCGACGACGAGATGGAGCGTTCGTACATCACCACCGATTCGGGCTCGATGCCCTGGGTCTTCGAGAAGGACGGTGTCTACTACATGTGCATGGAGGCCTTCCCCTTCGGCCGCGACATCTACATCTACCGCAGCGAGACCCCCTACGGGCCCTTCACCGACCGCACGCTGCTCTTCACGCTGCCGGCAACGCTCGACAAGCTGGGCAACCCCTATCCGCAGCGCTGGTACATGATCAACCTGCACCCGGCCCTCTCGCGCCAGGGCGAGCTGGTCTTCTCGACGAACAGCGACCCGAACAACTTCTGGGACAACTTCAACCGTGTGGGCAGCGCCGACTTCTACCGTCCCTACTTCTTCCGCGTCTACAACTGGGAGCATGTCTTCGACATCGACACGGACGAGGAGGAGACGCCCACAGAGACGACGCCCGACGCCGCCGAATAACACCGTACGGTCCGCTCCGCCGCCTGCGGGGCGGGCCGGCCGGCATACCGAAAACCAACCGAACGACAGGATGAAACGACTCCATCTGCTTCTCGCCCTCGCGATCTTCGCAACGGGGGCCCTCTGCGCACAGCCGCGCATCGCGCTCGACAGCCGCAGCGGACATATCCGCTGGGAGGTCCGCCCCGTGGCGGACACGACCGGCCTGCCCGCGGTCGAGGCCATCGTCCCGGGCTGCGTCTTCGTCTCGTACGTCGCTGCCGGCGTGGAGGAGGACCCTAACTTCGGGGACAACGCCTACCGCGTGGAGAAGAGCCGCTACGACCGCGACTTCCTCTATACGGGAACGTTCAGGACCCCGGCGATCGAACCCGGGCGCACGCTCTGGCTCCATTTCGAAGGGGTGAACCGCAAGGGTACCGTCCGGCTGAACGGCCATACGCTCGGCCACCTCGACGGCTTCATGCAGCGGGGCGACTACGACATCACCGACCTCGTGCAGCCCGGCGGCGAAAACCGCCTCGAGGTCGAGGTCGAATGGGTGGGCCTTCCCGTGCCGAACCTCCGCAGTCCGACCTATATTTCGAGCGCCGGATGGGACTGGATGCCCTACGTCCCGGGCCTGTTGAGCGGCATCACCGACGACGTCTACCTCACGACGACGGGCGACGTGCGGCTGATCGACCCCTGGATCCGCACGAAGGTGCCCGACCGGGAGCATGCCCGCATCGAGATCCTTGCGGAGGTCGAGAACCGCTCGTCGGAGCCTCTCGAGGGAACCCTCGAGGGTGAGATCGCACCGGGCGGCATCCGCTTCTCGTATCCCGTGCGCCTCAAGGCCGGCGAGCAGCGCACCGTGCGCCTCTCCGAGCGCGAGGTGGCGGACTTTGCCGTGGAGCATCCGCGCCTGTGGTGGCCCAACGGCATGGGCGATCCCGACCTGTACACCTGCCGCCTGAACTTCAACACGGAGAAGGGCGTCTCGGACAGCCGTGAGATCACCTTCGGCATCCGCGAATACGGCTACGAATACGACGCCGACGGCATCTTCCGCCTGAAGATCAACGGCGAGAAGGTCTTCGTCAAGGGCGGCAACTGGGGCATGAGCGAATGGCTCCTGCGCTGCCGCGGCGAGGAGTACGACACGCGCGTGGCGCTGCACCGCCACATGCACTTCAACATGATCCGCAACTGGATCGGCTCAACGACCGACGAGGAGTTCTACGACGCCTGCGACCGCTACGGCATCATGGTGTGGGACGACTTCTGGCTCAACTCGCACCCCAACCTGCCGCAGGACCTCGAGGCGTTCCAGCGCAACGCCGTGGAGAAGATCAAGCGGCTGCGCAACCACGCCTCGATCGCCGTCTGGTGCGGCGACAACGAAGGGGTGCCCCTGGCGCCGCTCGACGACTGGCTGCGCGGCGACGTGGCCTACTACGACGGCGGCGACCGCCACTACCAGTCGATCTCCAACGCGCAGGGGCTCTCGGGCAGCGGTCCGTGGGCCAACATGCACCCCTCGTGGTACTTCACGCCCTGCCCGATGCCCTACGGCTACAAGGGACGCCCGGCATGGGGCTTCCGCACCGAGATCGGCACGGCGGTCTTCACCACCTTCGAGAGCTTCCGCCGCTTCATGCCCGAGGAGGCCTGGTGGCCCCGCAACGACATGTGGGACAAGCGCTTCTTCGGCAAGTCGGCAGCCAACGCCGCCCCGGACAAATACTTCGAGACCGTCGCCGGGAACTACGGCGAGCCGACGGGCATCGAGGATTTCTGCCGCAAGGCGCAGCTGCTCAACCTCGAGTCGAACAAGGCGATGTACGAAGGGTGGCAGCACCATCTGTGGGACGATGCCACGGGCATCATGACCTGGATGAGCCAGTCGGCCTATCCGTCGCTCGTCTGGCAGACCTACGACTACTATTTCGATCCGACGGGCGCCTACTGGGGCGTGCGCAAGGCGTGCGAGCCGGTACACATCCAGTGGAGCCATGCCGACAATACGGTCAAGGCGATCAACACGACGCGCGAGGCGGTCGATGCCGTGGCCACGGCGCGGGTCTACGACCTCGACGGACGCCTGCTGCCGCAGTTCACGCAGCAGATACACGTCTCGCTCGAGCCCAACACGGCCCGCTACCTCTTCGAGCTGAACTTCGCGCAGGGCAACCTGGCCCGCAACCGGCCGGTGCGGGCCTCCTCGTCGTCGCGCGACGGCGCGGGTCCGCAGGCCCTCACCGACGGCAACGAGGCAAGCCGCTGGTCGAGCGAATACCGCGACGACGCGTGGATCGAGGTCGATCTGGGCGCCGTGCGCGAATTTTCGGAGGTCGTACTCCGCTGGGAGGAGGCCCATGCGGCAGCCTACAGGCTGCAGCTCTCGGACGACGGCACCGCCTGGCGCAACGTCTACGAGACGCAGCAGTGCCCGGGCGGCGAGGAGACCCTCTCGCTCGGCACGCAGCAGGCGCGCTACATCCGCATGCAGGGCATCCGCCGCGCCACGCAGTGGGGCTACTCACTCTACGAGATGGAGGTCTATCGGCATGACGCGACAGCGCCGCGCCTCTCGCCCGTGCACTTCATCCGCCTCGAGCTCACGGACCGCGACGGCCGGCCGCTCTCGGAAAACTTCTACTGGCGGGCAACGCGCCGCGGCGACTACACGGCGCTCAACACGCTCGCCCCGGCCCGGCTTCAGGTACGCTCGAAGCTCACGGCCGAAGGGGAACGCAAGCTCATCCGCACGACGGTCCGCAACACCGGCCGCTCGGTGGCCTTCGCCATCCATCTGCAGCCCTACCGTCTCTCGGACGGCGAGCGCATCCTCCCCTACGAGGCCGACGACAACTACTTCACGCTGCTGCCCGGCGAGAGCCGCGAAATCACCTTCCGCTTCGACGGCAGCCTGCTTCCGGACGACCGCTACGAGGTGCGCACCGAAGCCTACAACCGATAAAACCCGATCATGAACCGAATCGCGACATACCTCCTGCTGCTGGCCGGACTCTTCACGGGGACCGGTGCGGGAACAGCCGCCCCGGCGGCGCCCGCCTCCGACGCGGCCGGTATGAAGACACAGCGGGAGCACGCCGCCGCGGCGCCGCAACCGGTGCGGCTGACCACGGAAGGGCTTACCGACCCGTGGGCCATCGACACGACGGTGCCGCACTTCGCCTGGCAGCTGCGCTCGCCGCGGCAGGGCGACGCCCAGCGCAGCTACCGCATCGAGGTGGCTTCGGACAGCCTGCTGTTGAGCCGCGGCGAGGCCGACCTGTGGGATTCGGGCACTGTGCGTTCGGACCGCTCCGTGGGCATCGCCTACGAGGGGAGACCGCTGGCGGCCCGGCAGCTCGCCTGGTGGCGCGTTACCGTGCGCACCGCGCGGGGCGGCCGGAAAGCGACCTCGCCGATCGCCCGCTTCGGCATCGGTCTGACCGACACGACGGCCGTTGCCGGACGCTTTATCGGCCTTGCCGGATCGGGCTCCACGGCCGTGCTGCTGCGCCGCAGCTTCGACGACGACGGCGCGGGACGGACCACGCTGCTGCATGTCAATTCGCTGGGCTACCACGAGATCTGGCTCAACGGCCGCAAGGTCGGCGACGCCGTGCTCGCCCCGGCCCTCTCGCAGCTCGACAAACGCTCGCTGTGGGTAACCTACGACCTGCGCCCCTACCTGCGGCAGGGTTCGAACGAGCTGGTGATCTGGCTCGGGCAGGGGTGGTACAAGCGCGGCACCTTCGGACGCTGGCAGCCCGAAGAACCCTACACCGAGCCGCTCGTCCGCGCCCAGGTGGACCGACTCGGCGCCGACGGCTGGGAGACCCTCTGCCGTACCGATTCGTCGTGGCGCGCCGCACGCAGCGGCTACCGCGACACGGGATCGTGGAACGCCCTCGACTTCGGCGGCGAGGAGGTCGATGCACGCCGGAATCCGCGCTCGATGTTCGCCTCCGACCTGGACCGCCTCGACTGGTGCGACGTCATCACCCGTGAGAAACCCGGCCACCGGGCCACGCCCCAGACGGTCGAGCCGGACCGGATTCAGGAGCGGCTGACGCCCCGCACGATCGAGGAGCGCACGCCGGGTCGCTGGCGGCTCGACTTCGGGCGGGTCATCACCGGATGGCTCGAGGCCCGTTTTGAAGGATTGGAGCCGGGAACCCGCATCGAGTTCGCATACAGCGACGCGCTGGAGGCCGACGGACGGCTGGCCGACCAGCGGCAGCGCGACAGCTACATCGCCCGCGGCGACGCGCGGGAGAGCTTCCGCAACAAGTTCAACCACCACGCCTTCCGCTACGTCGAGGTGAGCGGTCTGCCGCACGCCCCGCGCAGCGGGGAGTTCACGGCGCTGGCCCTCCATACCGACTACCGCACGGAGGCGACCTTCCGCTCGTCGGACGACGACCTGAACGCCATCCACGACATGATCGCCCGCACGCTGCGCTGCCTGGCCTTCAACGGCTACATGGTCGATTGCCCGCACCTCGAACGCGCCGGATACGGCGGCGACGGCAACTCCTCGACCGAGACGCTGCAGACGCTCTGCGGCGTGGCCCCGCTCTACCGCAACTGGGTGCAGGCCTGGGAGGACGCCATGCGTCCCGGGGGCAGCCTGCCCCATGTGGCCCCCAACGCCGGAGCCGGCGGCGGAGGCCCCTACTGGTGCGGATTCATCGTCATGGCCCCCTGGCAGACGTGGCTCAACTACGCCGACCGCACGCTCATCGACCGCCACTACGACGCCATGTGCCGGTGGATGGGATACGTCGAGAGCTACATGCGCAAGGGGCTGCTCACCCGCTGGCCCGACACCCCCTACCGCGACTGGTACCTGGGCGACTGGCTCGCTCCCCACGGGGTCGATACGGGCAACGAGGCCTCCGTGGCGCTGGTGAACAACTGCTTCGTCAGCGACTGCTACGCGAAGATGGCACAGATGGCCCGCCTGACGGGACACGACGCGGATGCCGCACGTTTCGAGGCCTCGCGCGAGGCGCTCAACCGCCGGATCCACGAACGCTTCTACGACCCGCAGATGCAGAGCTACGCCACGGGGTCGCAGCTCGACCGGATCTACCCGATGCTCGTGGGCGCGACGCCCGACTCGCTGCGCGGGGCGGTGAGCGAACGCCTGATGGAATACTCGCACGAGGTGCTGCACGACCACATCGGCGGCGGACTGGTCGGCGTGCCGGTCATCACCCGCTGGGCCGTCGAGGCACGCCGTCCGGAGTTCATCTACCGCATGCTCAAGCAGCGCGACTACCCCGGATACCTCCATATGATCGACCACGGCGCCACCACGACGTGGGAGTACTGGAGCGGCGAGCGCAGCCGCGTGCACAACTGCTACAACGGCATCGGCACCTGGTTCTACCAGGCCCTCGGCGGCCTGCGCACCGACCCCCGGCAGCCGGGATACCGGCATGTGGTGATCGACCCGCAGATTCCCGCTGGAGTCAGCTGGTGCGAGATCACCAAAGAGACCCCCTACGGCGGGATCCGCCTCCGCTGGGAGCGCACGGCCGCGGAACTTCGGATCGACCTGACGCTGCCGCCGGGCGTCTCGGCCACGGCGCCCCTGCCCGAGGGGTGCGTTGCGGCTTTCCGCAACGGTCGCCGCTGCAACCCGGAGAAGGGGCCGCTCGAACTGCAGAGCGGCCGGCACCGGATCCGCTTCACCTGCAGCCCCGAAACAGAAAACGACCAAACAACCGATAAAACCAACCCACGACCCTAAAAAACCGACCCTGCCTATGACGCGTTGAGACTTTACGCCCGAAGCAAACACCGCGATCCGGCCTGCCCGGATGCCGCACACCAACCCGAAACAAACAAAAAACAAACTGTTATGAATATGAAAAAATACGCCTTGTTGCTGGCCGCCGCGCTCTTCGTCTCGGCATTCTCCGCATGCGACGACGAGACGACGCTGCCCTACATCCCCTATGAAGAGGATAAAACCGAAACGCCCACGGAGGGCGAAGACCCCGACATCATCACCAACACCTACCGTCTGAATCAGGTGCTGCAGTGCTCGCCCGAGAACCCGAGCGGTGTGGATATCTTCGGCAAACTGGACTTTTTCGCCACGCTCCGCATGACGGTGAGCGTTTCGGCGACGGGTGCCGTCGTCGAGTTCGACAACGGCGAAGTGCCCTTCCTGCCCTTCACCGAGGCACTGCCCGAAGGCAAGATCCAGTGCGACCTGGACCACAGTGTCATTCCCAACGTCCTGCGCATCCGCGACACCGACACGGTCATTGCCACCTTCGAGAAGGACGGCTTCACCACCGAATTCCAGCTCGACAGCAAGCTGTTGAGCTACAAGTACAAATACACGAAACTCTAATCCCTGCCGACCATGAAATCATCGCTCAAAAATAGAATCTTCTTCTGCCTGCTCGTCACCGCGCTGCCGCTGCTCGTCGTATCGTGCCTCTTCTTCGACAACATCATCCAGCCCGAATCGGCTCTGGTCGATTCGGAGGTCGAGATCACGGCACAGCTGCGCGTCGCCCCCGAGACGAACGGCGAGGGACGCCTCGTCTTCGCCATGCTCGCCCCGAAGGCCTGGAACCTCAAGGAAAACGCCACACTGCTGCTTACGACCACCGACTACGCCAACCAGGGCCATTCGGAGATCGTGAACGAGACCCTCACACCGATGCCCGACACGGAGACCGACCCCAAGAACGGCATGGCGTGGAGCGCCTCCTTCGCCTCCGTCATCGGCATGGGCGGCAACGACGGCAGCGTCGAGATGGAGTGGATCGTATGGCGCTCCTCGACCATCTTCGACATCTGGGACAAGAAGACCGTGGACGGCGTCGAGCAGAAACTCCCCAACGTCCATGCCAACGTGAAGATCCGCTTCACGACCGGCGCCACGCCCGTCAAGTGCGAGCTGGGATACTCCTACTGCTACGACACCTACGGACTGCAGCGCGACGACCAGCGTTTCGCCGAGGCCTTCAAGCCCTTCGAGACCTACGAACAGGTATTCACCACCTCGCCCTCGGTATTCCGCTACGGCGACATCTTCGCAATCACCTTCTCGCCCGGCAGCACCGACCTGAAGGGCGCCTCGGAGGTCTACCTCTGCGGCACGGCCGTCCACGACGGAGGCCAGCGCACCGAGGTTACCACGGCCGGCGACAAGAACCGCATGTCGGTCAGCGGATCGCGTTTCGAGAAGTACATCTACCCGAAGGATTTCTTCGGTCTTCCGTCCGACGCCGTCATCGAGGAGCTCTCCTTCTACTTCACCAACGCCGACGGCACCATCGTCGTCAAGGACGACGAGAACGGCGGCGAGGAGTTCTTCGTCGGGCAGTCGGCCGAATAACCCCGCACCCCCACGGCTCCGGGAGAGGCGCATCCGGAGTTTCGGAAGCCCGTACCGCAACGCTGCGGTGCGGGCTTCCGTCATGCCGGGAGGGCAAAAAACGCGGCGTTCGGGCGAAATCCCGCAAAAAACACTACCTTTGTAAAAATTACCATGCAAGCGACACCATGAAAATAGCCTGTCTGCCCTTCAATCCGATCCAGGAGAACACCTATGTCGTCTGGGACGACACGCGGGAGTGCGTCATCATCGACGCCGGGAACTCCACGCCGCGCGAGGACGCCGCACTGGACAACTTCATCGCCCAGCAGGGGCTGAAACCCGTCTTGGCGGCCAACACCCACGGGCATTTCGACCACACGCTGGGCGTCGAGCACCTGCGGCAGCGTTACGGCATCCCCTTCGCACTCTCGGGCAAGGACCGCTTCCTGCTGGAGAACGCCGCGACGAGCGGCGCGGTCTTCGGCGTGAAGATCGGCACGATGCCCCCCATCGACCGCGACCTGGATGCCGAAGAGGAGATCCGCTTCGGAGAGACCGCACTGCGCATCCTCCGCACGCCGGGCCACACGCCGGGCCATGTGGCCCTCTACGAGCCGCAGTCGAAGGCGCTCTTCACGGGCGACACGCTCTTCCGCGAGTCGATCGGCCGCACGGACCTCCCGGGCGGCGACTATTCGTGGATCATGCGCTCGATTCTCGACGTGATCCTCCCGCTGGGCGACGAGGTACACGTCTACCCGGGCCACGGCCCCGAGACGACCCTCGGCCATGAAACGCTCTACAACCCCTTCATCGTCGAGGTGCTCAACGGGGAGGTGAACTACCGCGAACGATGAAAGCACTCGTCCACCGCATCCTCTACCGCACGCTCCCGCTCGAGGGCTACCTGCGCGCCGTGAGCCGGATGTTCTTCCTCTGGCAGCGGCTCGGCATCGGACGCCGCGACCCGGCCACGGAGTATGTCTACCACCTGCCGCAGCTCGTCCGCCCGGGCGACGTCTGCATCGACATCGGCGCCAACCTCGGCTACTACGCCCGGACGATCTCCCGCCTGGCGGGTCCCGAGGGGCGGGTCTATGCCGTGGAGCCCGTGGCCCCGATCCGCAAGGTATTAAGCCACAATCTGCGCCGCTGCATCAACACCGAGATCCTCCCCTACGCCCTCGGCACCGAGTCGCGCCCCGTGGTCATGGGCAACGACTCGGCACGCGAGACGGGCTACTTCGGCACGGGGCAGAACTTCGTAAACGACAGCGGCCGCCGGACCGAGGCGGTCTTCACGGCCGAGATGCGCCGCGGCAGCGAGCTCTTCGCCGCGCTCGGACGGCTTGACTTCATCAAGTGCGACATCGAGGGCTACGAGGTGGTGGTCATGCGGGAGATGCAGCCGCTCCTCGAACGCTTCCACCCGACGGTGCTCATCGAGACGGGCGGCGCGAACCGCCCCCAGATCATCGGCCTCTTCACCGCAATGGGCTATGCGGGCTACACGCTCGAGGAGGGGCGCGAAGTGCCGCTTACGCCCGACACGACCAAAGACATCATCTTCAGACATGCGCATTGACATCATATCCTCGGTTCCGGACCTGCTGACCTCGCCGCTCAACGAGTCGATCCTCAAGCGGGCGCAGGAGAAGGGTTTTGTGGAGATTGTCGTCCACAACCTCCACGACTACGCACACGACCGCCGCAAGACCACGGACGACTATCCGTTCGGGGGCGAGGCGGGCATGGTCATGAAGTGCGAGCCGGTCTTCGAACTCGTCGAGAAGCTCCAGAGCGAGCGCCCGTACGACGAAATCATCTACACCTCGCCCGACGGCATCCGCTACGACCAGCACGAGGCCAACCGCCTCTCGACGCTCGAAAATCTGATCATCCTCTGCGGCCACTACAAGGGGATCGACCACCGCATCCGCGAGCACCTCATCACGCGCGAGATCTCGATCGGCGACTATGTGCTCACCGGAGGCGAGCTGGCGGCCTGCATCATCGCCGACTCGGTCGTGCGGCTCATTCCGGGAGCGATCGGCGACGAGGCTTCGGCCCTGACGGACTCGTTCCAGGACAACCTGCTGGCGCCGCCCGTCTACACGCGGCCCGCGGAGTTCCGCGGCTGGCGGGTCCCGGACGTGCTGCTCTCGGGCAACTTCGCCCAGATCGAGAAGTGGCAGGACGAACAGTCCCTCGAACGCACCCGGCGCCTGCGCCCCGACCTGCTCGGGGAGTGATCCGAGGCTGCCGAAACCTGCGAAAAACGTTCCGCACATGAAATACTACCTCATCGCCGGGGAGCCTTCGGGCGACCTGCACGGCGCCAACCTGATCGAAGGGCTCAAGAAGGCCGATCCCGGGGCGGAGTTCCGCTTCTGGGGCGGCGACCGCATGGCCGCGGCGGGCGGCCGGGACAACCTGCGCAAACACTACCGCGAGACGTCGTTCTTCGGCGTGGTGCAAGTGCTCCGCAACCTGGGGACCATCCGCCGCCAGATGCGCGAATGCCGCGAAGATGTCGCCGCATGGTGTCCCGACGTGCTGATCCTGATCGACTACCCGGGCTTCAACCTGAAGATGGCCCGCTGGGCCCGCCGGCAGGGCATCCGCACCTTCTACTACATCGCCCCGAAGGTCTGGGCCTCGCGCGAAGGGCGCCTGCGCGCCATCCGCCGCGACGTGGACCGGCTTTTCGTCATCTTCCCCTTCGAATGCGACTACTTCCCGCAGCACGGCATCCGCCCGATCTTCGAGGGCAACCCGCTGGTCGATGCCCTCGAGGCGCAGCGGGCGTCGCTCCCCTCGCCGGAGGAGTTCCGCCGCCGCCATGCGCTCGATGAGCGGCCGATCATCGCCCTGGTGGCCGGCAGCCGCCCCACGGAGATCCGCAAGAACCTCCCGCTCATGGCGCGCCTCGCGGAGCGCTTCCCCGAGAGGCAGTTCGTCGTAACCGGAGTTCCGTGGATCGACCCCGCGCTCTACGTCCAGGCCATCGGCCAAAGCCCGCTGCGCTGCGTCTTCGACGAAACCTACGCCACGATCGCCGCGGCCGAGGCCGCCGTCGTCGCCTCGGGCACGGCAACGCTCGAAACCGCCCTGCTCGGCACGCCCGAGGTGGTGGTCTACCGTCTGGCCGCGATCGAATACCGCTGCATGCCGCTCTTCGTGCGCTGCCGCTGGATCTCGCTCGTGAACCTCAACCTGCAGCGCGAGGCGGTTGCCGAGATCCTGCAGTCGGACCTCGACATCACGCGCGCCGAGCGCGAGCTGCGCGCCATCCTCCCGGGCGGCGCGAAACGCGCACGCATGGAGGCCGACTTCCGGGAGCTGCGCACCGTGATCGGCGGCCCGGGCGCCAGCGAGCGCATCGCCCGCCGCATGGTCGAGGAGCTGAAAACACACGCATCATGAAGATC
Source organism: Candidatus Alistipes stercoravium (assembly GCA_019119615.1). GTDB lineage: Bacteria > Bacteroidota > Bacteroidia > Bacteroidales > Rikenellaceae > Alistipes > Alistipes stercoravium. Next base: position 31,453 of record DWWQ01000049.1, on the reverse strand, counting down.
ATCTGCATAGGACGCAACTACCGCGCGCACGCCGAGGAGCTGCACCACGCGACGGGCCTTGCCGTCGAGGGGGCCGAGCCGGTCTGGTTTCTGAAGCCCGACACGGCGATGCTGCGCAACAACGACCCCTTCTACATCCCGCACTTTACGCAGGAGGTGCACTACGAGTGCGAGCTCATCGTAAGGATCAACCGCGTGGGGAGGGCCATTGCCGAGCGCTTCGCCCACCGCTACTACGACGAGGTGGGGCTCGGCATCGACTTCACGGCCCGCGACCTGCAGCGGCAGGCCATCGCCGAAGGGCTGCCGTGGGAGCGCGCCAAGGCCTTCGACTACTCGGCGGCCCTTCCGCCGCGCTACCTGCCCCTTGCGGAGCTGGGCGGCGACGTGCAGAAGCTGCACTTCACGCTCGAGGTGAACGGCGAGTGCCGCCAGCGGGGCGACACCTCCGAGATGCTCTTCACGGTGGACCGGCTCATCGCCACCGTCTCGCAGTACATGACCCTGCGCACGGGCGACCTGCTCTTCACGGGAACTCCCGCCGGCGTGGGCCCCGTCCACCCGGGCGACACGCTGCGGGCGACGCTCGAAGGCGTGGAGATGCTCCATTTCGATATCCGTTAAAAAACGTCATACCATGCTGCTGCACGAAAAACTCGCCCCGTACCGCCTGCTGCTGGCCTCGCAGTCGCCGCGCCGCCGGGAACTGATGAGCGGCTGCGGGCTTCCCTACGAGCTCGCGCCGAAATTCGACTGCGAAGAGCGCTACCCCGCGGAGCTGGCCGCCGAGGAGGTGCCGCGCTACCTCTCGCGTCTGAAGAGCGAGGCCTATCCCTCACCGCTCGCCGAGCGGGAGATCCTGCTGACGGCCGACACGGTCGTGGTGCTCGACGGCGAGGTCCTCGGCAAGCCGCACGGACGCGACGACGCCGTGAAGATGCTCGGCCGCCTCTCCGCACGACGCCATACGGTCGTCTCGGGCGTAACGTTCCGCACACATGAGCGGATGCACACCTTCACGGCCCGCACCTCCGTCTGGTTCCGCCGCCTCGAGCGGGAGGAGATCGACTACTACGTCGATACGTTCCGCCCCTTCGACAAGGCCGGGTCGTACGGCATCCAGGAGTGGATCGGATACGCCGCCATCGAACGCATCGAAGGATCGTTCTACAACGTCATGGGACTCCCCATACAGAAACTCTATGTCGAACTGGACCAATTCCTGAACACATGAAACACACCCTGCTGACCCTCGCCGCCCTCCTCTGCCTGCTGCCCGCAGCAGCCGACGAGGGCATGTGGCTCCCGAGCCTCATCTCCGAGCGCATCGACGAGATGCGTGCGAAAGGATTCCGCCTCACGGCCGAAGACATCTATTCGATCAACCGGGCCTCGATGAAGGATGCCGTCGTGCTCTTCGACGGCGGCTGCACCGGGGAGCTCGTCTCCGCCGAAGGGCTGCTGCTGACGAACCACCACTGCGGCTACGACGCCATCCAGCGCCACTCGACCGTCGAACACGACTACCTCACCCACGGTTTCTGGGCCCGCTCGCGCGAGGAGGAGCTTCCCAACGAGGGGCTCAACGTCCGCTTCCTGGTGCGCATGGAGGAGGTTACCGACCGCCTGGCCGCCGGCGAGACGGCCGAGGAGCTGATCCGTGCGGCCGAGGCCGAGGGCAAGGGATACCATGCCTCCGTCGAGCAGATGTACTACGGCAACCAGCAGTTCCTGTTCGTCTACCGGCAGTTCGACGACGTGCGGCTGGTCGCCGCGCCGCCCTCGTCGATCGGCAAGTTCGGCGGCGACACGGACAACTGGATCTGGCCCCGCCATACGGGCGACTTCTCCGTCTTCCGCATCTACGCCTCGAAGGAGAACGAGCCGGCGGCCTACTCGCCCGAAAATGTTCCCTTTCGTCCCGAAAAGTTCTTCACGATCTCGACACGGGGCGTGAAGGAGGGCGACTTCACGATGATCTACGGATTCCCGGGCAACACGCAGGAGTACATCCTCTCGGACGCCGTGCGCTACATCGCCGAGCGCTCCGACCCGGCGAAGATCGCCATCCGCGACGGGCGCCTCGAGATCATCCGCCGCGCGCAGCAGTCGGACCCCGCGCTGCGCATCCACTACGCCTCGAAGCAGGCATCGATCGCCAACGCCTGGAAGAAGTGGCAGGGCGAGGTGCTGGGCATCACGCGCCGCGGCACCGTAGCCTCGAAGCAGGCCTATGAGGAGGCCTTCGACGCCTGGGCGCAGGACAAACCCGAATACGCCGGTGTCGTCAGTGCGCTCAAGGCCGAATACGCCCGCATCATGGATCCCTACTTCGCCCGCGAGATCACCGCCGAGACTCTCTACGCCCTGCCGGCCCGCTATACGGACAAGGAGCGCGCCGAGGAGGCCTTCGCACGCAGCGAGGCCGCCGAACGCGCCCAGTGGGAGTATCTCCTCGGCGCCTACGCCCGCTACTGCCCCGAGCAGTACCAGGTGCCGGAGTTCCTGCGGGGCGTCGCCCGCTGCGGATCGCCCGAAGCCTACGCCGCGGAGCTCTTCGAAGGGGTCTGGAGCGGCGCCGACACCACCTCCATGGCCTCGCTGCGCGGCGATGCCAAGCGGATGCTCTCGCACGTTACCTGGCTGCTGGGCACCAAGTCGCTGCGCAACCTCACGAGCAGCCGCCTCAACGAACTTTATACCACTTATATAAAGGGACTGCGCGAATGGGACCGCGAGCGGGCCTTCTACCCCGACGCGAACCTCACGCTGCGCGTGGCCTACGGCACGATCGCCGGATACGAGTATGCCGACGGCGAATACCACAAGCCGCAGACGACGCTCGACGGCATCATCGCCAAGGACGACCCCGAGATCTACGACTACGACATCCCGCAGCGGCTGCGCGACCTCTACGCCTCGAAGGAGTACGGACGCTGGGGCACGGTGATCGACGGCCGCAGGACCGTGCCGGTCTGCTTCCTCGCCTCGAACCACACGACAGGCGGCAACTCCGGATCGCCCGTGCTGAATGCCGACGGAGAGCTTGTGGGCATCAACTTCGACCGCACCTGGCGTTCGACGATGAGCGACATCGCCTTCGACCCCGCGATCTGCCGCAACATCGCCGTCGATATCCGCTACGTCCTCTTCGTCATCGACCGCGTCGGGGAGGCCGGATACCTGCTCGACGAGATGAAGTTCGGCCGAAAAAGGTGATTTATACCAAAAATATCCCTTCGGGAAGATCGGATTTGGCGAAATTTCACTATATTGGTCCGCTAAACCGTTTAAAACATCTTTTTTATGGGACACCTTGATGTATTTGTGAGAGTGAAAGTGAGCGTGATGACAACCCTGATGCTGCTGCTGTCCGTCGCCTGCGGAGAAGACAAGACGACGACCACATCGGGAGGTACCGGGATTGTCGATGCATCCTGGGAGCAGACCGAAGAGATCTCCGCATCGGGAGGAGAGCGGGAGTTTACCTTTACCTCCCGCACGGCGTGGAGCGCCACGAGCAACAACCCCGAGTGGTGCGAGATCCTGACCGGAACGGGCCAGAAAGGCAAGGCCACGCTCCGGGTCGAAGTCGCCCCCAACACGACGACCGCCATCCGTACGACCCTCGTCCGGATCACGGCCGAGGGCTTCCCCTCGGTAAGTTTCAAAATCCGCCAGAATGCCGATGACGGAACCGGGACCGGAGGCGAAGTTCTGGAGATCAACCGCAACGTCGATGAGGTACTCGCCTACTACTACCTCTGGAACAAGGATTACCAGGAGCTGGACCGCGACCTCTCGCTGCCCTATGTCAGCATAAGCGACAACTTCGTCTACCATACGCTGATGAAGATGACGACCAATACGCTCGACAAGAAATACCGCGAAAGCTACGGAGGCTACACCCTCTACTCCTACCTCGTGCAGACGCCGACGACGAGCCGTGCCCCGGCTACGCGCGGCGAGGTGAGCCACGGTATCCGGAAGGGGAGCCCCATACCGAGTATCGGTATCGCCCAGTTCGCCTATGTATCGTTCGGGAACGGAGAGATCGGCCTCTGCCCCCTGAGCGTCTTTCCAGATTCACCGCTTGACCAGGCAGGATTCCGCCGCGGCGACATCATCTACAAGGTCAATGGCAAGGTGCCTACCGAAAGCAACTACATTTCGGTATTCTCGAAACTGATCTATCCCTCCGAAGGCGCTAAATTCACGCTGACCAAACATCAGGAGACGGAGTCCGTGAGCGTTACGGCCGTCAGCCTCGACCCCACGCCCCTCATCCGCGCCGAGGTGCTCGAGGGCACGCAGGTCGGATACATCATTTACGAAAGCTTCGACGCGGCCTATGACAACGACCTGCTCGATGCCATCAAGCGACTCAAGGAGGCCGGTATCACCGACCTGATCCTCGACCTGCGCAACAACGGCGGCGGACACGTCATGACCTCGAACATGCTCTCGACCTGCATCGGCGGCTCCCGCTGCCAGAACCGGGTCTACCAGTACTACCGCTACAACGACGACCGCATGGCCGACTGGAAGCAGACCTCCCAGGAGCTGGGAACCTCCTACGACCAGGAGGCACAGCTCTTCTACGAGCGCTTCTATTATTCGGGATACTACGGCGCCCGGCTCTCGGACTACGACCTGAATCTCAACAGGCTCTTTGTTCTGGTCAGCGGCAATACGGCCTCGGCGAGCGAGGCGGTCATCAACAGCCTGCGGGGCATCGACGTTCCCGTTACGCTCATCGGCTCGAAGACCAACGGCAAGAACGTCGGCATGAACGTCTTTTCGTGGAGCAACATCGACGGTTTCGACTACGAGTTCGCCCCGATCTCCTTCCAGGGCTACAACGCCAAGCGGGAGACGGTGAACCCGAAGGGCATCGACCCCGATCATGCGGTCGATGAGCGGGCCACGGCCACAGGCTGGTATGCGGACTATGGTCCCGAGGAGCCGCTGGTACACAAGGCACTCGAACTGATCGGCGTGGTGGATGCCTCAAGGACGACCCGCGGCACGCAATGCGCCGGCATGCAGCTCAAGGGCAGCGTACAGCAGGCCGTGGCGCACCCCCAGGGCATGCTCTGCACGGAACCCGTATCGGAAGAGTAACATCCTGAACGGGAGAGCACGAATCGCTCTCTTTATCAAACGGATCCGGTTGCCGGATCCGTTTTTTTTACGGACCCCGGAAAACTTTAGGGCACCAAAAATTTGGTGAATAAAAATTTATGCCCTATATTTGCACACCGAATCCCGGAAACGGGATACCGAGCCCAGGTGGTGAAATTGGTAGACACGCTACTTTGAGGGGGTAGTGAACAATTGCGTTCGTGCAAGTTCGAGTCTTGTCCTGGGCACCCGGAACCGCGTCAGACGAAAGTTTGACGCGGTTTTGCTTTTTGCGTGTCCGCGGCCCGCAATTCCGCCGCCGCCAGCTCCGGACGCAACACAGCCGCAACGGCGGCCTCCTCCAAGGCTTCGGGAAGGCTTCTACGAAACCCCGACTCCCGCTCAAACCACACGAAAATCGACCCGAAACGGCCCTCACCGCGTGAAATTCGGAAAAAATTCTTTTCCGTCCGAAAAAAATCGGTAAATTTATCATCAGAATAAAAGTTACGGATCGTAGCCTCCTTCCGAAAACAGAACACTCCGAATCCCCGTTTTTGAAACATCAAGGGTTCGGAATCGAAATAAATGTTTTTCTTTTTCGAAACAAGTCCCCTCCGGCAGCCGTTTATTTTGACTTACAAACGCTTGGCAAAATAAAAATTTATCGCATTTTGCGCTTGTCATAAAAATATTATTTTCTATCTTTGCCGCGAAGAGAGAATATTTTTACACAAAAAATACCGATTGTATTAAAACACCTAACCCACTTAACCCTTCAACCATGAACCTGAACTGCACGCACACTCTCCTCTTCCGAAAAACATCCGAACCGGTACCGTACATACGGTAATTCCGAACCGACGACAACCTCCGGAAACCCCGGCGGCCAGTGCAGCATCGGCATGCACGGGCCGTATGGCACCATCCGGAGGCGAACGTACGCATACCGGATGATGAGGCGCGCAGCCCCCCCCCATGCAACAATCAACCCCATTCCTATGAAGAAATTTCTGCTCTTATGTCTCGCCGCTCTGGCGGCTACGGCCTGCTCGCACAAGGAGACGGCACAACCGGCCAAACCGCTCTACATGTGGTTCGACTGCGAAGCCAACTACGCCCGGATGAGCAACCCCGACTCGATCCGCTACTATGCGGAGAAGCTCCGCGACCTGGGCTTCACCGACATGGTCGTCGATGTGAAGTCGATCATGGGCGAAACGCTCTACAAGAGCGACATCGCCCCCTACATGGGTGAATGGAACGGCACGACCCGTCCCGAAGAGTACGACATGCTCGCCCACTTCATCCGCATCGGACACGAACTGGGCCTGCGCGTGCACGGATCACTCAACGTCTTCGCCGGAGGCCACAACTTCTTCGACCGCGGCATCATCTACGGCGAACACGCCGACTGGCAGTCTCAGGTCTACACCGAGGGGCGGATCGTCCCCATCAGCTCGATCAAGAGCAACTACAACGGCATGCTCAACCCCGCAAACCCCGAGGTACAGGAGTACGAGCTGGCCATCCTGCGCGAATTTGCCGAAAAGTACCCCGACGTGGACGGCATCATCTTCGACCGCGTACGCTTCGACGACATCACCTCCGACTTCAGCCCCCTCTCGAAGGAGCTCTTCGAGGCCTACGCGGGCGAGAAGGTGGCAGCCTTCCCCGAAGACATCCTCCGCTGGGAGCAGGATGCCGAAGGGAAGTGGAGCTGGTCCGAGGGCCCGCTCTTCCGCCGCTGGATCGAGTGGCGTGCCTCGGTCATCAAGGGATTCGTCGCCGAAGCCCACAAACAACTCAAGGCGATCAATCCCGACCTGCTCGTCGGCGACTACACCGGCGCCTGGTATCCCACCTATTATTATGTGGGCGTGAACTGGGCGAGCGAACAGTTCGACCCGGCGCAGTATTTCGACTGGGCGACGCCCGAATACTACAAGACGGGCTATGCCGACCTGCTCGACATCTACATGACCGGCCTCTACTACACGCTCGTTACGAAGGCCGAGGTCGATGCCGCAAACGGCGTGGTCGGACAGCGCACCGAGGCGGGCATGACCGACGACCAGAGCTACTGGTACTGCATCGAGGGCGGTGCCGAATGGGCCCGCCGGATCACCGCCGGTGTGGTGCCCGTAACCGGGTCGCTCTATGTCGATCAGTACGGCGACGACGCCGAACGCTTCACGCGCGCCGTGGCCGAGGCACTGCGGGGCACCGACGGACTGATGATCTTCGACATCGTACACATCATCGACCGCGACTGGTGGTCGGTACTCGCCGAAGGCATCGCCGAGGGCAGTAAACAGGCAGAACCCACACAACATATATAACATATTCGAAAACCTAACCTTAAAAGCAGATCTATGAAAGAGTTTTTCTCCAAACTCAGAGATTCTCTGGCAGCGAAGATGTGTCTATGGACACTGATCCTGCTGCTGGGGGGGGGTGGCACGGCATTCGCCCAGTCCACCGTCAAAGGTACGGTTACCGATGAACAGGGCAACCCGCTCGTCGGCGTAACCGTCGTGGTCGTGAACACGACTACGGGAACCACGACCGATTCCAAGGGAGCGTACGAGATCGCCGTACCGAAGGGCGCGTCGCTCGACTTCTCCTACATCGGAATGGTAACGCAGCGCATCACCGTCGCCGGCGGACAGACGACGCTCGACATCACGCTGAAGGAGGATTCGGCGCGTCTGGACGAGGTCGTGGTCATCGGTTACGGCTCGCAGCGCCGTGCAGACGTTACGGCCGCCGTGTCGCAGATCGACGGCAAGGAGCTCCAGAAGATGCCCATGACGAACCTCTCGCAGGGTCTTACGGGACGTCTCCCGGGTCTGATCTCCGTACAGAACTCCGGACAGCCCGGACAGGACCAGGCCAGCATGACCATCCGCGGCGCCAAGTCGGGCATCCTCTACATCGTCGATGGCGTGCAGCGTTCGATCAACGACATCGACCCCAACGACGTGGAGTCCGTCTCGCTGCTTAAGGACGGTGCCGCCGTGGCCGTCTACGGTCTGGAGGCCGCCGGCGGTGTGATGATCGTTACGACCAAGAAGGGCAAGGAGGGTACGATGAACCTTACCTACAAGGGATCGTACGGCGCCTCGTTCAACACCTCCTATCCCGAGTTCCTCGACGGTCCAAGCTACGCCTACTGGTACAACAAGGCCCTCGAACTGGACGGCCAGGAGCCGATCTTCACCTCGCAGCATGTACAGATGATGCGCGAAGGGAAAAACGGCTGGGGCAACACCAACTGGATCGACGAGATCTTCGGAACGGGTACCACCCAGCAGCACAGCGTTACCTCGACGGGCGGCAGCGAGCGCATCAACTACTTCGCCTCGCTCGGCTACATGGACCAGACGGGTAACATCAAGAACTTCAACTACGACCGCTACAACCTGCGTACGAACATCGAGGCCAAGATCGCCAAGAGCCTGACCTTCACGCTCGGCGTCGCAGGACATGTCGGCGACCAGCAGTCGCCGGGCTTCGCCGCCGGCGGTACTTCGGGTACGAGCGTGTCGAGCGCCCCGTGGCTTTCGGTCGCCGAGCAGGCCGCCTACGCGCACCCCTACCTGCCGAAGACCTACGAAGGCATGCCCACGGCCAGCCAGAACAACTACGGCAACACGATCAACCCGATCGCAGCCACCGAGCTGTCGGGATACTCCAAGTCGCAGACCATCGCCGTGCAGACCAACGCCGCCCTGCAGTGGGACCTCCCGTGGGTGGAGGGCCTCTCGCTGAAGGTCATGGGAGCCTACGACCGCAGCGCCACGACCTCCAAGATCCTGAGCACGCCCTACTTCGTGATGCTCGCCAGCCTGCCCAACTCGACCACCTCGGAGATCACCTACTCCAAGGCCTCGGACCCGCGCAACAACGCCAACGTCTCCACCGGAAAGAAGACCAACAACCTCACCGAGGGCTATACGCAGTGGCGCCGCATCACCTCGCAGGCCAGCATCAACTACAGCAACACCTTCGCCGAGAAGCACAAGGTGGACCTGCTCGCCCTGCTCGAAACGCGCGACTACAAGACCAACTCCTTCTCCGCCTCGGGTAAGGACATCCCCTTCGCACAGCTGCCCGAACTGGGCTTCGCCACGACCCCGGCCGACGATCCGATCAGCGGTTCGAGCAACGCCTCGCGCAAGGTCGGCTTCGTATTCCGCGCCCAGTACAACTATGCGGACAAGTACCTGGCCGAGTTCTCGGGCCGTTACGACGGTTCGTACAAGTTCATCGGCAACGTCTCGGGCCGCCGCTGGGGCTTCTTCCCCTCCGTATCGCTCGGCTGGCGCATGTCCGAGGAGAGCTTCTTCGAACCCCTGCGCAAGGCCGTGGACAACTTCAAGGTACGCGCCTCGTTCGGTTCGCTCGGCGATGACACCGGATCGGCCGCCTATGCCTTCCTGAGCACCTTCACCAACGTCAGCAGCGCACCGAGCGTCGTCTTCGGCGGTGTCGGACAGAACGGCATCATGACCTCGCTCGTGGCCAACGAGCTGCTCACCTGGGAGCGCAACTACTCCTACAACGTCGGCTTCGACCTGGCCATGTGGAACGGCAAGCTCGGCATCGAGTTCGACGCCTTCTACAACTACATCTTCGACATCCTGGGCGCCAACTCCGGCAAGCCCGCCTCGATGGGCGGATACTACCCGACCTATGTGAACAACAACGCACAGGACGTCCGCGGTATCGACGTGAAGCTCACGCACCGCAACCGCATCGGCAAGGACTTCCAGTACGGCGTTACGGTCAATCTGACCTGGGCCAAGGACCGCTGGCTCCGCTATCAGGACAGCCCCAACACCCCGGACTACGCCAAACAGACGGGCAAGAGCCGCTACATGACGATGGGATTCATCGCCGACGGGCTCTTCCAGAGCGAGGAGGAGATCGACAACTCGCCGTGGATCTCCGGATCGCGTCCGCGCGTGGGCGACATCAAGTACAAGGACCTCAACGGCGACGGCGCCATCACCTATGACCAGGACCGCGCCTACATCGGCCGCGGACAGCGCCCGCAGCTCAACGGAAGTATCAACCTCAACGCCTCGTGGAAAGGCCTCGAGTTCGACGTGCTCTTCGTCGGAGCGGCCATCTGCGACGTCTCGCTGACGGGAACCTACTACAACTGGAACGAGGACAACACGATCTTCACGCGTCCGTTCAAGGCCGGCGCCAACTCGCCCCGCTACCTCGTGGAGAAGGCCTGGACGTACGACAATCCCGACGCCGAATACCCGCGTCTGTCGCTCAACCCGCCCAACACGAACAACGCCTACGCCTCGTCGTTCTGGTACCGCGACGGCAAGTACCTGCGTCTGAAGTCCGTACACCTGGGCTACACGCTGCCCAAGTCGTGGACCGACAAGCTGCGCATCCAGCGCGTCAAGGTCTATGTCGAGGGTAACAACCTGCTCACCTGGTCGGGACTTCCCGAAGGCATCGACCCCGAGTGGCCCGCCGTAACGAACGGTTACTACCCGCAGCAGCGCACGGTAGTCGGCGGTCTCGAAATTTCGTTCTAACCGGAAAAATCAAGTCCAATGAAAAAGAACATCATACATATCGCACTACTGGCTGCGACGGTCGCCATGGCGGGCTGCAACGACTGGCTCGACATGAGCCCGACGGACAAGGTGTCGGAGAAGATCGTCTGGAGCGATCCGACCTACGTTACCCAGTACATCAACGGATTCTATCCCTACATCTCCCGCTACGGCAGCTTCGAGACGGGAGACAGCCAGGTGGGCCTGACCGAGGGTCTGACCGAGACGCTCAAGTTCGGTTCGCCGACGCCCGGCACGAATGTCGGCTTCGCCAACATCATCGCCTTCGCCGAGGGCGGTCTGGCAGCCCCCACGGCCGCCTTCCACTTCGGAGCCTGGGACGAGACCTACACGCGCATCCGCCGTGTCAATGAGTTCCTCTACGGACTCAAGAAATACGGCAGCAACTTCGACGAGGCCACGCGCCTGCGCTTCGAGGCCGAGGCCCGCTTCTTCCGCGGCTACCTCTACTTCCAGCTCATCAAGCGCACGCCCGAGGTGATCCTCTACGACGAGGACCTGCTCAAGATCACCGAGAACAAGGCCCTCTCGACCGAAGAGGAGGGCTGGGACATGGTCGAGAAGGACCTTACGTTCGCCGCCACGAACCTCCCGCCGAAATGGGACAACGAACCCGGACGCGTAACCTCGGGTGCCGCCTACGCCATGCTGTCGCGCGCGATGCTCTACGCCGAGCGCTGGGAGTCGGCCAAGGCTGCCGCCGAGGCGGTCTTCAACCTCGACTACGAACTCATGCCCGGCACGACGGCCGAGGACTACGCCAAGGCCTTCACCTCGATGACCGACGGCAACACCGAGTCGATCCTCGAATACAACTACCTCGTGGGCGGCCCGAACCACAGCTGGGACCAGCTCTTCATGCCCGGCGGCGACAACACGACGATGGGCGGACGCGCCACCCCGACACAGGAGATGGTTGAGTCGTACGAACTGGCAACGGGCGGATACCCCGACTGGACGCCGTGGCACAACACGACGACCGGAACCACCGATACGCCTCCCTACGAGCAGCTCGAGCCTCGTTTCCACGCTTCGGTGCTCTACAACGGCTGCGCATGGAAGGGACGCACGCTCGAACCCTATGTAAACGGCAAGGACGGCTATGCGGTCTATGACGACGGTTCGGCCCTCAACGGACGCTCGACGACGGGCTACTACCTGCGCAAGATGCTCGACGAGAACTACACCGACTACTCGAAGGCCTGCACGCAGCCCTGGATCGCCATCCGCCTGGCCGAGGTGATCCTCAACCACGCCGAGGCCTGCTACCGCCTCAACGACAACGGTTCGGCAAACAACGACGTACGCCGGATCCGCAGCCGCGTGGGCCTTCCCTACACGAACAAGTCGGGCGAGGAGCTCATGGCCGCCATCCGTCAGGAGCGCAAGATCGAGCTCTACTGCGAGGGACACCTCTATTGGGACATGCGCCGCTGGCAGCTTGCCCACACAGCCTACACCGGCCTGCGCGTACACGGTCTGAAGATCGAGAAGCAGGGCGCGACGTTCATCTACACCTATGTGGACTGCGACCGCCAGGACCGCCTCTTCGAGAAGAAGCTCTACTGCATTCCGCTCCCCGAGACCGAGCTGAGCAACAACAGTGCTGTCAAACAGTTCCCCGAATGGTTATAACCGTTAAAAGAAACCGACATCATGAAAAATAGCATCAAATTGTTCGCAATGGCGGCGCTGCTCGGCCTGGGCGGCTGCCATGAGCCGGATGAGCTGACTCCCTCGGGCGTAGGCCAGGGGCTGAACAGCGTCTCGGCACAGTTCGCTACCGGGGAGTACAAGAACGACCCGATGGCGAAGTTCACGGCGACGCCCACCGAAGGTCAGGAGCGCATCGTCATCGACATTCCCTACTACTATCCCGAGAACTCCACGAACACCACCTCGATCACCGAGATGCGCGTTACGGCCAACCTGGACGACAACTGCTTCATCACGCCGATGCTCGGAACGCTCGACCTGACGCAGGAGCACTGGTTCACCCTCACGCGCGCCGACGGTACGAAGTCGAAGTTCTGCATCACGGGCCGCATCAAGAAGTCGGACAAGTGCGAGATCATCTCCTTCGCCACCGACGAGCCGGCGATCCAGGGCGTCGTGGACAACGACAACAACACCATCGCGCTGATCTCGGCCGACGAACTCTCGTCGGTAACGGCCCAGGTGAGCCTCTCGCCGCACGCTACGATCTCGCCCGACCCCGCGCAGGTGCACAACTACGAGGGCGAGGGTGTGAAGTTCACCGTAACGGCCCACGACGGCCAGACCAAGCGCGTCTACACGGTCAGCAAGCAGATTCCGCCGAAAATCAAGTACGGCTGGCGCGCCGGCAGCCAGAAGGAGATCTGGAAGAACGTCTCGCTCGACAAGACGGGCATCGTCAATGGTGCCGGTCTGAACTACTCGCTGGCTGCTTCGGGCAACCGCCTGATCCTCTCGACGGGCGCCGACAAGTACCTCTTCAACCGCGCGACGGGCGACTATGTCGGCAAGCACGACATGAAGGGCGTTACGGCCAACGGCGGCATGACGTCGGACGACGCCGGCAACATCCTCTACGCCACGACGGCCGATCCGGGTGCCGAGTTCAAGATCTACACGGCCGCATCGACGGATGCCACGCCGACGGAGCTGCTCTCCTACACGAACGCCACGGGCGCCTCGATGGGCAAGCACATCTCCGTACAGGGCGATGTGAAGGGCGATGCCGTCATCACGGCGGTGATCTACACCTGGAACGGCGCCGTCTGCAAGTTCCTGCGCTGGACCGTAACCGGAGGCGTTCCCTCGGCTCCCGCGATGGTCAGCGTAACGGGCGCCACGTCCGGCTGGAACGGCAACGGACATGCCGATGTCGAGGCCGCCTCGACCGATCCCGCAGGCGCATACTTCATGACCTACTACTCGTCCAACTCGCTCTACCGCATCGACGGAACCTCGGGCGCCGTAACCCACACGATCGCAACCTCGACGTGGGGTGCCAACTCGAACTACAACTGCGTGGACGTATGCAACTTCAACAACGCCACCTATGTAGCGATCTATACGGGCGCCCACTTCACCTACGGTGAGTTCATGGCCTACATGTTCGATCTGACGACGCCCGACCAGATGTCGGGACAGTGCGACAACTCGCCTTCGCAGGTCTTCGTTTCGGAGCAGTACGCCCCGACGGCCGGCGTGGTGAATGCCGCCAGCGACGTGCTGATGGTCGCTTCGTCCGACGGGTACAAGATGAACCTGTACTACACGGACGGCAACACCAATGCACTGGTTGCCTGGGAGTTCGACTGCATCGACAAGTAGACTCCCCCTTTGCCGGTATCCCCCTGACCGGGGATACCGGTCCTAAATCAATTCCGAAAACCGCAACATGAAAACAAACATCAAATGGCTGGCGCTGGCCGCAGCAGCGCTGACACTCAATCTGGGAGCTGCCTCCTGCAGCTCGGAATCCAAGACCCCCGAGTGGGAGTGGGACGACCCGGAACCCGAACCGGAACCCGTCCCGGCAAGCGAAAAGCCCCGCTTCATCTGGGTCGATGCCGCCGCGAACTTCCCCGACTTCGCCAACAGCAAGGAGAACATCGCGCGCGACCTGGCCAAGGCCAAGGAGGCCGGCTTTACGGACATCGTCGTCGATGTGCGCCCCACGACGGGCGACGTGCTCTTCCGCTCGAAGGTCGGCGACCCGGTGCAGTGGCTGGGCGCCTGGCTGCCGCAGGGCTACTCGAAGGTAGAGCGCACGGCAACGTGGGACTACCTGCAGGCCTTCATCGACGAGGGCCGCAAGCTCGACCTCCGCATCCACGCGGCCTTCAACACCTTCCCGGGCGGCAACGCCACCTCGATCGGCGACGAGGGCGTGGTCTTCCGCGACGCGGAGAAGGCCAAGTGGGCCACGCAGCTCAACCTCGAAGGCGGCATCACGAGCATCCTCGACGCCCCGGACTACAGCGCCAAGTTCTTCAACCCGGTACTTCCCGAGGTACAGGAGTACCTCTGCTCGATGCTCGAGGAGCTCGCGGCCTATGACGGGCTGGAGGGTATCTTCCTCGACCGCGGCCGTTTCGACGGCTTCACGAGCGACTTCTCGGACTACACCCGCAAGGAGTTCGAGAAGTACATCGGCGCCACGGTCGTGAACTTCCCCGCCGACATCCTTCCGGCCGGCCACAAGTCGGGACTTCCCTCGACGCAGCCCACCTACATGAAAAAATGGATGGAGTTCCGCGTGAAGGTCATCCACGACTTCATGGCCAAGGCGCGCGAGGCGGTCAAGAAGGTCAATCCCGACCTCAAGTTCGGCGTCTACGTCGGCGGATGGTATGCCGACTATTACGACGTCGGCGTGAACTGGGCCAGCCCGCGATACGATACCGGGGCCAAATACGCCTGGGCAACGGCCGAGTACAAGAACTACGGCTACGCCGACCTGATGGACCAGATGCTCATCGGCGCCTATGCGGCCCCGAACCGGATCTACGGCTCGACCGACTGGACGATGGAGGGCTTCTGCAGCCTGGCCATGGAGCGCACGATGGGCGACTGCCCGATGGTGGCCGGAGGCCCCGACGTCGGCAACTGGGACTATGAGGACAAGTTCACGCAGGAGGAGGAGAACCAGGCCGTCAAGAACTCCGTTGCGGCCTGCATCAACGCCTGCGACGGCTACTTCCTCTTCGACATGATCCACCTGAAGAAGGCCGACCAGTGGTCCTATGCCAAGGCCGGCATCGACGCGGCGATCAGTCAGGAGAAATAATCCCTCCCATCCGAAAACAAACGGGCACACTCCCGGAGCGGCACGTTCGGAGCCGCCCCGGGAGCGTGCCTGAAGATACGAAACCCTGAAAAAGACGACTGACATGGAAAAACGGGCCCTTACGATCGACCTGCTGCGCGGCGTGGCCATCATCGGGATGGTCCTCTCGGGGCAGATCCTCTGGAATGCGGAGCTCCCCGCATGGATGTTCCACGCCCAGGTGCCGCCCCCGGAATTCCGCTTCGACCCCACGGTGCCGGGAATCACCTGGGTCGATCTGGTCTTCCCCTTCTTCCTCTTCTCGATGGGCGCGGCCTTCCCGCTCGCCCTGCGCAAACGCCTCGACGCACGCCATGAATCGACGGGAAGCCTCGTAGGGACGATCCTCCGCCGCTGGGCGCTGCTCGTCGTCTTCGCCATCGCCCTGGCCAACCTCGCCGTCGAGGGTACCGGCATCCCGATGTGGGGCGCCGCGCTGGTACGCCTCGCGGGATGGGGCTGCTTCTGCCTGCTGTTCATGCGCTTCGAACGCCTTTCGAAGGGGCAGAACCGCTGGGTCTGCCTCGCGGGCGTCGTGCTGCTCACGGCGCTGCTGGCCGCCTGCCGCTGCGTCTGGGGCGCCCCCGTCACGGTCGAGCGGAGCAACATCATCATCCTCGTGCTGGCCAACATGGCCCTCTTCGGCAGCCTCGTCTGGCTCTTCACGCGCGACCGCCTGCCGCTGCGTCTGGCCATCCTCGCGCTTTTCGTGGCCCTGCGCCTCGGAAGCAGCGTCGAAGGGTCGTGGAACGAGGCGCTGTGGAACGCCTCGCCGCTGCCGTGGCTCTTCCAGATCGACTTCCTGAAGTACCTCTGCATCATCATCCCCGGCACGATTGCCGGCGACGCCATCCACGCCTGGATGTCGCGCCGGGAGACACCGACGGCCCCCGCCGCTGCGGAGCGCGAAACGGCGCTGATGCTGCTTGCCGCGGCGCTGATTCCCCTCAATCTCTGGGGATTGTTCTCGCGCCACCTGACGGCCAACCTGCTGGCGAACCTCGCGCTCTGCGCCGCGGGCGGATGGCTGCTCCACAGCCGCAGAGGCGGCCTCAAGGAGCCCCTGCACCGTACGCTCTTCGACTGGGGATGCCTCTGGCTCCTGATGGGCCTTGCCCTCGAAGCCTTCGAGGGCGGTATCAAGAAGGACCCGGCCACCTACAGCTATTTCTTCGTAACGGCGGGGCTCGCCTCGATGTTTCTCGTCGCCGCGGAGATCGCCCTGCGCCGCTTCCGCCTGCGCTGCGGCGTGCTCGTCCGCTGCGGTCAGAACCCGATGATCGCCTACACGGCCGCAGGCTTTCTGATCACCCCCGTGCTGACGCTGCTGCACCTCACGCCGCTGCTGAACCGCCTCGGAGAGGTCTCGCCCTGGATGGGCGTCCTGCGCGGGGCGATCATGACGGCGGCCGTGGCGCTCGTTACGGCGCTTTTCACCCGCCGCCGCATCTTCTGGAGAAGCTGACACCCAAAAAACAGAAACCGATATGAAAAAACTGCTGCTTGTTCTGCTGCTTACGCTCGGCTGGCTCGGCGCACGGGCCTCGGAGGGCGAAACCGTCCGCGGCCGCGTGCTCTGCGACGGCCGCGGCGTCGAAGGGGTCTGGGTCTCCGACGGTGTCGGATTCGCCCGGACCGACAAGAAGGGCGCCTACACGCTCCCGACCGATGCCGACAGCCGTTTCGTCTTCGTCTGCGTCCCCGCAGGCTACGACGCGCCCGTCGAAGGGGGCGTCGTGCGCTTCCACCACCCGCTGCCGGCCGGCGATGCCGCGTGCGACTTCACGCTGCTCCGCCGCACGGGCGACGACCGGCGCTACAACCTCGCGGTCATCGCCGACCCGCAGATCTGGTTCCGCAAGGAGTTCCCGCAGTTCGAGGCCTCGATGGAGGACCTCGCCCGGACGGTCCGCAGCCTCGGCATCCCCGTCCAGGGACTTTGCTGCGGCGACATCACGGCCGTGGACCACGACTTCTACGGCCCCTACAACGAGATCGTCGCCCGCACCGGCATCCCCTTCCGCTATGTCATGGGCAACCACGACATGACCCTCTACGGGCGTTCGCACGAGTGCTCCTTCACGAAGTTCGAGGCCACCTACGGCCCCTGCTACTACTCCTTCGACATCGGCCGCATCCACTATGTGATGCTCAACGACAACTTCTACATCGGCCGCGACTACTTCTACATCGGCTACCTCGACGAACGGCAGCTGCGCTGGCTCGAACGCGACCTGGCGCATGTCGAAGCGGGACGCACGGTCGTCGTCTGCCTGCACATCCCCACCTCGTGCGAGAAGCGCGACCGCGAGCAGTTCACCTATGCGGGCATCTCGACCACGATGACCAACCATCCGGGGCTCTACCGCCTGCTCGAACCCTACAACGCCCACATCCTCTCGGGCCACACCCATACGACCTACAACCAGCAGATCGCCCCGCGCCTCTACGAACACGTCATTCCGGCGTTGAGCGGCGCCTGGTGGCAGGGCGAACTCTGCACCGACGGCACGCCGGCCGGCTACGCCCTCTTCGAAATCGAGGGAGACAGCATCCGCTGGCACTACCGCTCGACGGGACGTCCGGCCGACTACCAGATCCGCCTCTACGACGGGCGGCAGACGCCGCAGTTCGCCGGCTACGCCGTGGCCAACATCTGGGCCAGCGATCCGTCGTGGCGCGTCGAGTTCTTCATCGACGGCGTGAAGTGCGGCGAGGCGGAGCGTTTCGAGGCCCTCGATCCCGACGCCCAACGGCTCTACGGCAACAAGGAGGCGCTCGAGCACAGCTGGATCGAGCCGACCCCCGCGGACCATTTCTACCGCGTGCCGCTGCCCGACGATGCCCGCCGCATCGAGGTGGTGGCCACCGACCGCTTCGGACAGACGAGCCGTGCGGTGATCGACGCCGAATAGGACATTCCACCGAAAACCCACGAACACATCAAAAAACGCATGAAAAAAGCAATGTTCGGAGCCCTGCTGCTGCTCGCCGCGGCCGCAGGCTCAGGATGCCGCGAGACATCCGCCCCCGTGAAGCCCAAGCTCATGTGGCTCGACTGCTCGGCCAACTGGGAGCGCTTCAGCTACCCCGATTCGATCCGCTACTATGTGGACAAGTGCCGCGAGGCGGGCATGACAGCCCTCGTGCTCGACATCAAGGGCACCTCGAGCGAGGTGGTCTACCCGAGCGAGTACGCCCCGCAGCTCAAGGAGTGGAAGGGCACCGTACGCCCCGACTTCGACTTCATCGGCACCTTCACCGAAGCGGCCCACCGGGCCGGCATGGAGATCTACGGATCGTTCAACACCTTCGCCGAGGGACACGGCATCTTCCGCCGCGGTCTGATCTACGACGGACATCCCGAATGGCAGGCCATCAACTATCTGCCGGGCAAAGGCCTCACCCCGCAGCTGGAGATTCCCGGCAAGACGGTGCTCTTCACCAACCCGGCACTCCCCGAGGTACAGGAGCACGAGATCGCCCTCTTCCGGGAAGTGGCCTCCAAATACGATCTTGACGGCATCATCCTCGACCGCGCGCGCTACGACAACATCATGTCCGACTTCTCGGACTTTTCGCGCAAAGCCTTCGAGGCCTACATCGGAGAGGAGCTCGAACGCTTCCCCGAGGATATCTACACCTGGGAGGAGGACGGCAACGGCGGCTGGAAACGCACCGACGGCCCCTATTTCAAGAAGTGGATCGAGTGGCGCGCCTCGGTGATCTACGACTTCTTCCGCCGCACGCGCGAGGAGCTGCGCAAGGTCGATCCCGAACTGAAGTTCGGCGCCTACACCGGAGCCTGGTACCCCTCCTACTACGAGGTGGGCGTGAACTGGGCCAGCCAGACGTACGACCCCTCGCAGGATTTCGACTGGGCGACGCCCGAGTACCGGAACTACGGCTACGCCGAGCTGCTGGACCTCTACACCAACGGCAACTACTACTGGAACGTTACGCTCGACGAATACCGCCAAAGCAACGGCCTGCACCGCAACGAGACCGACAGCGAGGTCTCGACAGGCGAGCACCTCTGCGTCGAGGGCGGCTGCCGCTACTCGCGCCGGCTGCTGGGCGGACACCCCTTCTACGGGGGCATGTACGTCGAGGACTACAAGCGCGACACCACGCAGTTCAAGCGTGCCGTGGAGATGAACCTCCGCGAGTCGGACGGTCTGATGGTCTTCGACATCGTGCACATCATCCAGCGCAACTGGTGGGGCCCCCTCAAGCGCGCCATCGCCGCCGCGGAGGCCGAAGCGGCCGCCGCAGCGAAGGCCGGCACCGACGCTCCGGAATCCGAAGCCCCGGCGGACAGCGGTCGGTAACGGTCTTCCGGACGCAAACGAAAGCGGGACGCATCACAAGGATGCGTCCCGCT
Organism: Candidatus Alistipes stercoravium; assembly: GCA_019119615.1. Taxonomy (GTDB): domain Bacteria; phylum Bacteroidota; class Bacteroidia; order Bacteroidales; family Rikenellaceae; genus Alistipes; species Alistipes stercoravium. The sequence goes on along the minus strand of DWWQ01000049.1, from coordinate 11,517 downwards.
TTTTCATTCCCGCAAAGGGGTGTTCCGGCTACCTACTCCTCTTCCAGGAGGGCGTGCTCGTAGCCGTCGATCTTGTTCCAGTCGCCGCGCGTGAAGTCGGGAACGGCCACCGGCGAGCTGTTGTGCTCGAGCGACATGGCCGTGAGCGACCCGATGCACGACCACTCGGCCGCATCGTAGACATCCTGGTCGAGCGGCAGTCCGTTGCGCAGGCAGTAGATCAGGCGGTAGTCCATGATGAAGTCCATGCCGCCGTGGCCGCCCACCTCGCGGGCCTTCTGCTCGATGTCGCGCACGATGGGGTCCTTGTAACGCTCCATGAGCGCCGCCTTCGTCTCCTCGGGGATGAACGAGTGCTCGCTCAGGTTCTCATGGTCGGGGACCCCGCTCCCGGCCAGCTGCTCGGGACGGAAGGCATACCCCTCGACGGGATACTTGTTGGCAAAGCCCTCGGTACCCGTCAGCTGGTACATGCGGCTGTAGGGACGCGGCGTGTAGACGTTGTGCTGCAGGTGGATCGTACGTCCCTGCTCGGTCTTGATGAGCGTCAGCGTGTGGTCGCCGTTGGCGAAGGTATCGACGCCCATGCGCTCCCGGGCGGTCTTCAGGCCGTTCACCGACTTGGTGTCCATCGACACGAGGTAGGTCATGCGGTCGCCGCGGTGGATGTTGAGCAGCTGGCAGGCGGGGCCCAGGCCGTGCGTGGCATAGACGTCGCCGCGGTGCTTCTGGTCGAAATCCAGGCGCCAGTTGCCCTGGTAGTAGTCCCAGAACTCGTCCAGGTTGTGAATGTAGGAGCCCTCGACATGGAGGATCTCGCCGAAGAGCCCGTGCTGGGCCATGTTGAGCGTCGTGAGCTCGAAGAAGTCATAGACGCAGTTCTCGAGCATCATGCAGTGGCGCTGGTACTTCTCGGCGGTGTTCACCAACTGCCAGCACTCGTCGAGCGACTGGGCCGCAGGTACCTCCACGGCGACATGCTTGCCGTGCTCCATGGCGTAGACAGCCATCGGGACGTGCTTGAGCCACGGCGTGGCGATATAGACCAGGTCGATGTCGTCGCGTTCGCAGAGCTCCTTCCAGCCCTCCTCGCCGCTGTACGACGCGGCGGCCGGCAACCCGTGTTTCTCGAGGATCTGCTGCGCCTTCTCCACCCGGTCGGGATAGAGGTCGCACAGCGCCTTGATCGCAACGCCGTCCAGATAGGTGAAACGCTCCACGGCGCCCGGGCCGCGCATGCCCAGGCCGATGAAGCCCACACGCACGGTATCCATCGGGGCGGTCCGCAGGCCGAGTACCGACTGCTGCCCCGCTTCACGGGCCGGCGTGTCGAAGACGATCACGCCGTCCACGCGTTTCCACCCCTCACCCTGCTCGGCGGGAGCCGTACAGGAGCCGAAAAGCAACGCGCCGGCGGCGCCCAGCAAAATGGCTAATTTCTTCATAATTCGCAATGTTTTGGTTCGACACAAAAGTAGTGAAATATTTTTGTTTTCTGACGGGGTTTGACTACTTTTGCGTTCGTAAAAATCCCCATTCCGATCTCCATGTCTCGAAAACTCGCGGCAGCCATCCTCTCGGCCATCCTGCTCTCGGCGGGGTGGCTCGGTCTGTCGGGACTGCCGCTGCTCGCCGCGTTCGTGCCCCTGCTGTGGATCAGCGACCGGGCCGAGGCCTCGCGCCGCGGCTGGTGGGCCACCTTCGGATGGGCCGCGCTCACCTTCGTGCTGTGGAATGCGATGACCATCTGGTGGATCTGGAACGCCACGCCCGTGGGTCCCGTTGCGGCGACACTCGCCTCGACGACGCTCAACATGCTGGCCTTCATGCTCTTCCACACCGTCTCGAAGAAGGCGCCGAAGGCCCTGGCCTACACCACGCTCGTCGCCGCGTGGATCACCACCGAATACTGGTACACCACGGGGGAATTCTCCTGGCCGTGGCTCATCCTCGGAAACGGACTCTCGCACGACGTCCGGGCCGTACAGTGGTACGAATATACGGGCGTCTTCGGCGGCTCGCTCTGGGTGCTGCTCAGCAACATCCTCCTCTTCGAGACGCTCCGCCGCCCGACCCGGCAACGCATCACCGCCCTCGCGGCCGTCATCCTCCTGCCTCTCATGCTCTCCGCGGCCATCCGCTGCAGCTGGCGGCAGCCCGATGAAGGCACGGTGCGCGTGGCCATCCTCCAGCCCAACGTCGATTGCTACGACAAGTTCCACGGCGACGAGGAGCGCCAGCAGCGCAACATCATCGACCTGCTGGAGGCCACGCCCCGCGACGCGCAGTTCATCCTGCTGCCCGAGACGGCCGTCCCCGGCTACTATTGGGAACCCACCCTTGCGGAACTGCCGGGCGAGGAGCTTCCCGGCGACTTCTGGCAGGAGCTTGCCGACACGCTCCGCAGCCGCTGCCCCGAAGCGCTGCTGCTGACGGGCGCCAACACCCTGGTACGTTACGAGCCGGGCACGCAGAGCCCGACGGCCCGGAGAAACCGCCTCGACGGAAGTTACTACGACATCTTCAACACGGCCGTGGGCCTCGACTCCGCGGGCCGCGTGCAGCTCCACCACAAGGGGCGGCTGGTCATCGGCGTGGAGAACACCCCGACGTGGATCTTCGACATCCTGCGCTTCCTGGTCATCGACCTCGGGGGCACGCTCGGACAGATCGGCAAGGGCACGCACGGCACGGCCTTCGGCCATGCCGCGACGCAGGTCGGCCCGGCCATCTGCTACGAAGGGCTCTACGGCGACTTCTACGGCGACTTCATACGCCGCGGCGCCGCCTTCATGGCCATCATCTCCAACGACGGCTGGTGGGGCGACACGCCCGGCTACCGCCACCTGTTCACGATCTCGCGCCTGCGGGCCATCGAACACCGCCGGGCCATCGCCCGCTCGGCCAACACCGGCATGTCGGGATTCATCGCCGCCGACGGAAGCGTCGGCGAGACCCTCGGCTGGGAGGAGCGCGGCATCCTGACGGCCGACGTGCCGCTGAACACCCGCATGACCTTCTACACCCGCTACGGCGACTACATCGCCCGCATTGCGGAATACATTTTGCTGCTCTGCGTGCTTTACTACATCGCCTACCGCGTCAAACGCAGGAATTACCTCGTCCCATAACACACACCGCTTATGAATTATACCCAGACCCTCGAGTTTCTCTTCTCGTCGCTCCCGGCCTTCGAAAGCCAGGGTGCCACGGCCTACAAGCCGGGACTGGAGCGCATCACGGCCTTCTGCCGCCACCTGGGCAACCCCCAGCGCAACTTCTTTACGATCCACATCGCCGGAACCAACGGCAAGGGATCCGTGGCGCACATTATCGCCTCCGTGCTCCAGCAGGCCGGATACCGCACGGGGCTCTTCACCTCACCCCACCTGCAGGATTTCCGCGAACGCATCCGCGTGGACGGCGAGATGATCCCCAAACAGAAGGTCGTGAATTTCGTGGACAAGCACCACGACAAGATGGTCGAGCTGCAGCTCTCGTTCTTCGAGATGACCGCGGCGATGGCCTTCGACTACTTCGCGCAGAGCGACGTCGAGGTGGCCGTGATCGAGACGGGGCTCGGCGGGCGCCTCGACGCCACGAACCTCATCGTGCCGATCCTGAGCATCATCACCAATATCGGCCTCGAGCACACGGCGCTGCTGGGCGACACGCTCCAGAAGATCGCCGCCGAGAAGGCCGGCATCATCAAGAAGAGCATCCCGGTGCTCATCGGCGAGGCCGACCCCCGCTACAACGGGGTCATCGAGCAGGCAGCCGCCGCAAACAAGTCGAAGGTCCTCTATGCCGAACAGATATTCCGCTGCGAGAAGCAGGCCGCAAGCGGCGACCGGCAGCTCTTCACGCTGCGCCGCATGCGCGACGACCGTCCCTTCGACGTGGAGCTTGACCTTGAGGGCAACTACCAGTGCCACAATATAATCACCGCCTCGGCAGCGGTCGATTTCCTGCATGAGGAGACGCCGCTGACGATCTCCCGCCGCGCCTTCATCGAGGGCCTGCGCTGTACGGCGGCCAACACGGCGCTGCGCGGCCGCTGGCAGAAGCTCGGCGAGGCGCCGCTGACGGTCTGCGACACGGGACACAACGCCCACGGCATCGCCTATGTCGCCGAGCAGCTCCGGCAGACGCCCCACCGCAAGCTCTACTGCGTCATGGGCTTCGTGCGCGACAAGGACCTGGCGCACATCCTGCCCCTGCTGCCCCGCGAGGCGCACTACCTCTTCACGCAGGCCCATACCGAGCGGGCGCTGACGGCCGAGGAGCTGACCGCGAAGGCCGCGATCTACGGGCTGCAGGGCGAAGCCGTGGCCGACGTCCAGGCCGCCGTGGCCCGGGCCCGCGAACTCGCCGCGCCCGAGGACATGATCTTCATCGGCGGCAGCACCTACGTCGTGGGCGAGGCGCTCTGACCGTCCGGATACCGGCAACCGTAAAATCCCCGCGGAACCGAAGTTCCGCGGGGATTTTCTTGCGTCGGCGAAAGCGGCAGCCGAACCCCGGCACGCTGTCCGCCCGCAGCCGCCCGGTCAGCCGTTCTTCCTGCCGGTGATGCGTTCCAGATGCAAACGCAGCCGCTCGCTGAACTCCTCGCGGCGGTGCTTGAGGTTGGCTCGCCAGCCGGCCCAGCGCATGTAGCGCATGCGTTTCTCGGGGTAGATGTCGCGGATCGTTACGAGGATGCCCGTCTCCTCGACCCCACCGAAATCGGGATTGCTCACCGTGTCGAACACGCGCATCGTGGGCGAGAGATTCATGTAGGCGTTGATCAGCGGCGGGATGTTCTCGTTGAACTCGCGGATCTTCTGCAGGAGGATGCGGTAGTTCTCCATGTAGGTCTCGCCCGAGAAGAGCTCCTCGTAGTAGGGGTCGTCCAGGTCGAGACGGATCGGATGGATCCCCTCGACGAGTCCTTCCCGGTCGGGGAAGTAGCGGCGCAGGAACCAGATCAGGGCGTTGCGCGCCACGGCCTTGTAGGTGGTGTACATCGTAACCTTGCCGAAGAGGTACTTCGCACGGGGGTTGAGCACGATCAGGGCGCCGATGCCGTCCCAGAGGTTGTCCAGGGCGTAGATGCTCTTCGCGTTGCCCCGGGCCTGGTAGGCGGGCTGCACGAACGAGCGGCCCAGCTCGATGGTCCGCGGAAGGTATTTGCGGCGGAAGCGCTCGCTGAAGCGGAAGTAGTGCTCCGTCGAGAGGTGGCGCGGGTGATCCGAGGTGCAGACGATGAAACGGTATCCGCCGACGATCTCCTCGGCCGCGGGGTCCCAGACGATCAGCTGATAGTAGCCGTCCGCAGCCAGGTCCTCCTCGTCGATATCCACCTCACGGCCCGTGCCGCCGCCGGCCCCGCGGAAGGCCACCTCGCGCAGGCGGCCCACCTCGCGCATCAGCGCCGGGCACTCCGCAGCGGCGAAGACGTAGATTTCATTGCCGGCACGGTGCGTGTCGCGGACCTTGCGCTCCGGGGTCAGTTCGGCGCGCAGCAACTCCCGGGCAACGGGCGCCAGGATCGGTTCGGGGTTGTTCGATTGCATAACTACTGCAAAGATACCGGTTTTTACCGGGTTTCCGCCTCTGCGGAGCATTTATTTTCCAGGGAATAGACCATCCTGCGGACCTCTTCGGCCTGCTCGCGCAACGATCCGCAATGCTGGAGGTCCGCCACGCGGACCGGATCGCCCACGAAGATGCGGAAGTGCTTGCCCTTCTGGGAGAACATCTCGTCGGGAAGCCACAGCATCTCGATGTTGAACTTGATGCCCAGCGCCTTGCGGGTCCGGTCGAGGCGGTAGAAGAAGTCCGACAACCGCCCTTCGACAAAGACCGGGACGATGGGCCGCTGTGAGGCGTAGGCCTTCTTCAGGAAGCTCGTCTTCCACTCCGTATCGGTGATGCGGCCGTCGATGCGGCGCGAGCAGAGGCCCGCGGGGAAGGTAAGGATCGGCACCTCGCCGAAAAAGGCTTCGTCGAAGAGCCGCACGCTGGCCGCATTCTGCGCGCCGTGCTTGTTTACGGGAATCCACAGCGGCCGCAGCGGCTCGACATGCATCAGCAGGTCGTTCACCACGACGCGCACGTCGCCGAAGCGGTCGATGAGCTTGTCGGCCAGCATCATGCCGTCCATGCCGCCGAACGGATGGTTCGAAACGAAGAGGTAGCGGCCCGCGGGATCGAGCCGTTCGAGTCCCTCGATCGAGTAGCTGACGCCCCACTCGCGGAAGCAGGCGCGGATAAACTCCTGGGGCGGGAGTGTCCAGTAGTGTTCGAGAATGTGGTTGATCTCCTTCTCGTGGATCGTGCGGCGCAGCCAGTTCACCGCAAAGCGGGGTGTCCAGCGGGCCAGCCGCGGTGCCTTCTCGCGAAGGACGGCACCGATGTCTATCTGGGGCATGGGTCGTTCGGTTGTTTCTCAAAACAAAGATAACGGTTTTTTTCTTCAATCCCGCCGTTTGGGGATGCCGTATTGCGGATCTTCGATTTTTTCCCTAACTTGCGGAGCCTTTCGGAAGGCGCAGAAGCGCCGCCGGAATCCGCCCTGCGGACCTCTTCCGCCACGGATTCCGCACCGGAGAGAGGTGCCGCTGCCGGACGAAGGCCCGGCAAGGGAAAATCCGCAAACACGAACGACACGACGATATGAAAACCAGAATGCTGCTTTTGCTGGCGAGCTGTCTCGCCGCAACCTCCGCACTGACGGCCGCCGAACCTCTCACCGACAAGGAGATCGACCGGCTGATCGGCCGCATGACCCTCGAAGAGAAGGCCCGCCTTCTGGTCGGCGCCCCGGGCTGCGAGGACTCGCTGAGCCACCGCACCGAGGGGGCTGCGGGATGGACCTGCGCCCTGCCCGAGCTGGGCATCCCCTCGATCAACCTGGCCGACGGTCCCGTCGGCGTACGCATCGACCCCGTGCCTTCGGCCGCCGCGCAGGTGGTCTACGACGAGGCGGGCGTTCCCGTGGCGACCCTCGCCGGAGATACCGCCGAGGGGGCTCCGACCCGCTACTGCACCTGCTTCCCCTCGACCACGGCGCTGGCCGCCACCTGGGACCGCGGCGCGGCACGCCTGCAGGGTGAGGCGATGGGCCGCGAAGCCCGCGCCTACGGCATCGACGTGATCCTCACCCCCGGCATCAACATCATGCGCAACCCGCTCTGCGGCCGCAACTTCGAATACTACTCCGAAGACCCGCTGCTCACGGGGCGCCTGGCCGCGGCGGTGATCGAAGGGATCCAGTCGCAGGGCGTCGGCACGAGCCTCAAGCACTTCGTGGCCAACAACCAGCAGACGGGCAAGAAGGTAAACGACGCCCGCATGACACAGCGGGCCCTGCGCGAAATCTACCTTCGGGCCTTCGAATACTGCGTGCGCGAGGCGAAGCCGTGGAGCGTCATGGGCTCCTACAACCGCATCGCGGGCGAATACACGCAGACCAACCGCGAGCTGATGATCGACCTGCTGCGCGACGAATGGGATTACGATGGGCTGGTGCTTACCGACTGGACCGTGCGGCGTCCCACGGCGGGGCTGCTCGAGGCCCGCAGCGCGCTGATCATGCCCGGCGAGGAGGAGATCGTCCGCGAGGTCGTCGAGGCCGTCCGGAGCGGCGCGGTGAAGGAATCGGTGCTCGACGCCTGCGTGCGCGACGTGCTGCGCGTCGTCTTCCGCTCGCTCACGGCGCAGGGCTGGAGCCCCTCCACACCCGACCTCGGGGCGCATGCCGCCCTCTCGCGCGAAATTGCCGGCGAGAGCATGGTGCTGCTCAAGAACAAAAACGCAACCCTGCCGCTGAAGACGCCGCAGCGCATCGCGCTCTTCGGCGCCACGGCCTACAAGTCGATCGCCGGCGGCACGGGCTCCTCGAACGTGAACAAGGCCTACGTCCGCGACATCTGCGACGGACTGCGCGACGCGGGCTTCACGCTCGACGAACGCCTCCGGAGCCTCTATGAGAAATATGTGGCCTACCAGAACGAGGCCCTCGACCGATACCCCGACTGCCCGGCCTGGCAGAAGGTCTCCTACCACCGCACGGTGCTTCCGGAGATGGATCTCTCGGGCAACCCGGAGCTCATCGACCGGCAGGTCGGAGCCTGCGACGCGGCCGTCGTGGTGCTCGGGCGCGGCTCGGGCGAGACGTCGGACCGCGTCGTCGAGGGGGATTTCAACCTCACGGCCGCCGAACGCTTCCTGCTGGAGCGCGTCGCCGCGGCGTGCCGCCGCACGGGCAAGCGGATGGTCGTGGTGATGAACGTCTGCGGCGTGGTGGAGACCGCCTCGTGGCGGGAGCTTCCCGACGCCATCCTCATGGCCTGGTTCCCCGGGCAGGAGTGCGGCGATGCGGTCGCCGACCTGCTCACCGGCAGGGTCTCGCCCTCGGGGCGCCTGCCGATGACCTTCCCGCTGCGCTACGAGGATCTCCCCGCGTCGAAGAACTACCCTTACGTCGGGCAGACCGAGGGGCGGAACTTCGACTACACGCTCTACGAGGAGGATATCTGGGTGGGATACCGCTACTTCACCACCGCCCGCCGCGAGGTGTCCTATCCCTTCGGCTACGGCTTGAGCTATACGTCGTTCGAATACGACGACCCCGAGATCCGACGCCGCGGACAGGGCTGGGAACTCTCCGTTACGGTCCGCAACACGGGCCGACGGGCCGGGCGCGAGGTGGTGCAGCTCTACGTCGAGGCGCCCGAAGCCGAATACGCCAAGCCGGAGTCCGAGTTGCGGGCCTTCGCCAAGACGGGGCTGCTGCAGCCCGGCGGGGAGGAGCGCGTAACGCTCCGCTTCACGGACCACGACCTGGCGTCGTTCGACGAAGCCCGCTCGCAGTGGCGCACCGACCGCGGAAGCTACGTCGCCCGCCTGGGCCGCTCGGCCGAGGAGACGATCCTCACGGTGCCCTTCCGCAGCGGGTCGTCGCGCAGCTGGCGCGTCCGCGACCTGCTCGCCCCTGCCGGACCGATTACCCCGATGCAGGTCGAGCGGGCCCGGTAACGGCGACCCCGGCCCCGAAGCGGCCCCGGAAGGGGCTGCGGCCGCGGTGCGGAAAATATCCGCCGAATCTCCCCGCAAAAGGCGCGCTCTTTCTCGAAAAATGGCTAACTTTACATCCCAAACAGCCATTCGAGAACGAAGATCATGTCGCAATACCACACACCCGTCCTGCTGGAGGAGTCCGTGGGTCTGCTGGACCTGCAGCCCGGAGGCACCTACGCCGACCTGACGTTCGGCGGCGGAGGCCATTCGCGGCGCATCCTCCAGGCGCTGGGCCCCGCTGGAAGGCTCTACGCCTTCGACCAGGACCGCGATACGCGCGCGAACTGCCCCGACGACCCGCGGTTCCACTACGTCGAGAGCAACTTCCGCTTTCTGCGCGGAGCGCTGCGCTACCGCGGGGTAACGGCCGTGGACGGCATTCTGGCCGACCTGGGCGTCTCGTCGCACCACTTCGACGAACGCGGGCGCGGCTTCTCGTTCCGCGGGGAGGCGCCCCTCGACATGCGCATGAACCAGCGGGGAAGCCTCACGGCCGCCGACATCGTAAACCGCTACGACGCCGCACAACTCACGCGCATCCTGGGCGACTGGGGCGAGCTGGAGACGCCGTGGAAGATCGCCGCCTGCATCATCCGTGCGCGCGAGGCGGAGCCGATCCGCACGACCGCGCAGCTCGTGGCCGCCGTGGCCCCCTGCACCCCCCGCAGGGACGAGGCGAAATTCCTGACCAGGCTCTTCCAGGCGCTGCGCATCGAGGTGAACGGCGAGATGGAGGCCCTCGGCATGGCCCTCGAGCAGAGCCTCAAGGTGCTGCGCCCGGGAGGACGTCTGGTGGTCATCTCCTACCACTCGCTCGAGGACCGCATGGTCAAGAACTTCCTGCGCAGCGGCAACCTCGCGGGCCGCATCGAGAAGGACTTCTACGGGCAGGTGCACGCCCCCTTCGAGGTGCTGACGCGCAAGGCCCTGACTCCTTCGGCCGAGGAGCTGGAGCGCAACCCCCGGTCGCGTTCGGCGAAACTCCGCGCGGCCGTGAAACTTTGAAACGCAACGGAAACCCATGTACCGAGACCACGAATTCGATCCCGTAACCCCCGAGGAGGAGGCGCGGCGCGCCGAGGAGGCGGAGTTCGCCCGCCGCGTGCGGCGCGAGGTGCGCCGCATGGAGCGCGGCGAGGCCGACGAAGACCTGCGCGCCGACGAGGAGCGCGAGGCCGCGGAGCGGGCTGAGCAGGAGGAGCGCGAGCGCCGCGAACACCGCCGCCGGTCGAGCACCTTCTGGCAGCTCTTCTCGGGCACGATCCTCGTGCGCGAGGGGGTTTCGAAATACTACCCCTACCTGCTGACCATCGCCGGGATGTTCCTCCTGAGCATCATGGTGATGTTCTGGTCGCTGCACCTCGACATGCGCTACTCGCAGCTCTCGCGCGAGGTGCAGGTGCTGCGCGAACGCTCGATCCGCCTGCAGGAGCAGCGCTACCGCCGCACGACCCACTCGGCGATCCTCGAGGAGCTCCACCGCCGGGGCATCGAACTCTACGACCCGCTCGCACCGGGTGAAATCATCGAAAACTGACGCCGCAGATGGGAGAGGAACGTTCGAAAATCAAAAGCGACATCCTGCTGCGGGTGCGGCTGCTCTATGTGCTCTTCATCCTTGCCGGGGCCGTGGTGCTCGCCCGCCTGGTGTGGGTGCAGCTCTTCAGTGCGGAGGTGGCCTACAACGCCGACCGCCTCGCGAGCCGCATCTTCACCGAGAAGGAGATCCCCGCCCAGCGGGGCAGCATCCTCTCGCGCGACGGCGAGCCGCTCGCCACGTCGATCTTCCGCTATCAGGCGGCCTTCGACTTCGCCTCCCCGGGCCTCGACTCGCTCAAGACCTTCCGCGAGCAGGCCGACTCGCTCTCGAAGCTCCTTGCGGCCTTCTTCAAGGACCGCTCCGCCGCCGAATACGCCCGGATGTTCCGCGAGGAGCATGCCCGCCGCTACCGGCTGGTCAATCCCCGCGACACGCAGTACCTGCGTTCCGAAGGGTGGCTCGCGCGCATGATCGACCGGCTGAAGGGCGAAGAGTACATCCGCCGGCGCATCTACGACACGATCCGCGACCATACGCCCGTGAACATCTTCCCCCGCGAGGTGGACTACGCCGAGTGGGAGGTGCTGCGCCGCTATCCGCTGCTGAACTGGAACATGGGCATGGTCTACCGGCTCATCGAGCGCGACGAGCGCATCTACCCCCAGGGCGAACTGGCGCGCCGTACGATCGGCCTGATCGGCGACCGGGGCAACTACGGCATCGAGGAGGCCTACCGCAGCGAGCTGGCGGGCCGCAACGGCAAGGCCGTGCAGCAGCGCATCGCCCGCGGCTTCTACGGCCGCGTGGCGGGAGCCGGGCATGAGGACCCGGTGGATGGCTACGACGTGGTTACGACGCTCGATCTGGACCTGCAGGATGTCGCCGACAAGGCGCTGCGGCGGCAGCTCGAG
>DWWQ01000048.1 GCA_019119615.1 Candidatus Alistipes stercoravium | reverse complement strand
GTCAAGCGTTCGGTGCAGTCGTCGAAGGAGCTGCTGGCCCGGGCGCTTCAGCAGATCGAGGAGGCCTCGAAGAACTCGAGCTCGCTCAACGGCGTGCCCTCGGGTTTCGTGGCGCTGGACCGCGTAACGCTCGGCTGGCAGCTTTCGGACCTGATTATCGTCGCGGCGCGCCCTTCGATGGGCAAGACGGCCTTCGTGCTCTCGATGGCCCGCAACATGGCCGTGAACTACGAGCAGGGCGTGGCCTTCTTCTCGCTCGAGATGTCGGCCGTGCAGCTGATGATGCGACTCATCATCGCCGAGACGGGCCTCGCGGGCAACGACGTCAAGTCGGGCCGCCTGACGCCCGAGCAATGGCGCCACCTCGAGTCGGCGACCAAGCCGCTGGCCGCGGCGCCGCTCTATATCGACGACACGCCGGCGCTGTCGGTCTTCGAGTTCCGCTCGAAGGCCCGTCGTCTGAAGATCCACAACGACATCAAGATCATCATCATCGACTACCTGCAGCTGATGACCGGCAACCAGGATACGAAGGGCAACCGCGAGCAGGAGGTGGCCTTCATCTCGCGGACGCTCAAGGCCATCGCCAAGGAGCTGAACGTCCCGGTGATCGCCCTTTCGCAGTTGAGCCGTGCCACGGAGATGCGCGGCGGCTCGAAGCGGCCCCAGCTCTCGGACCTCCGCGAGTCGGGCGCCATCGAGCAGGATGCCGACATCGTCGCCTTCATCCACCGTCCGGAGTACTACGGCATCAACCAGGACGAGAACGGCATGCCCACGGCCGGCGTGGCGGAGATCATCATCGCCAAGCACCGCAACGGCGCCGTCTGCGACGTGCCGCTGCGCTTCATCAAGGAGCAGGCGCGTTTCGCCGACCTCGACGATACGATGATGCCCCCGGCGCAGGCCTCCGAGGCGCAGCAGGCCTACGACGACTACGCCAGCGGCTCGAACAATATGGCTCCGGCCTCGTTCGGCGGGGCGCTGGGCGGGGCCTCCGGGAGCACGGAGTTCGACCTGAAACCCCGCGCACTGGACGAGGAGGCGCCCTTCTGATACTCTGCTAATTAAGATTTTGCGGCCATGTTCATCCGTACCCATGCAGGCGCCATCTGCGGCATCGACGCCGTGGCGGTAACCGTCGAGGTCAATATCGCCGGGGGCGGTCTGGGCCTCTATCTGGTGGGGCTCCCGGACAACGCTGTCAAGGAGAGCGAACAGCGCATCCGCTCGGCGTTCGAGAATTCGGGCGAGCGGATGTCGGGCCGCAAGGTGGTCGTGAGCCTCGCGCCGGCCGACCTGCGCAAGGAGGGCTCGGGCTTCGACCTGCCGATCGCCGTGGGGATTCTCGCGGCGATGGGCCGCATCGGGGCCGCGGCAGTCGAAGATACGATGTTCGTCGGGGAACTTTCGCTCGACGGACGGCTCAATGCCGTGCGGGGTGTGCTGCCGCTGGCAATCTGTGCCCGCGAGGCGGGATTGCGGCGGCTCGTGCTGCCGCAGGCCAATGCCGCAGAGGCGGCTGTCGTCGAGGGCCTCGAAGTCTACGGCGTCGGGACACTGGCCGAGACCGTGGCCTTTCTCAACGGCGAGAAAACGCTCGCGCCGCAGCCCGTTACGGCGTATGATGCCGCCGCGGAGGGGGAGGAACTCTTTGCCGAGGACTTCGCCGACGTGCGGGGGCAGAGCGTGGCCAAGCGGGCGCTGGAGATCGCCGCGGCCGGAGGCCACAACGTGCTGATGGTCGGCTCGCCCGGCTCGGGCAAGACGATGCTCGCGCGGCGCCTGCCGACGATCCTCCCGCCGCTGACGCCCGAGGAGGCCCTCGAGACGACGAAGATCCACTCCGTGGCCGGGAAGATCGGCCGGGCATGCGGGCTGATGACCCGGCGGCCGTTCCGCGCGCCGCACCACCTCACGTCGCAGGTCGCGCTCATCGGCGGCGGGCAGTCGCCCAATCCGGGCGAGGTGTCGCTGGCCCACAACGGCGTGCTCTTCCTCGACGAACTGCCCGAATTCGGCCGCAGCACGCTCGAGGTGCTGCGCCAGCCCCTGGAGGAGAAGCGTGTCGTCGTTGCGCGGGCCCGTTACAGTGTGGAGTATCCCGCGAACTTCATCCTCGTGGCGGCGATGAACCCCTGCCCGTGCGGTTACTACAACCATCCGGACCGCGAGTGCATCTGCTCCCCGGGGAGCGTGCAGCGTTATATGGGGCGGATCTCGGGGCCTCTGATGGACCGCATCGACCTGCACATCGAGGTAACACCCGTGGCACCGGGAGAGCTTTCGGCGGCGGCTTCGGGAGAACCGAGCGCCGCGATCCGCGAGCGGGTCGTCCGGGCCCGGGAGGTGCAGGCGGAGCGTTTCCGCAACATCCCCGGCGTGCATACGAATGCGATGATGAACAGCGCCATGCTGGCCGAGTACGGCCGCCTCGACGCGGCGTCTGCAGCTCTTCTGGAGCGGGCGATGGAGCGGCTGTCGCTCTCGGCCCGGGCCTACGACCGCATCCGGCGGGTGGCGCGTACGATCGCCGACCTGGCCGGGCGGGAGGCAATCTCGGCGGCGGACGTTGCCGAGGCGATCAACTACCGTTCGCTCGACCGCGGCACTTGGGGGCGTTGAACGGAAGGCGAAACCGGGGCGTGCAACAAGCCCGGAAACGTCGGGTTGGAAAAGGAAGGGAACTCGCAGGGCGGAAAAAACGGGAAATGAGTGTTTATTATAAAAAGTTAATCTTTATGAAAAAGTTAATCTTTGCATTTGCCCTGCTGTGTTGCATACAGGGTAATGCTCAAACCAGCCAATCCACGGTTGCAGATCGTAAGGTTGGCCGTATCGAGGGGGAAATCGGCGGAGGCTTTTCTTTCGGAGCCGACAAGCTGAATTTCGACAAGAACAAACTCGGAGCAACTTTTTATGCTGAAGCACGATATAATATGCAGCGCGTTCCGTTGGATATCGGCGTGCAGGCAGGTGGAACGATTTTCCACCGAGAGTCCGTCAATGCCGGACAGTTGAAATTCAGGACCTGGAACGTAATGGCCGTGTCGGATTACAATTTTCGGCGTTGTAAGAAAATTTCACTCTTCGCGGGCATCGGCCTGGGTTATGCCTCTTTGGATAATTCGGCTCCGATTACCTTCGATGACTCGCAGTCCAACTGGGGCGGATTCTCGACGGGAACCAGGACGGGATCTCTCTGTTTCATGCCGCGTATTGGCGTAGAGTTGTTTCACCACCTTCGTGTTACCCTCGATTACAAGCTGCAGGAAAAGGCAAATCGTCATTTCGGACTTTCGCTCGGTGTAGTTTTCGGTGGGGGCTGTAGATAATCACAGAAATAAATGAAAAAGATCATCCTTTCGGGCGGCGGCACGGGCGGCCATATCTACCCGGCCGTTGCGGTGGCCGAGGCGCTCAAGCGGCGTTTCGGCGATGACGCGGAGCTGCTCTTCGTGGGCGCCGAGGGCAAGATGGAGATGGAGAAGGTTCCGGCGCTGGGTTACCGGATCGTCGGGCTGCCCATCGCCGGGCTGCAGCGCCGGCTGGACTGGCACAACCTGCTGGTTCCGTTCAAGGTGCTCAGGAGCCTGCGGCTGGCGCGCCGCACGATCCGCGACTTCAGGGCCGACGTGGTTGTGGGCTTCGGCGGCTATGCGAGCGCTCCGGTGCTGTGGGCCGCCCAGCGCATGGGGGTCCCCACGGTCATCCAGGAGCAGAACTCCTATGCCGGGGTTACGAATAAGATCCTCGCCCGCGGGGCGCGCTGCATCTGCACGGCCTACGAGGGCATGGAGCGCTTCTTCCCGGCCGATCGGATCGTCCTGACGGGAAATCCCCTGCGGGGACGTTTCTCGAAGGAGGGCGCCGACCGTACGGAAGCGCTGAAATACTACGGACTGCGCGATGACCTTCCGGTGGTGCTGGTCGTCGGCGGGTCGCTCGGCACGCGTTCGCTGAACGAGATGATGAAGCACTGGATCCTCGAAACGGGCGGCACGGCCCCCGTGCAGGTGATCTGGCAGACGGGCAAATACTACGAGCGGGAGATGCAGGCCTTCCTGGCGGCGCATCCCGCCGGGCATGTCTGGCAGGGGGCCTTCATCGAACGCATGGACTACGCCTATGCGGCGGCCGACGTGGTGGTTTCGCGCAGCGGCGCCGGAACGGTCTCGGAGCTCTGCCTGGTGGGCAAGCCGGTGATCTTCGTCCCCTCGCCCAATGTGGCGGAGGACCATCAGACGAAGAATGCCCGGGCCCTCGAATCGAAGGGCGCCGCGCTGCTCGTGCCCGATGCCGTGTGCCGCGAGGAGGGGATGCGGCGGGCCGTGGAGCTGCTCGGCGACCCCGCGCGGCGTGCGGAGATGAGCCGCCGCATCGAGACGCTGGCGCGTCCCGACGCCGCGGAGCGCATCGTGGAGCGGATTGCCGCGCTGCTGCCCGCAGAAGCAAGGTAACGTTGAAAAAAAGGTTTGCAAACAGGATATGAAATTCGAAAACGTCTATTTTCTCGGAATCGGCGGCATCGGCATGAGTGCCCTGGCGCGCTACTTCCTCCACGAAGGCCGCCGGGTCGCCGGCTATGACCGGACCCCCTCGTCGCTCACGGAGGCCCTCGAGGCCGAAGGGGCCTCGGTCCATTACGAGGACGACGTGCGGCGGATTCCCGCCCCGTTCCTCGATCCGGCCACGACGATCGTGGTCTACACGCCGGCCGTGCCGCACGATCTGGGTGAATTCGTCTACTTCCGCGAGCAGGGCTTCACGATCGAGAAGCGCTCGCAGATGCTTGGCCACCTGGCCGAGGGTAAATACGTCATGGCCGTGGCCGGCACGCACGGCAAGACGACCACCACGACGCTCGTGGCATGGCTCAACCGTGCGCTGACGGGCGGCGGCTCGGCCTTCCTGGGCGGTCTGTCGAAGAATTTCGGCGGCAACCTCGTGCTGGGCGACGGACCGCGTCTGGCCGTTGAGGCCGACGAGTTCGACCGTTCGTTCCTGCGCCTCTATCCCGACGTGGCGGTCGTAACCTCCGCGGATGCCGACCATCTGGATATCTACGGCACGCACGAGGCGGTCAAGGAGGCCTTCTCGCAGTTCGTGCGGCAGATCCGCCCGGGCGGCAGCCTTGTCATCAAGCAGGGCGTGGAGATCACGCTCGACAATCCGCGCGTTACGATCTACCGCTACGCCTACGATACGCCGTGCGACTTCTACGCCCGCAACATCCGTCTTGCGGAGGGAGGCCACTACCGCTTCGAGCTGGTAACCCCCTCGGGCGTGATCGGCGATCTTACGCTGGGCATTCCCGGCTGGGTCAATATCGAAAATGCCGTGGCGGCCGTCGCCTCGGTGTGGTGCGCCGCGCGGGCCGAAGGGTCGGAACTTGCCGAAGAGCCGCTCCGCGAGGCGCTGGCCTCCTTTACGGGGGTGAAGCGCCGCTTCGACTTCTACCTCAATACGCCCGGGCAGGTCTACATGGACGACTATGCGCACCATCCGCGCGAGCTGGCCGCGACGCTCACCTCCGTGCGGCGGATGTTCCCCGGACGGCGCATCACGGCGCTCTTCCAGCCGCACCTTTATACCCGTACGCGCGACCTCTACCGCGAGTTTGCCGAGGCGCTGTCGTTGGCCGACGAGGTGGTGCTGCTGCCGATCTACCCGGCGCGCGAGGAGCCGATCGAAGGGGTGGGCTCGGAGATGATCGCCGGCCTGGTGCGCGTCCCCTGCCGCATCGTGCCGCGCGAGCAGCTGGCCGACACGGTGGCCGCGATGCCTACCGATGTGGTGATCTCGTTCGGCGCGGGTAACATCGACGCCTGCTGCGCGGCGATCGCCGAACGGCTGCGCGCCAAATGCCGGTCGTAAAATCCTGAAACAATGCAAAAACCCGCTCTCGCTTGAATCGAACGCTCAAATACGCACTGCTCACGCTGCTGTGGCTCTCCGTTGCCGGCTATGTGGTCTGGGCCTCCGCCGCGGCACGCCGCAACCGCAAGGCACGCAAGGTCGCCCGCCTGCAGATCGAGGTGGTGGACAGCACCTCGCAGGGACATCTCGTCTCCGCGGAGATGGTGCGCCGCTGGATCTCCTCGAGCCGCATCCCGACCGTCGGGACGGCCGTCGGGGAGGTGGATCTGACGGCCATCGAGCTGCTGATCGCCCGCAACGGCTTCGTCGATGAGGCCGTGGCCTACATCGACTACGATGCGGTGCTGCATATCGAGATCAGCCAGCGCAAGCCGTTGCTGCGCCTGCTCACCGACGGCCTGAACCTCTACGCCACGGCCGACGGGCATGTCTTCGGGGCGCCGCGCGCCTCGTCGCTCTACGTCCCGGTCGTTACGGGCAGCTACCGCCCGCCCTTCCCGGGTGATTATTCGGGGGAGGTACGGGCTCATATCGACAGCCGTCTTGCAGAGATCGACCGCCGCATCGAGGAGCTCGAGCACGAGAAGTATCCCTACTACCGCCGGGAAATCGAGAACGACCGCGACCTGGCGGCGGTGCGGCGCATGCGGATCAAGCGGCAGTGGTGGCGCGGCGAGAGCTCCGAGGCCTTCGACAAACGGGTGGAGGAGCTGCGTGAAAAAAAGGCGGAGCTGCGGCGTCTGTACCGCTACCGCAGCCGGGTCTATCGCGAGCGCGTCGAGCAGATTGCGGCGCGCCAGCAGTCCGAGCGTGCGGCACAAAAAAAATTGGAAAAAAGCTACGAAGATTTCGTGAAACTCCTTACCTTTGTAAAGATTGTCGAGGAGGATGATTTCTGGAGGTCGGAAGTGGTGCAGATAGTGGCTCGGACGACCTCCAGCGGCGCATTGGAGGTGGAACTCACACCCCGCAGCGGCCGTTTTACGATTCTCTTCGGCCGTCTGGACGATGTGGAGGCCAAGTTCGACAAGCTCCTGCGGTTTTATCGGAGCGGCCTTTCGGTGATCGGGTGGGATGCCTACCGCACGATCGACGTCCGGTACAGGAATCAGGTGGTTTGCAAGAAATAGAAATTATACCGTGGAAAGAAAGAATTATATCGTAGCCGTCGATCTGGGTTCGTCGTCGGTCCGCGTGGCTGTCGGCGAGAAGACGGACGGCGGGCTGATGGAGATCGCCTGCGTGGTGTCGAAACCCGTCGAAGGGGTCCGTGCCGGCAAGATCGAGAATATCGAACTGGTGAGCCAGGCCGTGTGCGAAGCCTTCGGGGAGGTCGAGGAACAGCTCGGCATCCACATCACGGAGGCCTATGCGGGCATTTCGGGCGATTTCGTGCGCTGTGCCCGCCATACGGACCATGTCTTCGTCTACGACCCGCAGAACGGGGTCAATCAGAAGGATGTCGATGCGCTGTTCGACCGCATGCGCAACGTTCAGGCTCCCGACGACGAGACGATCATGGAGCGCGTGCCCCAGAACTATGCGGTCGATGACGACCGGGAGGTGCGCAATCCCGTCGGGTCGTTCGGCAAGAAGCTCTCCTCGACGTTCAACTTCATCCTCTGCCAGCGGACCCCCATGCAGCGCCTCGAAATGGCGCTCAAACGCCTCGGTATCCGGACGCTCGGCATCATTCCCGATGCGCTGGCCACCCCTGAGTCGGTACTGTTGCCCGACGAAAAGGAGGAGGGTATCGCCGTAGTGGACGTGGGCGCCGGCGTAACCGACGTTACGGTCTACTACCGCAATGTCGTGCGCTATGTGGTGTCGATCCCGATGGGCGCTTCGGCCATCAACCGCGACATCCGGACGTTGAGCGTTCCCGAGAAGCATGTCGAGAGCCTCAAGCGGAAATACGGTTCGGCCGTTGCCGAGCTTGCCTCGGACGAGAAACTCATCCGCGTCAATGGCCGCACGGCCCGCGAGGCGAAGGATATCCTGCTGCGCAACCTGGCCACGGTCATCGAGGCCCGTGCCACGGATATCGCCGAGTTCGTGCTTCAGGAGATCCGCGACTCGGGTTATGCCGACAAGCTGGCGTACGGCATTGTGCTTACGGGCGGCTCGGCCGCGCTGAAGGACCTCGACGAGCTGTTCCGCCGCGTAACGAAGATGGATGTCCGCGTGGCCCTTCCCGAGACGGGTATCACCGAAGCGTCGAAGGAGCGGGTTGCCGATCCGGCCTGCGCGACCGTCGTAGGCCTTCTGCTCCGCGGTGCCGCACAGGGCGGTTGTGCCTTCATCGAGACGCATGTGCCCACCCCTTCGCCTGCACCTTCGCCACGACCGACTCCGACCCCGGCACCTTCGCCGCGGCCGATGCCGACACCGACTCCTGCACCTGCACCTGCACCTTCGCCCGCTTCGGATCCGGAGGAGCCCGAAATCGAGGAATCGGAGAGTACGGCACCCCGGCGCAAGCGCGACTGGGGCTCGATCCTCCAGAAGACCTTCGACAAGATCAACAAGAGCTTCTCGGCGGCCGAGGACGAGGAGATTTAGTTCGGCACCGTCCTGCGGGCCATCATTTTTAATCGGAAAAACAACGTTATGACAGACGAATTGATATCGGAAATCAAAGCTCCGCGTACGGAGGGATCGATCATCACGGTGGTAGGCGTCGGCGGCGCCGGCGGCAATGCCGTGAACCACATGTGGAACCTCGGTATTCGGGGCGTAACCTTCATGGTGTGCAATACGGACCAGCAGGCGCTGGACAAGAGTCCCGTGGAGCGCAAGATCCGCCTCGGCTCGGAGGGCCTCGGCGCGGGCAACGACCCTGCGAACGGCTGCAAGGCCGCCAAGGAGACGCTGCCCGAGATCCGGCAGCAACTCGAGGAGGCCGGCACGCGGATGATCTTCATCACGGCCGGCATGGGCGGCGGTACGGGCACGGGCGCCTCGCCCGTCATTGCCCAGCTGGCCCGCGAAATGGGCCTGCTGACCGTGGCCATCGTAACCTCGCCGCTGGCCGTCGAGGGCAAGATCCGCTACGAACAGGCCCTGCAGGGTATCGAGGAGCTGCGCAAGAGCGTCGATTCGCTGCTGATCATCAACAACGAGAACATCCTGGAGATCTACGGGCGCCTTTCGCTCAAGCAGGCCTTCGGCAAGGCCGACGATATCCTGGCCTCGGCGGCCAAGGGCATCGCGGAGATCATCACCGTCGAGAGCGATCTGGTGAACGTCGATTTCGCCGACGTTTCGAAGGTCATGCGCGACAGCGGCCGGGCCCACATGGCCGTGGCTACGGCCGAGGGCGACAACCGCGCCGAGGCGGTTGCCGAAGCGTCGCTGCATTCGCCGCTGCTGGACCACAACCTCATTTCGGGGGCCAAGAATATCCTGCTCAACATCTCGGTGGCCAATGCCGACGCCCTGATGTACGAGGAGGTCGTGCGAATCCTCGAGTATATCCAGGCCCATGCCAGCGTGCAGGACGAGCGCGGCGTGATCCATAATGCCAACATTATTTGGGGAACGAGTGAGAAACCCCAGCTGGGCAATGCCATCGAGCTGGTTGTTGTGGCCACGGGCTTCGACGAGGAGCTGCAGGGCATGTCGCCCGTCTCGGATGCCGGGGGGAAGGCCGAAAAGGAACCCGATCCGGATCTGGAACCGATCAAGCCGACAAACGTACGTCCCGCGCAGCAGCCCGAGCAGGTGGTTCTCGGGACCAAATCGACTCGCTACAACAATATCGACGCCCTGCTTGCCAAACCGGCCTATCAGACGCGTAACTCGGCCTTCGTCGTGCAGACCTCCGGAGGCCGCAAGGAGGTTCTCCGCGAGGAGGGTTCCGCGACGCACAAGGAGGAGATGAAGGGCGGCTCGCTGTTCGACTAACTAATCGCTTGTCAGTTTGGAAGAGACCGGTTCCTGGATCGTTTACAACGGGTTCGAGCCCCGCATGATCGTATTTTGTGCGGTAACGTTCCTGCTGTTGTGTATCTCGGCCCTCGTATCGGGTGCCGAGACCTCCTTTTTTTCGTTGTCGCACAATGACATCAACCGGCTGAAAAGCCGCCGCAGCGCCTCGGCTGAAGCCATGCTGCGCCTGCTTACGGATGTGGATCTGCTGTTGGCGACAATCCTTGTGGTAAACAACCTGGTGAACGTTTGCATCGTCATCCTCACCTCGGCGATCATCGATTCGGTCTTCACCTTCCTGCGCTTCGAGTTCCTGTTCAAGACGGTTCTCGTAACCTTCCTCTTGCTGCTCTTCGGAGAGATTCTCCCCAAGGTGCTGGCTCAGACGATCCCCATGCGCTTCGCCTCGGCCGTGGCACGGCCCCTGCTGGCCCTGCGGTGGATCTTCTATCCGCTCTCGTATGTGCTGGTCCATGCCAGCAGCCGCATCAGCGAGAAGGCCGCCCACCGCAGCGAGATCTCGCTCGACGAACTGGCCGACGCCGTGGACATGACGCAGAGCACCTGCCGCGAGGAGCATGTGATGCTCTCGGGTATCGTGAACTTCGTCAATACGGAGGTCCAGGAGATCATGAAGCCGCGCGTCGATATGACGGCCCTCGACATTACGGACGACTACGATACGGTCAAGCGGACGATCATCGAGTCGGGCTTCTCGCGAATCCCGGTCTATGAGGAGGACATGGACAACATCCGGGGCACGCTCTACGTCAAGGACCTGCTTCCCTACATCAACAACGGGCGGGACTTCGCCTGGCAGCAGCTTGTCCGCAAACCCTATTTCGTCCCCGAGCACAAGAAGATCAACGACCTGCTGGCCGACTTCCAGACGAACAAGGTCCACATGGCCGTCGTGGTCGATGAGTACGGCTCGACGCTGGGGCTCGTTTCGCTCGAGGATATCATCGAGGAGATCGTCGGCGAGATTTCGGACGAGAGCGACAACGACGAGGTCTTCTACACGAAGATCGATGCCCGGAGCTACCTGTTCGAGGGCAAGACCCATCTGGGCGATTTCGAACGGATCCTCGAACTCGGCGAAGATACCTTCTCCGACGTGCGGGGCGAAGCCGAGACCCTTGCCGGCCTGATGCTCGAACTCAAGCGCGACTTTCCCCGCAAGGGCGATGTCTTCACGACGCACAACATCCGTTTCACGGTGCAGGAGATGGAGGGGCACCGCATCGACAAGATCCGTGTCGATCTGCTCCCATGAACCGGCTTTTGACAGCGTTCCCCGCAGCGGCCGATGCCCTTGACGGCTGGATTGCCGCCGACGAGCGGGCGGCGGCCGACGCCTTCGGTTCGGAACGCCGCCGGAGGGAGTACCTCACCTGGCGGGCCGTGGTGCGCCGGGCATTGGGGCCCGACGTACGGATCGGCTACGACGCAAACGGCGCCCCGCAGCTTTTGGACCTTTCGTTGCACCTCTCCGTCTCGCATTGCGCGGGTCTTGTGGCCGTGGCGCTCTCCGACGCCCCGTGCGCCGTCGATGCCGAATCGGCCGGCCGCGACTTTTCGCGCGTGTGCTCCCGTTATCTGACCCCTTCCGAAGCGTCGCTTTCCTCCGATCCCCTGTGGCCGGCCGTGGCGTGGTGCGCCAAGGAGACCCTCTACAAGTATGCCCGGCGCCGCGAGCTGGATCTCTGCCGCGACCTCCGGCTGCTGGAGGCCGATCTTGCCGGAGGCCGCATTGTCGGGCGTATCGGCGACGGGGCGCCGCTGCCGATGCGGATCGACCGCATGGAGGAGGTGCTGGTCGTCTCGCTTTTCGGCAACCCGGCGGCTCCGCTCTCCGTGGAACGGCACCTTTTCTGAAAAACGCATGAAAAAAGAGATTCCGGTCCCGAGAAGGGACCGGAATCTCTTTTGTGCTCTCTTGCGGAGTGTGCCGCCGCGGACTATTTCAGGCCGAGCTTCTTGGCGATCTCCTTCGGAACGGCCTGCTTGTTCACCATGATCGAGGTGGTTTTGTAGGCCACGAAGGGCTTCGAGAAGTACCAGAAGCCGTCATAGGGCTCGACGGTGTTCCACGAGTTCTGCACCTTGTAGTAGGGCGTGCCGTTCTGGTCGGTGGCCGTACCCATGATGAGCATGCCGTGGTCGTCGGTCGTTTCGAAGTTGTCGAAGGCCTCCTGGCGCAGCTGCTGGGTGATCAGGCGCTCCTTGCCCGGCTTGTCGAACTTGTAGAGGGCGGCCTCCTTCTCCTTGTCGGTGAGCTTGCCCCAGCGCTCGGCCTCCGTGCCGCTCATGCCCTCGAGGTCGGCCTCCGGAACGACGCCGATGCCCTTCGTGCGGCTGAAGCCCTTCTCGCTGACGTCCGTGCCCCACGATACGGTATATCCGTTGGCGAGGGCGTTGTCGATGATGGCCATCATCTCGTCGAGAGGCACGTTGTAAACCTCGCCCCACATCCAGTTGTCGGGTACCTCGATGATGAAGCGCGTGTAGAAGGGGTGGTGCGTGAAGGAGCTGATGTCCACATAGTCGTCCATACGGATCGGCAGCGAGGCGGCAAAGCTCTCGGGCGTGTACTCCTTGCCCTCGTAGGTGAACGTCTCGGGCATCTCGCCGAAGTAGGCGTCCAGGATGGCGTTGAAGCCGCGCTTCCAGGCCGTCGAGAGGGGCTTGTTGCTTTCAGCAGCCTTCAGTACGGCGTCGAGGTAGTTCTTCAGCACGACCGACAGCTCGTGGAAGTCGGGTTTCTCGGTGCCGTAGTTCAGACCCGGGTAGACCTCGAAGGGGACGATGCCGTGGGCCTTGATTCCCTCCGTTACGTCGTGCGAGGCGCCGCCCTCGGCGAAGTTCAGGCTGCCGTGCAGGCGGATGTACTTCTCGGCCTTGTCCATGAACGAGTGGCGGACGATCCACATCTCCGAGAGGTGCATCGGCTCGCCGCCGGCCTTGATGATCTCGCTCTCGAGGAACGAGAGGGTCGAGAAGCACCAGCAGGTGCCGCTGCGGCTCTGGTCCTTGACGGGCGTCGTCGGCAGGATCTTCACATCGGTAAAGGCATATCCCGAAGCGTTGTTGTCGGGCGTCTGTGCCGCTGCCGTCAGAGCGAGGCAGAGCGCAAGGGCGGAAAAGAGGAAATTTTTCATAATGCGTTATGGGTTTTGTTATGGATTTGCAAGCCTATTTCTTCGAACCGGCGACGATCTTCCGGCACTCCTCGAGGGTCAGCTCCTCGGGCTTGGCGCCGCGCGGCAGCCGGTAGTTCTTCCCCTTGTAGGCGATATAGGCGCCGTAGCGGCCGTTCTTGACCAGCATGTCGGGATCCTCCTCGAAGCTCTTCAGGGGCGTATGGGCCGCGGCGGCCGCAGCCTGGTGCTCCTTGAGCAACTCCACGGCGCGGTCGTAGCCGATCGTATAGGGATCGTCGGTCCGGGCCAGCGAGGCGAAGGTCTTGCCGTGGCGGACGTAGGGGCCGTATTTGCCGAGGCCGACGACGAGCATCTCGCCGTCGAGCAGTCCCAGATCGCGCGGCAGCGCGAAGAGCTCCAGCGCCTCGTCCAGGGTGATCGACTCGATGAGCTGCCCCTTCTTGAGCGACGCGAAACGGCTCTTCTCGCCCTCGGCACCCTCGATCTCGACCATCGGGCCGTAGCGGCCGATGCGCGCCTTGACCGTATGTCCCGTCCGGGGGTCGGTGCCCAGGATGCGCACCTCGCGCGTCTTGGCCGGCTGCGTGGCGATCGCCTCGTCCACCATCTTGTGGAAGGGCCCGTAGAAGGTCTCGATCATTTTCTCCCAGGTGATCTCCCCCTCGGCGATGCGGTCGAACTCCTTCTCGACGTTGGCCGTGAAGTTGTAGTCGATAATCGGCCCGAACTGCTGCTCCAGATAGTCGTTCACCACCATGCCGATGTCGGTGGGCGAGAGGCGGCTCTTCTCCTTGCCGTAGCTTTCGGTGAGGTTTTTCGTCGTGATCTTGTCGCCCGTAAGGGTCATCTGCAGGTAGCCGCGCTTGACGCCGTCGCGGTTCTGCTTGACGACGTAGCCGCGGTTGATGATCGTGGTGATCGTCGGGGCGTAGGTCGAGGGGCGTCCGATGCCGAGCTCCTCGAGGCGCTTGACGAGCGAGGCTTCGTTGTAGCGGGCCGGGGCCTGCGTGAAGCGCTCGGTGGCCGTGATCTGCACGGGCAGCACGCGGTCGCCCGCCGTGAGCTTCGGGAGCAGTCCCTCGCCGCTCTCGGATGCCTGGTCGTCGTCCGTCGATTCGGAGTAGAGGCGCAGGAAGCCGTCGAAACGCACTACCTCGCCCTGGGCGACGAACTGCTGCTTCGAACCGCTCATGTCGATGGTGATCGTCGTGCGGTCGAGCTCCGCGCAGACCATCTGCGAGGCGACCGTACGTTTCCAGATCAGCTCGTAGAGCCGTTTCTCGGCCGGGGTTCCCTCGATCGTCTGCCGGTCGATGTAGGAGGGACGGATTGCCTCGTGGGCCTCCTGGGCGCCCTTGGTCTTGGTCTTGTAGTTGTGCCACGACGAGTATTTCTCGCCGTAGAGCTTGATGATCTCCTCCTTGCACTGCGCGAGGGCCTGCTGCGAGAGGTTCACCGAGTCGGTACGCATGTAGGTGATCAATCCCTGCTCGTAGAGGTGCTGCGCCACGGACATCGTCTGCGAGACGGACATGCCCAGTTTGCGGCCCGCCTCCTGCTGGAGCGTCGAGGTGGTGAACGGCGGCGCCGGATAGCGCTGTGCGGGCTTCTCCTCGGACTTCACGACCGTGAAACAGGCGCCTATGGCGCTCCGCAGGAACGCTTCGGCCTCGGCGGCCGTCTCGAAACGCGAGGAGAGTTCGGCCTTGAAGAGCGTCTTCTCGGGATCCTCGGCGGCGTGGAACTGGGCCACGACCCGGAAGTAGGGGGTTGAATGGAAGGCGATGATCTCGCGCTCGCGCTCGACGATCAGCCGTACGGCGACCGACTGCACGCGGCCGGCCGAGAGGGCCGGGCGGACCTTCTTCCACAGCACGGGCGAGAGTTCGAAGCCGACCAGACGGTCCAGGATGCGGCGTGCCTGCTGGGCGTTCACCAGGTCCATATTGACCGTGCGGGGCTTCTCGATGGCCTCGAGGATGGCCCGCTTGGTGATTTCATGGAAGACGATGCGCTTCGTCTGATCGACCGGGAGACCCAACACTTCGGTCAGGTGCCATGCGATGGCCTCTCCTTCGCGGTCTTCATCGGAGGCGAGCCAGACGGTCTTCGTCCTGGCGAGTTTCGCAAGTTCATCGACGACCTTCTTCTTGTCGCTTGGAATTTCGTATACGGGTGTGAATCCCTTGGCTATGTTGATGCCGAGATCCTTCTTCGAAAGATCGCGGATGTGTCCGAAACTCGATTTGACGACGAAATCCTTACCCAGGAACTTTTCGATGGTCTTCGCCTTGGCCGGGGACTCTACGATGACTAAATTGTCCTGCATTGCGTATTTTTGATGGCTTTTTCAGAAATGCGAAAACCTAAGCTCTTCACTTAGGTTCCGCACAAGGGTTTATGGTTTTTCTATTTGATCATGTTGTAGGCGATCTCGAGGCGGAGCGGCGCCGTGTTTTCATTCCCCTCGGTCGTCATGCCCTGCAGGACGCAGAACGACGGGGTGTAGAATCCGCCCGCTTCGGGCGCGAGGTAGATCGTGCGGTAGTCCACATTCTCCAGATTGACGGCCCGGCCCTCGGCTTCGGCAGCCTTCTTTTCGTCGATGTAGCTGTTCCACAGCGACTGGATGTAGGCCGTGATGTTCATCTTGTAGCAGCCCTGGCTGCGGTTGATGTAGCCTCCGTAGTTGAGCGTCGTGCTGTATTGGGACTCGTAGGAGTAGTTGTAGTCCGAAATCGGGGTCCGCGACTTGTAGTCCGTGTAGAGACCCAGGCGGCTCGGGGCGGCCTGCATCTGTTCGGTAAGGCGCACGACGTCGGTCGTTGCGGACGAGGCGCCGATCTCCTGCCAGTCATAGGCTCCGTCGTTGAAGTAGATGTCCAGAATCACCTGGCTGAAGGCAAGCGATTTGAAATCCTTTCCTTCGGACTGGTTCACCTCCTCGATCTTCTGTTCGAGGGTCGCGAAGAAGGCCTCCGTGAAGGTAATGTCGCTGACGACGCCTCCGAATCCTTCCACGCGCAGCCGGGCGGTTGTCTGCCGGTTGTCCGCAGCTCCGGCGGCCGGCTCGCGGGCATCGTCGATGTTGAACGGAACGGCCTTGACCTGCGAGTAGTCGTGGTACATGGTGTTGATCGCCACGTTGCCGTAATCGACGGCCCCTTCGTAGAAGTAGTAGGTAACGCTCAACGTATCCTGGATCAGCGAGGGGTCGGCCTCGACGCGGTTACGGCCGTAGATCGTCAGGCCAGACGACTCGAGCGTCGTGCCGAAGATCGTGCCCTCTCCGTCGGGATAGGCCGTATTGTCTGCCGGGCAGATATAGAAGCCCTTGAACTCCTCGACCCACTGTTCCAGACTGTCGAGCCGGTAGATCGAGTAGTCCTCCTCGTAGTTCGTGCCGCTCTCCTTCTGCAGCATGAGCCGCTGCACATAGCGGCGTCCCTCGTCGGTGGGCACGAGCGTTACGGCCGTCGTGGCCGGGCCCTTGTCGCCGCCGAGCGTGAAGTAGAAGAGCGGTCCGCGGCTCGGGTCGATGACTCCCTCCTTCCCGGGGTCGAAATTCAGGTAGAAGGTTGTGTCGCGCTGCGTGGCGCCCGCGGCGATCGGCTTTTCGGTCAGGTATTTGTTGCTGACGATCTCGTAGATGGCGAAGCGCTGCTCGGTGAGCGTATCCCGTCCGTAGGAGCCAATCGAGAGGTGCAGCTGCGCCGAGTCGAAGATCGGCTTGTAACCGAAATAACCTTCGTCGAGTTCGGTGAGATTGACCATCTGGGTGAGGAATCCGGCGCTGCGCAGTCCGAGCGTGTCGTTGCGCTGCAGGCCGAAATAGCCCGACGAGAGGTTCGCCGAGGAGATCGAGTCGCTCTGGTAGAGGCGTGTCGAGAGGTACTTCGTCTTGTCCGACAGGTCCTCGGGCAGCCGGATGAACCCGGCACGCATCTGCTGGTTGTCGGGAATGAGGTTTCCGCCCAGCGTGTCGTCCACCGAGGTGCAGCCCACGAAGGTCCCCATCGCCGCGGTGAGGGTTACGGCCGCACCGCACAGCAGGCGGAGGAGTTTATTGGATTGCTTCATAGAATCGGTTGTAATTGTCGAAAAAGTCCGCAGCTTCGGGCGACTGGTACTCGAGCAGGGGCTTTCCGCATGCGCGGGCAAGCTCGGCAACCTTCGGATCGACCTTTTCGGAGGCGATCACCACGCCGTCGGCATATTCCATAACGAAGCGGCAGAGGTTTTCGTATGAAGGGGTTGCGAGAATTTCCAGATTTTTGTCGCTGACACCCTCTCCGGCGATTTTCTCGCGGAACTCGGGGGCGAGTTCTCCGGGGAAGGCGTCGTCGTAGAGCGAGACGACGATCCTTACGTCGCGGAAGATCGGGTCGTCCGAGAAAACCTGTTTCAGGTAGACCGGCACGACGCTCGAGAGCCATCCGTGGCAGTGTACGACGGTGGGGGTCCAGCGCAGCTTCTTCACGGTTTCCAGCACGCCGCGGGCAAAGAAGATGGCCCGCTCGTCATTGTCGGCGAAGTGGTTGCCGTCGGCGTCGGTCAGCACGGCCTTGCGCGAGAAGTAGTCGTCGTTGTCGATGAAGTAGATCTGTACGCGCGCCGCAGGGATCGAGGCGACCTTGATGATCAGCTGGTGATCGTTGTCGTCGATGATGAGATTCATACCCGAGAGGCGGATCACCTCGTGCAGCTGATGCCTGCGCTCGTTGATGCAGCCGTAGCGGGGCATGAACGTACGGATCTCGTTGCCGCGTTCCTGCATTGCCTGGGTCAGTGCGCGGCAGAGCCGCGAGCCCTCCGTCTCGGGAAGGTAGGGCATGATCTCCTGGCATACATACAGAATCTTGCTTGCCATGTTCGTGAAATTTTTTTACAGGCGCGCTTAACAGGCGCTCATTACTGCAAAGATACGAAAAAAATCTTAAAGAATGAGCATTGCGTCGCCATAAGTGCCGAAACGGTAGCCCTCCTCACGGGCGATCCGGTAGGCATTCATCACGGTTTCGTAGCCGCCGAAGGCCGCCACCATCATCAGTTGCGTGGAGTAGGGCAGGTGGAAGTTCGTAACCATAGCGTCGGCGACCGTGAAGTCGTAGGGGGCGAAGATGAACTTGTTGGTCCACCCCTCCATGGGGTTGATCATGCCGTTGATCGAGACGGCCGTCTCGAGCGTGCGCATGACGGTCGTGCCGATGGCGGCGATTTTGTGTCCCTCGCGTTTGGCCGTATTGACCGCCTCGGCGGCCTCCTCCGTAACGAAGAACTGCTCGGAGTCCATCTTGTGCTTCGAGAGATCCTCGACATCCACCGTACGGAAGTTTCCGAGGCCCACATGCAGGGTGATGAAGGCCGAGTCGATGCCCTTGATCTCCATGCGCTTCATCAGGTGTTTCGAGAAGTGCATGCCGGCCGTGGGGGCCGCTACGGCACCCTCGTGGCGGGCGAAGATGGTCTGGTAACGTTCGGCGTCTTCGGGTTCGACCTTCTCGCGCACCCATTTCGGCAGCGGCGTCTCTCCCAGGCTGAAGAGCGTATTCTTGAACTCCTCGTAGGAGCCGTCGAAGAGGAAGCGCAGCGTACGGCCGCGCGAGGTGGTGTTGTCGATGACCTCGGCGACCAGCAGGTCGTCGTCGCCGAAATAGAGCTTGTTGCCGATGCGGATCTTGCGTGCCGGATCCACCAGCACGTCCCACAGGCGCAGGTCTCGGTTCAGCTCGCGCAGCAGGAAGATCTCGATCTCGGCACCGGTCTTCTCCTTGTTGCCGTAGAGGCGTGCGGGGAAGACCTTCGTGTCGTTGAAGACGAAGAGGTCCTTTTCGTCGAAATACTCGATGATCTCCTTGAAGATGCGGTGTTCGATCGTGCCCGTGGCGCGGTTGATGACCATCAGGCGCGATTCGTCGCGGTTCTCGGCCGGGTATTTGGCCAGCATCTCGGGCGAGAACTCGTATCCGTATTGCGATAATTTCATAGGAACGCTTTTTTACGTTTCGGAACAACAGACAGATTATCCCTTATACGCAGAAAAAGCTATTTTGTTTCAAGATTTTGCAAATTTTTGAGAAATTCCTCCAGATCCCAGGCGTTTGCCAGGGTGAAGCCCCCGCTGCGGGTACGGCGCAGCGAGGTCAGGTGGGCGCCGCTGCCGAGCGCCTCGCCGATCTCGCGGGCCAGCGAGCGGATGTAGGTCCCCTTGCTGCAACACACGCGGATGCGCACGCGCGGCAGGTCGTACTCCTCGACGGTCATCTCGTAGATCGTGATGAGCGATTTGCGCAGGGCGACCTCCTCGCCGGCGCGGGCCAGTTCGTAGGCCCTTGCCCCCTCGATCTTCTTGGCCGAATAGACCGGGGGCTCCTGCAGCCGCTCGCCCGTGAGCTCCGCGAGCGCCTTATCAACGGCTTCGCGCGTGATATGCTCCCAGGGATAGGTGCGGTCGATCTCGTGCTCGAGGTCGTAGCTCGGGGTCGTGGCGCCGAGCATGACGTCAGCGACATACTCCTTCTCCTCGGCCTGCAGGGCGTCGGCCATCTTCGTGGCGCGGCCGATGCAGAGCAGCAGGATGCCCGTGGCGAGCGGGTCGAGCGTCCCGGCGTGGCCCACCTTGATCTTGCGGTAGCCCGCCTTGCGGAGTGTGAACTTGACCTTGCGGACCACGTCGGCCGAGGTCCAGCGCAGGGGTTTGTCGATGACGGCGATGTAGCCCTCCTCGAAGTTGATGCCGCGGAGATCTTTCGTGCCGTCCATTTAGAAGAGGTAGCTTGCGATGGAGACCACGCCGGCCAGGGCGCAGTAGACGGCGAACCAGATGAGGCGCCCGCGCTTGACGATCTCGAGCATGAAGCGGCAGGCGAGGCATCCGGTGATGAACGAGGCGAGGAACCCGGCGATCAGTACCCCGGTGTCGATGCCTGCGGTCAGTTCGCCGCTCACGGCCTCGAGGAGCGTCTCGCCGAGGATCGGCGCCAGCACCATGAGGAACGAGAATTGGGCGACGGCGGTCTTCTTGTTTCCGAGCAGGATGCCCGTTGCGATGGTCGATCCCGAGCGCGAGAGTCCCGGCATGGCGGCGCAGGCCTGTGCCACGCCGATGAGCAGGGCGTCGCGGTAGGAGATCCGCTCCTTCTGCCGCGGCCGGGCATACTGGGCGAAGGCCAGCAGGGCCGCCGTGAGCAGCAGCATGGCTCCGACGACCAGGAGGATGTACGGGGCGTTGAGCAGCGCGTCGAGCTGGTCCTTGAACAGGAAGCCCACGATGCCGATGGGGATCATCGAGAGGATGAGCTTGAGAATGTAGGCCTGCTCCTCGTTGAAGCGGCGCGAGAAGAGCCCCTGCAGCAGGCGGCGGATCTCGCTCCAGAGCACGACGATCGTGCTCAGTACCGTCGCGGCGTGGAGCGTAACGTCGAAGGTGAGGTTCTCTTCAAGCTGCACGCCGAGCAGCTCCTTGGCGATCTGCAGGTGCCCGCTGCTCGAGACGGGCAGGAATTCCGTGATACCCTGCACGATGCCGAGCAGGATGGCTTGTATGGTGTCCATGTATTCGAAAGGTATGGGTCCGGGTGCGTTTCGGTGCGGCGCCCGGGGTTATTCGTAACGTTTGAGGATGGCGAAGATCTCGATGACGAAACCGCCGATGACCAGTATCGGTGCCAGGGTGATGCGGCGCCAGGAGAACATGGCGTAGTTGAACTCGTCGGGCGAGTCGCTGCCGCCGCCGGCCATGAGGATGAATCCCAGGATGATGACGGCGAATCCGACGGCCAGCAGGATGTAGTTGCGGCGCGTGAGGGGCATGCGCGGATTTTCCTGCGCGGGCTCCCGGTCTTTTTTCAGCTCTTTTCCCATTTAATAAAGGTATATCTTGTTCGACTTCATGTTGATGAATTTGTTGAGGGCCGCGAGGGAGAAGACCCCCGAGATCACGATACCCCCTGCAAGCATCGCGCCGATGATGAGTGCGATCTTGCCCGCTTCGGCGATGGTCAGCAGTTCGGGCACGGCTTCATTGACGCCGTAGACCGCCACGCCGAAGAGCGCCGAGGCGATCGCCCCGGCCAGAATGCCCTGCCGGAGGCTGCTGCCGAGGAAGGGGCGCATGATGAACCACTTGGTGGCCCCGACGAGCTTCATCGTGTTGATCAGGTAGCGTTTCGAGTAGATGGCCAGCCGGATCGTGTTGCTTACCAGGATGAGCGAGACGAGGAGCAGCGCCCCGCCGAAGAGCAGCAGCACGAGGCGGATCTTGCCCACCGTGGCATGGAGCCGTTCGGCCATGAGGGCCGGGTAGGAGACGCGATCGACCCCTTCGAGGCGTTCGGCCGCGCCGATGAAGCTGTCGAGCAGCTCCTTGTCGGCCGATGCCGAGGTGAGGGTCAGTTCGAACGAGTCGGGCAGCGGATTCTCCTCGAGCACCTCCTCGAACGTGCTTCCGAACATCTTGCGGAACTCCCGGTCCTCGATCTTCTCCTCCTTCGGGAGGTAGGTGATTGTGGCGACGAGCTCCTCCTGCTCGAACCACGCCTTGAGGGCCGCCTTCTCCTCGTCGGTCGTCTCGCGCCGGAGCTCCACGCTCACGGCGATGCTCTCCTGCAGCGTGTCGGCGACCTTCATGGCCGCCACCATCAGGTAGCCCACCGATCCCAGCAGGAAAAGTACCAGTGCGATGCTCACGGTCGATACGAGGTAGGAGTTGCGCACCTTGCGTTTGAGCCGTTTGTCGTCTTTCATCTTTGCGATTCGAAATGTTTTCTCAGTTTTCGGTTTTCGGCGCCGGTGAGGCTTCGGTTCCGGCGTTCTCCTTTTTCCGCCACCGCAGCGCATGGATGAGCGCCGCAACGGCACCCAGCAGGATCACGCCCGAGCAGAGTCCCGTGATCCCTTCGGTGAGTCCCCATGCCGGTGCGCGGAACGACCATTCGACGGTGTGTTCGCCGGCCGGGAGGCGCATGGCGCGCAGGACGTAATCGGCGCGGAAACCGGAGGCCTCCTCACCGTCGATGCGGACCGTCCACCCCTTGTCGTAGTAGATCTCCGAGAAGACCGCCACGGCTTCCTCGGGAGAGGCGTAGGTGTATTTGAGGTAGTTGGGCCGGTACTCCACCAGGTCGATGCGCTTCGCGGCGCAGCTGTCGGGCTGCATCTGCCGCGGTGCGGTCTCCGCCGCGGCCAGCGCGGATTCCGCCACGACGGCCGTCGTGCGGAGGTTCACCTCGCCCAGCAGGGTGATCTCCTCCTCGGGGGTCGCCGCAGGGACGATCGAATCGACGAACCACGCGGCGCCGAAGGCCGTCGTGCGGCGCTGTGCCTCGGGCTGTCCGTCGGCTCCCGGTACGATCAGGTAGCGCGTGTTGAGCATGTCGAGCACCCCGCCGTTGAGCTGCGAGAGGTGGCGGTCGATGAGATCCTGGTAGCGGGCCAGCTTGGCGCCGTGGTACCCGCCCACCGAGCGGTGGAAGTAGGAGGTCGTGGCGTCGTTGAAGGGGCTGACCGTAAGGTTCAGCACGCGGTATCCGAGGTCGCGGTCCTCGAGGATCGCGCGGTCGGCGGCCGAGGACGCAACCTGCTGGCGCCGCGGGGATACGAACTGCTCCGCGGAGAGGAACCGCCGGTCTACGGGCACGAGGTCGATCAGCACGACGGCGGCCAACAGTCCCGTGAGGGCGTATTTGCCGATGCGGCGGAAGGCGAAGAGCGCCACGGCGCCTGCGGCGAGCAGGATCATCAGCAGCGAGCGCCAGGCGTCGGCCTGCATCATGTCGATGCGGTCGGCGGCCATCGCCGCGGCCGTCGCCTCGCCCCACTCGACATCCATGCCGCGTGCGAGGTACTCCTGCAACTGGTTCGCCTCGAAGATCTGTCGGAACTGTTCGGTCATCATTTCGGCACTCGCGGCGCGTCCGAAGTCGAAGAGCGACCCGCCGGCCACGGCCAGCAGCAGGCACAACCCGCCGGTAATCCCCGCGGCCCAGGCCAGGGCGCGCAGCAGGCGTTCGCGGGCGACGTCGCCCCGCCAGAGGTGCATGAGCGCGAAGGCCCCCAGCAGGGGCACGGCCCACTGCACGATGACGAGCGTCATCGAGACGGTGCGGAATTTGTTGTATCCGGGCAGCAGGCGGAAGGCCAGCTCGGTGAATGCCATGAAGTTGCGGCCCCAGGCCAGCAGGATCGCCAGCACGCTGACCGCAAGGATCCACCACCGGGTGCGGCCGTCCGTGAGCAGGAAGCCCAGCACGGCGAGGAAGATCGCCGCGGCGCCCAGGTAGGTGGGGCCTGCCGTGTAGGGCTGCGTGCCCCAGTAGGCCGGCAGCTGCTGCGCGGCGCCGCGCAGTCCGTAGTCGTTGAGCAGCGAGGCGGTCTGGCCGTCCGCCGGGAAAGTGGTCGCCGAGTCGCGCCCCATGAAGTCGGGCACGAGCAGGTTGAGCGTTTCGGCCGTTCCGTAGCTCCAGGCCGTGGCGTAGTCGAGGTCGAGGCCGCTGTCGGAACTCTCGCTCGTCGAGGCGAGTTCCGAGCCGCCGCGGATCGTCTCCTTCGAGTGCTGCGCCGTATACCACAGGGGTGCGAAGTTCGCCCCCACGGCCAGCACTCCTGCAGCGGCGAGCGCCGCCGTGCGGCGCGCGAAATCCTTCATGCGGCGGCCGCGCAGGGCGAAGATTCCCTCACTGATCCACAGGGCGGCCATCGCCAGCAGGAAGTAGTAGGTGATCTGCGGGTGGTTGGCGCCGATCTCGAGCGACGTGGCGAGGGCCGTGAAGGCGGCGCCGTACCAGACGTTGCCGCGCAGGGTGATCCAGGCGCCGCCCATCATCAGCGGCGCGTAGACCAGCGCCCACATCTTCGTGATGTGCCCGGCGCCGATAATGAGCAGGAAGTAGGTCGAGAGACCGTAGGCCAGTGCCGGGACGATGCCCACCCAGGGATTCACGCCCATGATGAGCAGCATGCACCACATGGCCGTCATGGCGAAGAAGAGGAACCCCGCGGGGGTGTCGATCGCCTTGACGATCTGCCCCACGGTGCGCTTGACCAACTGGGCCGGGTAGGCGACGTTGATCAGGTAGGCGGGCATGCCGGAGAACATGCCGCCGGTCCACTGGGGGTCTTCGCCCGTTGCGGCGCGCATGTCGCTGATATCCTTGGCCATGCCTTCGTATTGGAGGACGTCGTGCTGCGGCAGCACCTCGCCCCGGAACTGGGGGGCGAAATAGACGGCGCTCACGATGAAAAAGAGTACGAGCGCCGCGGCTGCCGGAAGCAGCTTCCTGAGAAATCCTGTCGAAAAATCCATTCCGTAGAATCTTTATCGATTGCCAAAGGTACGAAAAAACATCGAGAGTGCGGTTCGCCGAAGCGAAAAATGCTTATCTTTGCACATATGATTACACTTGAAGAGATCCGCAAGCCCGTTACGGCGGAGCTGGCTGCCTTCGATGAATTCGTCGAGCGGCAGTTTACGGCCGAGGGCGAGTTGCTGTCCGACATGCTGCGTTATGCCCTCTCGTCCCGCGGCAAAGGCATCCGTCCTTTGCTGGTGATCCTTTCGGCGGCGATGAACGCTTCGGTGAAGGGTGCGGCGGGCGGACGCCGCACCTCTCTGGCCGCGATGCTTGTGGAGATGATCCATGTGGCGTCGCTCATCCACGACGACGTGATCGACGAGGCCGACACGCGGCGGGGGCGCCCTTCGGTCAATGCCCGCTGGCAGTCGCACAAGGCCGTGATCCTGGGCGACTATGTTCTGGCGAAAAACATGAATATCGGCCTGCAGAGCGGGCAGTTCGACCTGGTAACGCATGTCTGCGGCTCGATGGCCGCGCTGTGCGAGGGCGAGGTGCTGCAGGACGAATGCGCCGCCGAGCGCAGCATGACGCTCAAGACCTATCTGGAGATCATCCACAAGAAGACCGCAAGCCTGCTGGGTGTCGCCGCCTCCGTGGGGGCGCTCGCCGTGGGCGCCACGCGCGACCGGGTGGCGACGATGCGCCGCTTCGGCGAGTCGCTGGGCATGGCCTTCCAGATTCAGGACGACATCCTGGACTATACGCCGTCGGCCCAGACCGGGAAACCGGCCTGCAACGACCTGCGCGAGGGGAAGATCACCCTGCCGCTGCTTGCCGTGCTGGAGCATGCCTCCGAAGAGCTTCGGGCCGATCTGCTGGGCAGACTGGCCCGTTGTCGTGAAGACGACGCGGCGGTGGAGTCGCTGCGCCGCACGGTCGAGGAGGAGGGCGGGCTCGCCGCTGCCGCCACGGCGATGCAGGGCTACATCACCCGGGCCGTGGAGATGCTTGCCGACTACGAGGAATCCGACTACCGTTCGGCGCTGGTGAACCTCTGCGCCTTCATCGCCGAACGCGACCGATAATACCGCACCGACCTGCAAACGATTATTAACCTAAATAGTAACTTTCATGGAACAAAAGAAGAATTACACTTTGCCGATCATCGTGATGATCTTCCTCTTCGCGATGATCTCGTTCGTAACCAACCTGGCATCACCCATGGGCGACATTCTCAAGTACCAGTTCAACGTTCCCAACTGGATGGGTACGCTGGGTGTCTTCGCCAACTTCATCGCCTATGCGATCATGGGTTATCCGGCCGGCAACATGCTGCAGAAGTTCGGTTACAAGAAGACGGCACTCGTCGCCGTGGCCGTAGGTTTCGTCGGCGTGGGCATCCAGACGCTTTCGGGTGTTGCCGAGAGCTTCGGGGTCTATCTGCTGGGCGCCTTCGTGGCCGGATTCTCGATGTGTCTGCTCAATACGGTGGTCAATCCCATGCTCAACAAGCTGGGCGGCGGCGGTAACAAGGGCAACCAGCTCATCCAGACCGGCGGCGCCTTCAACTCGCTGAGCGGTACGGCCGTCATCGTCATGACGGGCCTTCTGATCCCCGAGGGAATCCGCAACGCACAGATCAGCAACGTCTTCCCGCTGATGTATGCCGCCCTAGCCATCTTCGCCTTCGCCTTCATCGTCATCGCCCTGACGGACATCCCCGAGAACAAGCGCGAGGCCGCCACGCAGCAGGCCGCCGCTTCGAAGTACGGCCCGCTGTCGTTCCGCCACTTCGTGCTGGGTGCCGTTGCGATCTTCGTCTATGTGGGTATCGAGGTCGGCATCCCCAACGTGCTGCAGAAGTGGCTGCAGAATCCCGAACTCAACGTGCTGGGCAGCGGCGTGAATGCCGAGGCCGTCGCCGGATCGGTAGCCGCCACCTACTGGCTGCTGATGCTTGTGGGACGTCTGCTCGGAGCCGCTCTGGGTGCCAAGATTTCGGCCAAGACCATGCTTACGACCGTCTCCTTCGTGGGCCTGATCCTGACGGCTGCCGCCATGTTCCTGCCGCAGACGCTTACCAGCATGCCGGTATTCAACGGCGCCGAGGGCTTTACGCTGGTTCATGTTCCGGTCAATGCGATGCTGCTGGTACTGATCGGCCTCTGTACTTCGGTGATGTGGGGCGGTATCTTCAACCTGGCCGTCGAAGGTCTGGGCAAATACACCGAGAAGGGTTCGGGTATCTTCATGGCCCTCGTTTGCGGCGGCGGTATTCTTCCGCTCCTGCAGAACAGCATCATCGACCTGACGGGCGGTACGGGCTATCTGACGAGCTACTGGGTGATCATCATCGGCCTGGCCTACCTGCTCTACTACGCCCTCGTGGGTTCGAAGAACGTGAACAAGGATATTCCGGTGAACGACTAACCGGGTCGTCTCACGACAGGATGCGGGGTGCAGCGACGGCTGCGCCCCGCTTTTTTTGTCCGGGGAGGGAATGGCCGCCGCTTTCGGACAAAGAAAAACGGGAATCCCGGATTTCGGGACTCCCGTTTTTTCAGACCGTGTGAGCCGGATTATTTCTCCGAGCTGGTCATGCGCTTCTCCTTGATGCGGGCCTTCTTGCCGGTCAGGTCGCGCAGGTAGTAGATGCGGGCGCGGCGAACGACACCGATCTTGTTCACCTCGATCTTGTCGATGTGGGGCGAGTAGAGCGGGAAGATGCGCTCCACGCCTACGCCGTTCGAGATCTTGCGGATCGTGAACATCTTGGTCTTGCCCTGACCCTTGATCTGGATGACCGTACCGCGGAAGCTCTGCATGCGCTCCTTGTTACCCTCGATGATCTTGTAGGTAACGGTGATCGTGTCTCCGGCCTTGAACGACGGAACGTCGGCGTCCGTCTTCGGCCACATCTGCTCGTTCACGAGCTTGATGATTGCGTCTTTGTTCATTGTTGCAACAAATTTTTGTGTTTCGCATCCAACATTCCCGCTGCACCCGGACTACCATGCGGATCGCCTTCGATCCATAATCCTGCAGTCTTTTCCGGTTTTCGGACCCTCGCGTTTCCGGTTCCTCCTGTCCCCGGTCCCTTGCGTTGCGGTCTCCCGCTTCGCCCGGATCCGTTCCCCGAAAATCCTGCCGCTGCCGCAGTGCCCAATGAAAGAGGTTGATCTACGCCCGTTTGGGAGGGCAAAGATAGGAAGATTTTTCCAAAAGAAACAAATTATGGCGTTAAAAAATCGCTCGGCGCGGGTTTTATGCGTATCTTTGCCCGAAAATCGCATGTGCCGCACCGCCCCGGAGCGCCGAACGGCTCGGCCGTGGATCGCAGTACGGCTATTCCTTTGTTTATGAACGGAATGAACAAGAACGAACGACTCATACTGGTTACCAACGACGACGGCTACGCCTCGAAGGGGCTTGCCGCCGCCGTCGAGGTGGCCCGCGGCTTCGGCCGCGTGGTGGTCGTGGCTCCCGAGACGACGCAGAGCGGCATGAGCCAGGCCATCACGATGTACAACCCGCTCTACCTGCGGCGCATCCGCGAGGAGCACGACCTCTCGGTCTATGCCTTCTCGGGTACGCCGGTCGATTGCGTGAAGATGGCTTTCGACTGCCTGCTGCGCGAGGAGCGGGTCGATCTGGTGATTTCGGGCATCAACCACGGCTCGAATTCGGCCGTCAATGTGCTCTACTCCGGCACGATGGGCGCCGCCATCGAAGGAAGCTTCTACGGCTGCCCGTCGATCGGCCTCTCGCTGGACGACCATGCCGCGGATGCCGATTTCGAGGCGTCGGTGCTCTACGGTCGGCAGATTGTCGGGGCGGTGCTCGACGGCGAAGTCACGCTGCCGCTCTGCCTGAACGTCAATGTCCCCGCGGGACGTCCCGAAGAGGTGAAGGGGCTGCGTCTGTGCCGCCAGAACCGGGGCTTCTGGCGCGAGGAGTTCTTCCGCCGCGAGGATCCCCGCGGACGGGAGTACTACTGGCTTACGGGCGAATTCGTAAACGGCGAGCCCGAGGCCACGGATACCGACGAGTGGGCCCTTGCGCACGGCTACGTCTCGGTGGTTCCCGTGCAGGTGGACCTGACCGACTACCGGCAGCTCGCGGCCCTTGGCAAAGTGCTGAAATAATCCTATCTTTGTAAAAAACACGGAGCCTTATGCTGATTACGATCCTGCTCATCCTGTCGATCGTCGTGCAGAGCCTTGCGACGGCCTATGCCCTGCGTCTGGTGCGGGCCACGAAGTACAATTCGGTGTGGATTCTCTTCATCGTGGGCTTCTCGCTGCTGACGATCGAACGGCTGGTCCAGCTGCTGCTGGACCTGGGCGTCGAGGTCGTGCCGCGGTGGTGGTTCGGCTACCTCGGGGTTACGGTGTCGATCTGCCTTTCGATCGGCGTGATGTATGCCCACAAGCTGTTCCGCTATATCGACCGGTTGAACCACCAGCGGACGCTGCTCAACAAGCGGATCCTCACGGCGGTGCTGCGCACGGAGGAGAAGGCGCGCTCGCGTTTCTCGAAGGAGCTGCACGACGGGCTGGGCCCGCTGCTCTCCTCGGCGAAGATGTCGCTGACGGCCCTCTCGCGCGACGAGCACAACGCCGAACAGCGCGAGATCATCGACAATACGACCTACGTCATCGAGGAGGCGATCCGCTCGCTGCGGGAGATTTCGAACAACCTCTCGCCGCATGTGCTCAACGACTTCGGGCTGGCGCGCGGCGTGCAGAACTTCATCGACAAGAGCGTGGCGATGCACGACGTGAAGATCCGCTTCACGACGAACCTGCGTTCGGAGCGTTACGACACGGACGTGGAGGTGATCCTCTACCGGGTGATCTGCGAGCTGATCAACAACTCGCTCAAGCATTCGGGCTGCACGTCGATCAATCTGTCGCTGTCGCAGAACGGTTCGGAGCTGACGCTCGACTATTCGGACAACGGCCGCGGCTTCAACCCGCAGGCGATGATGGACTGCGGCATGGGCCTGTCGAACATTTCGTCGAGGATCAATTCGCTGGGCGGCAGCTGCTCGATCACCTCCTCGAAGGGCAAGGGCATGCAGGCCGCTATTCGTGTCAATACCCAGGAAGAGTCCGCCGTGCCGGCCCGGCGCGACGGCCGCCGCAAAAAACGCAGTTAGGAGATATGACGCGCCGCATCGTTCTGGTCGATGACCACACGCTGTTCCGCAACGGACTGCGGGGCCTGCTCGAACGGCAGGAGGGGTACCGCGTTGTCGGGGAGGCCGGCAGCGGCGAGGAGTTCCTCGCACAGCTCGACACGCTGGAGGCCGACGTGGTCTTCATGGATTTCTCGATGCCGGGGTTGGACGGGGCCCAGACAACCGAGCGGGCGCTGGCGCGGCGCCCCGAACTGAGGATCATCACCCTCTCGATGTTCGGCGAGGAGAGTTACTA
Organism: Candidatus Alistipes stercoravium; assembly: GCA_019119615.1. Lineage (GTDB taxonomy): Bacteria > Bacteroidota > Bacteroidia > Bacteroidales > Rikenellaceae > Alistipes > Alistipes stercoravium. The sequence goes on along the minus strand of DWWQ01000048.1, from coordinate 28,900 downwards.
CTCGCGCATGGTCGAGGCGGGTGCGCGGGGTTTCCTGCTCAAGGATTCCGACATCGGCGACGTGCTGGAGGCCGTCGAGACGGTGATGGAGGGGGGCAGCTACTTCTCGCCGCAGCTGCTCTCGTCGCTCACGGGCCGCATGCGCTCGCGCGAGGATGCCGCCGACGACCAGCTCTCGTCGCGCGAGCGGGAGATTCTGGTGGCCGTCTGCCGGGGCCTCTCGAATCAGGAGATCGCCGACGAACTCTTCATTTCGAAACGCACGGTGGACAAGCACCGGGCCAACATCCTCGAGAAGACCGGCTGCAAGAATACGGCCAGCCTGGTCGTCTATGCCATCCGCAACGGCATCGTCGAGCTGTAGCGCCGGCCGTTCCGGAAAATGAAAAGCACCCTGCCCGGCAGGGTGCTTTTTTTTGTTGTGCGGGAATGCGGCGGCGTTTGTCGCACCGCCGTTTCCGGCTATTTTCCGGTGTCGATGCGGATCGTGTAGGTCTGTCCGGGCTCGAAGCCGGGGTCGTAAACCAGCAGGAAGTTTTCGTCGAGGGCCACTTGCCACGGCTCGCCCTCGGCCAGGCGCGGATTTTCGAGCCGTTCGGCGAAGAACCAGCTGAAGGGCAGCTCCTTGACATGCTCCTCCTTGAAGCGGTCGCCGGCCATGCGCTCGGCGCTGAACTCCGGCGACGTCTCGACGGTCAGCGTGCAGCGCCCCGGTTCGTTGTGCACCGTTACGGTGTAGTCCTGCTCGGCGGGGAGCTCGCGGAGCCGCACCTCCCAGGCCGGGTCGCCGTAGAAGGCCAGCACGTCGCGGTCGAAGAAGAAGCCCGTCTCGTCGATGTTCAGCTCGCGGCCGGCCACCTCGTTCGCGCGGTCGAAATCCTCTTCGGCGAAGCCCTCCGGTCCGAACGGGAAGGCCTTGCCGCCCAGTCCGGGACACCACCCCTCGAGCTGGTGGAGCAGGTCCTGCTGGTTGAGGAAGAAGGCCTCGGCAAGGGTGTAGCGTCCGGGCGAGGTGAGCCAGTATTTCAGCCCTCCCCAGCCGCTGCGGCCGTACCACGTCGGCACGACGTAGCCGACCATCGCTGCCGCACGGGCGCTGTTCATCCAGGCGATCGCCATGCTTTCGCGCGTGTTGTTCACGTTGCCGATCAGGCAGTTGCCGATGGGCAGGAAAACCCTCCGCTTGCCCGATTCGCGGAGTGCCTCGCGCCCTTCGGGAAAGTCGGCGTAGAGCGCCCCGTCGGCGCAGCGCAGGTTCCCGACCGAGTAGGGCATTTCGAGGTTGCGCTCCGTGGCGTGCGAGGCCGTGGTAATCAGGTCGGGATCATAGGCCGCGTAGTAGTCGCAGAAGTCGCGCAGCAGGTCGGGGCGTCCGTCCGGCAGGCGGTGCGGTGTCGGGTAGTGGCGTACGGAATCCTCACCGGGGCGCTTCTCGCCGCAGATTCCCCGGTCGCGGTCGTCCACATAGGCGAACGACTCGAACCACTTGGCCCCGGAGACCTCGCGCAGCGTGCTCACGGCGCTGCGGATGACGAGCGGCTCCCGTGCGTCGAGCACCATGCGGCGGGCCGCCGCGGCGTCGTAGCCCGTGATGACGCCCCAGAGGTAGTCGGCGTAGATGTCCGTATCGACTGCACGGCTCATGCGGTTCAGCGCGATGATGTAGTCGCGTCCGACCTGTTCGGGCTGCTCGACGAAGGCGACGTAGCGGGGCTTCGCGCCGCGCAGCGCGTCGAGCACCTCGCCTACCGAGTCGCGGTAGGTGATAACCTGAGCTCCGGGGTGGCTTTCGCCGAGCGCCTCGACGACCGTCGCCCATTGCGGGTCGTCCGTGATGCCGGGTCCGGCGACGATCGCGTAGTCCGACGGGGCGGGTGTCGTGCCGCAGGCACAGGCGGCCGCGGCGAGGAGCAGGAGGAGGATTCGTTTCATGTTCGTATCGGGTTTTCGATGATTCGGCGGGGTTACATCAGTGGCGAGAAGAGCCGCAGGAAGGATTCGGCCAGGCGGCGCGAGCGGGGGCGGCGGAACCATTCGCCGGGGGTTACGGCATGGCACTGTGCGGCGTCGTCCGCAAAGATGGCGGCCATGCGGGCCGTGAAGGCGGTGTCGTAACAGAAGGCATTGACCTCGAAGTTGTGCTCGAAACTGCGGAAATCCATGTTTGCCGAGCCGATCACGGTCAGCATGTCGTCCACGATGAGCAGCTTCGAGTGGAGGAATCCCGGTTTGTAGAAGAGGATCCTGACGCCGGCGCGCATCATGTCGTCGAGGTAGGAGTGCGACGCGAGGTCTATGAAACGCGAGTCCGAGCGTGCGGGAAGCATCAGGCGGACGTCGATGCCGGCGAGTGCCGCCGTCTGCAGGGCGGTGTTCAGCACGTCCGACGGGAGGTAGTAGGGGGTTTGGATCCAGATCCGCTGCCGGGCTCTCATGATGGCGTAGCTTTCGGCCTGCAGCAGGGCGCGCCACTTGCCGAAGGGTCCTCCGGCGACGATCTGCAGGATGTTTCCCGTGTAGCAGCGTGCTGCCGGGAAATATTCGCTCCCGGAGAGATGCTGCTTGGTGGTGGCGGACCAGTCGCTCAGAAAGGCGATCTGCAGCCCCGCGACGCCGCGTCCCTCGATGCGGAAGTGGGTGTCGCGCCACGAGCCCCATCCCGTGCCGCGGACGTAGCGGTCGGCGACGTTCATGCCGCCCATGAAACCCACGCGGCCGTCGATCACGGCGATCTTGCGGTGGTTGCGGTAATTGACCTTGCTCGTGAAGCGCGGGAACTTGACGTGCAGGAAGGCGTGGACCTCGATGCCTTCGCGGCGCATGCCGCGGAAAAACTCCTTCTTCACGCGGCTGCATCCCACGTCGTCGTAGAGGATCCGCACGCGGACCCCTTCGCGGGCCTTCGCCACGAGGATGTCGCGCAGGCGGCTGCCCGTCTCGTCGTCGCTGAAGATGTAGTACTGGAGGTGGATGTGGTGGCGGGCCCGGGCGATCTCGCCGAGCAGCGCCTCCATCTTCGACTGTCCGTCGGTATAGGGGACAATGTCGCTGCCGTAGAGCGGCACGGCATGGCAGGTGCTTTGCAACAGCTGCACGAGGGGGCGGTAACGCCCCGGAAGTTCGGGACATCCGACATGCTCGGCCTCCTCGAGCTGCAGGGTGATGCGCTTGCGCGTGCGCCGGGAGATGATGCGTTTTTTCGAGAGGTTCTGCCCGAAGAAGAAGTAGAAGACAAGCCCCACGACGGGCGCCAGCAGCAGCACGATGATCCACGGCAGGGTCTTCAGCGGGTTCCGGTTGTCGGTGATGATGACCACCACGACTCCGAGAATCGTGATCGAGTAGAGCACCAGGAATGTATATGTCAGAATCTGCTGCATCGTATCTGCGGGTTTCTTCTCTTCCGGGCAGGCCGCACCGGCTCCTCCGCCCGGCCCGTCAATGGAGCCGGGCCGGCTGCTTGCGCGGGGCGGATTCGTCCCGTCCTGCCGGGCCCTGTACGGCTATTTGGTCCCCTTCTCTTCGGGGAAGCTCACCGTGTAGAGCAGGTGCTCGACGCCGCGCACGAAGTTGCGCTTGTGCAACTTGGGCGAATAGATGTAGCCGTCGAGCGTGAAGACGCGGTTGGTCTTTGTATCGACGGTCGTGTAGCTGACGAACGGGCCGCCCATGAAGTCGCCCTCCACGTCCCAGAATCCGCGCAGCTCGCACCAGAGGCGTCCTTCGAGGCGGAACATCCGGAAGGCGGGCGGGAAGGCGTCGGAGGTGGTCATGTACGAACCGTCGGACGGTCCCGGAATGCGTGCCGCAAAGCGGTTGCGTGCGGCGATCAGCGCCTCGGCGGTGAGCGCCTCGGGTCCCTCGTACGGGTAGGAGTAGACGAAGAATCCCTGGCTGGCGGTGGGGTATTCGTAGCGGGCCCAGATGAAGTCGGCCTCCTGCTTGGCCAGCATGTAGCCTTTGGGAACCTTCATGCCGACGCCGAAGATCTTGCGCACGGCGGCGTCGATGCCCGGGTTGTAGAATTCGCTGTTGGCCGCAATCGCGCGGTCGCGCTCGGCCTTCTCGAGGACCTGGACGATCTGCGCACGGTTTTCGGAGAGGTAGCGCACCAGGGCGCTGTCCGAGGGGGCCTGCATCGTCAGGATGATCTGCGGGCGGGCCGTAACGTCGTACTCCACGCCGGCCGCAGCCTTCTCGATCGAGGGATCGACCTCGACCTTGAGGATGTTGCGGTGCTCGGCCACGAGTCCCGTCAGTCCGCGCTCCTGCACGCGCAGCACGTCGAAGAGCGGCTCGGTCTGGTTGATGTACGGAACCGGGGCCGCCAGCACGGCGCGCAGCGAGTCGCCCACGGTGCCCGTCCACTCCTGCTGCGGACAGACGACAATGAGTTCATAAGGTTTTCCCTGCGAACTTTTCTTGGTGTCGGTCAGGGTATTGACGGCCTTGCAGCCGCTCATCGCGGCGATGATGGATATCGCGGCGACGATCCGGAACATTCGTTTCATCATCTTTTTCTGCTTGTTTCGGCTTCCGTACGGCCGGCTTTGGCGCCCGTTCCCCAGTATCCGGAAACAGGCCCTGGAGCCTTCCCGGCGTGGAAGCCATTTACAAATATAGGGATATTTTTTCGCAATGGCACGGATTTTCGCTATTTTTGCTTCGTCATGCGGCTCAAACCACCGAAAATAGTCCGGCGCCTGATGCCGGATCTGATCTGGGAGATCGACGACGCCGAGGGAGTTTTCCTCACCTTCGACGACGGTCCCACGCCGGGCATTACGGAGTGGATCCTGGCGACGCTGGACAAGTATGAAGCCAAAGCGACCTTCTTCGTGCTGGGCAAGAATGTCGAGATGTATCCGGACCTCTACCAGCGGATCCTCGACGCCGGCCACAAGGTCGGCAACCACACCTATTCGCACCAGAAGGGGTGGGGGATGAGTCTGGAACGTTATACGGAGGATGTGGACTTTGCCAACGACCTGATCCACAGCGAGCTGTTCCGCCCGCCCTATGCGCGGATCACCCCGGCGCAGGCGCGCTTCCTGGGACAGCGCTACAAGCTGGTCATGTGGGACATCATCTCGCGCGACTACAACCGCAAACTCTCGCCGCGCACCTGCCTGCGCAACGTTACGAAGTATCTCGCGCCGGGTGCGATCGTCGTCTTCCACGACAGCGAGAAGGCCTTCCGCAACATGCGCTACGCCCTGCCGCGCACGCTGGAGCGGATCCGCCAGATGGGGCTCGTGTGCAAGGCCATAGAGCTCTGATTCTCCGCAGGGGAGCGAAAAAATGCGCCCGCGGCGGAATAGGATTATTGGGAAATTTTTGCTAACTTTGCCCCCGCGAAATTTCATATCAAAAACTATACGTTATGGCAACTACCGCAGACATCAAGATCGGCATGTGCATCGAACTGGACGGCAAGACCTTCCAGATTGTCGATTTCCAGCATGTGAAGCCGGGCAAGGGCCCCGCTTTCGTGCGTACGAAACTCAAGAACCTCGAGAACGGCCGCGTGCTGGACAACACCTTCTCGGCCGGCGTGAAGATCGAGCCGGTGCGCGTCGAGCGCCGTCCCTACCAGTTCACCTACGAGGATGACCTGGGCATGCACTTCATGCACACGGAGACCTTCGAGGAGATCAACATCGACAAGAACCTGATCAACAACTACGACCTGATGGCCGACGGCCAGATCGTCGAGGTGATGTTCCACACCGAGAAGGAGCAGGTTCTCTCGGCCGAGCTTCCGCCGATCGTCGATATGGAGGTAACCTACACGGAGCCGGGCGTGAAGGGCGACACGGCCTCGACCAACTCGCTCAAGCCCGCAACGGTCAATACGGGCGCCACGATCCGCGTGCCGCTGTTCATCAACACGGGCGACAAGATTCGCGTCGATACCCGCACGCGCGAGTACTACGAGCGCATCAAGTAGTCGCGCAACCAGCTGCCGGAGCCTCGGGTTCCGAAGCAAAACACCCCGGACATGCAGTTGTCCGGGGTGTTTTTCATTTCGGTATGTTTACCCTTTTCGGGCCGGGTGCAGGTTACATCCCCGGCGTGTCGAACTCTTCCATCACGCGCTCCATCTTGCGGCGGATCTCGGCGGTGCAGAGGTTGCCGATGCTTCCCTCGTGGGTGTGGTGCACCTCGCGCGTGGGGCGGTATTCGCCGCGCTGCACGGCCATGCCGACCTGCCGGTAGGCTTCGCGGAAGGGCACGCCCTGCAGCACGAGGCGGTTTACGTCCTCGACGGTGAACAGATAGTCGTACTTCCGGTCATCGAGGATATGCTCGTTCACCTTCAGGTGGGCCAGCATGAAGTCGCCCATGCGGAGCGTGCGCTTGATCTCTTCGATGGCCGGGAAGAGGATGTCCTTCATCAACTGCAGGTCGCGGTGGTAGCCCACCGGGAGGTTCGTCGTCAGCAGGGCGATCTCGTTGGGGAGCGCCTGCAGGCGGTTGCAGCGTCCGCGCATGATCTCGAAGACGTCGGGATTCTTCTTGTGGGGCATGATGCTCGATCCGGTGGTCAGCTCGTCGGGCAGCGAGACGAAGCCGAAATTCTGGCTCATGAACAGGCAGAGGTCCATAGCCATGCGCCCGACGGTCGCGGCCACGGCGGCGATGGCCGCCGCTGCGGCGCGTTCGCTCTTGCCGCGGCTCATCTGGGCCGCCACGACGTTGTAGTGCAGCGTCTCGAAACCCATCAGGCGCGTGGTCATCGTGCGGTCGAGCGGGAACGACGATCCGTATCCGGCGGCCGAGCCCAGGGGATTCTGGTTGGCGATGTGCCACGCCGCGGCGAGCATCCGCATGTCGTCCACGAGCGTTTCGGCATAGGCCCCGAACCACAGTCCGAACGACGAGGGCATGGCGATCTGCAGGTGGGTGTATCCCGGCATCAGCACCTCGCGGTAGCGTTCGCTCTGCTCCTGCAGGCGGTCGAAGAGCTGGCGCACGGCGCCGGCGATCTGCCGCAGCTCGTCGCGCAGGAAGAGTTTCAGATCGACCAGCACCTGGTCGTTGCGCGAGCGTCCCGAGTGGATCTTCTTGCCCACGTCGCCCAGCCGGCGCGTGAGCAGCAGCTCAACCTCGGAGTGCACGTCCTCGATGTCGGGTTCGATTTCGAAGTCGCCGGCCTCGATCTGTGCGGCGATCTGCTGCAGCCCGGCGGTGAGGCTTTCGAGCTCCTCGCGGGTCAGCAGCCCGATCTTCTCGAGCATGGCGATGTGGGCCAGCGACCCTTCGACATCGTAGCGCGCCAGCTGCAGGTCCAGTTCGCGGTCCTGCCCCACGGTGTACTCCTCGATCATGCGGTCGGGCTCGAAGCCCTTGTCCCAAAGTTTAGTGCTCATATTCCAATGCCAAATTTTCGATGAATCTGCGGTAGACGGCTATTCCGTCGGCAATCTCCTCCGGGAGGATGTATTCGTCGGCCGTATGCGAGCGTGCCGAGTCGCCGGGCCCCATCTTGAGGGCCGGGAAGGGCATGAGCGTACGGTCCGAAGTGGTGGGCGACACGAACGACGTGCGCCCGGCAGCGCGTGCGGCGCGCAGGAGCGGGTGTTCGGCGTCGAGTGCCACGGCGCGGATGCGCGTCGAGCGGGGCGTCAGCTCGGAGCGTACGGCCGCGCGGAGCAGGGCGACGGTCTCCTCGTTCGTGTAGGCGTCCGTCGTGCGGACATCGACTACGAAGCGGCATGTGTCGGGTACGACGTTGTGCTGCGTGCCCGCCTCGATCTGCGTTACGGCGATTCCTATGGGCCCCAGCAGCGCCGATTCCCGCTCGAAGCGGAATGAGCGCAGCCGCTCGATATCCTCCAGCGCGATGTAGAGGGCGTTGATCCCCTCGCCGCGGGCTGCGTGGCCGCTCTTGCCGCGGGCCGTGCCGTCCAGCACGACCAGCCCCCGTTCGCCCGCCGCGGCCTGCATCCCCGTGGGCTCGCCCACGAGGGCCATATCGACTGTCCCGAGGGCCGGGACCAGTGCCCGCATGCCGTGCTCGCCCATGCACTCCTCCTCGGCCGAGAGGGCCAGCAGCAGGTTGAAGGGCAGCGCCTTGTCGCGCAGCGCGAGGAAGGTCTCCGTGAGGGCCACGACCGAGGCCCCGGCGTCGTTGCTGCCCAGTCCGTAGAGGCGCCCCTCCTCGAAGGTCGGTGTCCAGGGGTCGCGTGTCCACGAGGCGGCCGGCCGCACCGTGTCGTGGTGCGAGTTGAGCAGCAGCGTGGGCCGCGCGGGATCGAATCCTTCACTGCGGGCCCAGACGTTGTTGTGGAGCCGCGCGGGCCGTGCGCCGCGCGCGGCGAGGTACTCTTCGAGCAGGTCGCCCGTGCGCGCCTCGTCGCGCGATACCGAAGGGGTCGCGATGAGGCGCTGCAGCAGCTCGATGGCTCGTGTCGCGGTGTTGTCCATGTTGTTCTGTCGTCATCGGGGGCGTTCCGCCGCCCGGTTATTCCGTTTGGGTGATGCGGGTTCCCGAGCCGTCGCCGAGCGCTTCGGAACTGCGGATCGTAACGCTCCGCACCCCCTGCCGGACGGCCTGCAGGGCATTCTCGATCTTCGGGATCATCCCCTTGCTCACCGTGCCGTCGGCCTTGAGCGGCGGGTAGCTCTCCGGGGTGATCTCCCGGATGACCGACTCCCCGTTGTCGGGGTCGCGCAGCACGCCGCGCTTCTCGAAGCAGTAGACCAAATCGGTCGGGGCGAGGCGTGCGGCGCCCAGCGCCACGGCCGAAGCCACGCTGTCGGCATTGCAGTTAAGAAGCGTGCCGCCGCCGTCGTGCATGATGGCCGAGAAGACGGGCGTGAGCCCCGCGTCGAGCAGCGAGGCGAGCCGTCGGGCATCGACCCGCTCGATGTCGCCGACGAAGCCGAAGTCGATGGGCTCGGGCGGGCGGCGGCGGGCCGTGATGATGTTGGCATCGGCCCCCGAGAGGCCGATGGCGTTGCATCCGGCGGCCTGGAGCCCGGCGACGATCTGCTTGTTGGTCAGCCCGGCGTAGACCATCGTAACTACGTCGAGCATCCCCTTGTCGGTGATGCGGCGCCCCTCGACCATGCGGACCTTCAGCTCGAGCCGTTCGGCCAGCCGCGTGGCGAGCTTGCCGCCGCCGTGGACGAGGATCTTCCGCCCGGGCAGGGCGGCGAACTCCTTCAGAAAGCGCTTGAGTGCCGCGGCATCGTCGATGACGTTGCCGCCGATCTTTACGACCGTGATTGCCTCCGTCATGCGAGTTCCTCCAGCAGTCGTTTGAGCACCACCTGGGCCGAGATCTCGCGGTTTGCCGCCTCGGGGATCACCAGCGAGCGCGGCGACTCGATCACCGAGTCGGTAACGATCATGTTGCGGCGCACGGGCAGGCAGTGCATGAAGTAGGCGTTGTTCGTGAGGGCCATCTTTTCGTCATCGACCGTCCACGAGCGGTCCCGGGAGAGGACCTTGCCGTAGTTGGGGTCGGTCCAGGCGGCCCAGTTCTTGGCGTAGACGAAGTCGGCGCCCTCGAGGGCCTTGCGCTGGTCGTACTCCACGCGGGCCTTGCCCACGAAACGCGGGTCGAGCTCGTAGCCTTCGGGGTGCGTGATGACGAAGTCGTAGCCGGCGGCGTTCATCCACTCGGCGAAGGAGTTGGGCACGGCCTGCGGCAGGGCGTTGGGATGCGGCGCCCAGGTCATCACGACCTTCGGGCGCTCCGTGCGCCTGTATTCCTCAATGGTGATCAGGTCGGCGAAGCTCTGCAGCGGGTGGCGCGTGGCAGCCTCCATCGAGAAGACCGGACGCCCCGAGTAGCGGATGAACTGCTCGAGGACGCGCTCCTCGTAATCCTCGGCCTTGTCGCGGAAGCGGGCGAACGAGCGCACGCCGATCACGTCGCAGTAGGAGCCCATGACGGGAATCGCCTCGAGCAGGTGCTCGGCCTTGTCGCCGTCCATCACCACGCCGCGCTCCGTTTCGAGCTTCCAGGCCCCCTGGTTCACGTCGAGGACCATGACGTTCATGCCGAGGTTCATCGCGGCCTTCTGGGTCGAGAGCCGCGTGCGGAGGCTCGAGTTGAAGAAGAGCATCAGCAGCGTGCGGTTGCGTCCCAGACCGGTGTACTGGAAGCGGTCGCGCTTGATTTCGAGGGCTTCGGCGACGGCCTGGTGCAGGTCGCCGATATCTTCCACGCAGGTAAATTTCTTCATGTTCGGTGCGTTTTTTGTCGGTTTGCGGGCCGGGCCTCCGGGAAAGTGCCCCGGGGCCGGCGTCCGCTATTTCTTGAGCGTTTCGGCGAAGGCTTCGAGAAAGCGGTCGGCCAGTTCGCGCGTGAGGCAGAGCGCCGGCAGCAGCCGGACGGTCGAGGCGCCGGCGCCGCCCGTGAAGATGTGCTTCTCGAAGAGCAGTTCGCGGCGCAGCTCCGATCCCGATCCGTCGATCTCGACGCCGATCATCAGACCGCGGCCCCGGACCTCCTTCAGACGGTCGAAGCGGCGCAGCTCGCCGAGCAGGTGCTCGCCCACGCGGGCGGCATTCTCCACGAGCCCCTCGCGCTCGATGGTCTCCAGCACGGCGATCGCCGCGGCGCAGGCCAAGTGGTTGCCTCCGAAGGTGGTGCCCAGCATGCCCGGTCGCGCCTCGAAGTGGGGGGCGATCAGCACGCCGCCGATCGGGAATCCGTTGCCCATGCCCTTGGCTGTGGTGATCAGGTCGGGGCGGATGCCGGACTGCTGGTGGGCGAAGAAGCGCCCTGTACGGCCGTATCCCGACTGGATCTCGTCCATCACGAGCTGCGTGCCCGTCTCGGTGGCTGCTGCGCGTACGCCGCGCAGGAAGTCGTCCGTCGGGCAGTGGATGCCCGAGACGCCCTGGATGCCTTCGATGATCACGGCGGCAAACTCACGCGTTGCGAGCTTCGCGCGGACCGCTTCGAGGTCGTTCAGCGGCGCGAACTCCACGTTCGGCGTGCGGTTGAACGGCGCCGAGATCGCGGGGTTGTCCGTGGCGGCCACGGCGCCCGACGTGCGGCCGTGGAAGGCCTTTCCCATGGCCAGCACCTTCGTGCGGCCCGTCTGGAACGAGGCGAGCTTCAGGGCGTTTTCGTTGGCCTCGGCCCCCGAGTTGCAGAGGAAGAGGCGGTAGTCGTCGTAGCCCGAGATGCGGCCCAGCTGCGCGGCCAGCCGCCGCTGGAGCGAGTTTTCCACCGAATTGGAGTAGAACCCCAGACGGGCGACCTGCTCCGAGAGGGCCTTCACATAGGCCGGGTGGGCATGGCCGATCGAGATGACGGCATGCCCGCCGTAGAGGTCGAGGTACTCGGTGCCGGCCCCGTCGTAGACGAAGCACCCCTTGCCGCGTACCGGCTCCACGGGATAGAGCGAATATACGTTGAAAAGTTCCATGACTGTCTGTGTGATGTGGTTGTGCCGCGCCGCAGAGACCCGGACCCCTTGCGGCTTCGGGCACACTGCGGGCAGCAGGATTCAAAAGGCGCTGGCCTTCAGGCGCAGCCCCTCCCTCTCGTCGAGGCCGAAGATCAGGTTCATGTTCTCCACGGCCTGCCCCGAGGCTCCCTTCAGCAGGTTGTCGATCACCGAGACGACGTGCAGCATCCCGCCGTGGCGGGCGACATGCAGCAGCACCTTGTTCGTATTGACCACCTGCTTCAGATCGACGTCGCCGTCCACCGTATGCGTGAAGGGCGAGGCGGCGTAGTAGTCGGCATAGAGCCGGCGGGCCTCCTCCTCCGTGAGGTCGCAACGCGTGTAGACGCTGGCCAGGATGCCGCGGGCGAAGTCGCCGCGCATCGGCACGAAATGGATCTCATGGTCGAACGCCGGTTCGAGATGCCGCAGGTTGCGGCCGATTTCGAGCAGGTGCTGATGCGTGAAGGCCTTGTAGACCGAGAGGTTCGCTGTGCGCCAGCTGAAGTGGGTCGTCGCCGAGGGCTTCACCCCCGCGCCGGTCGAGCCCGTGACGGCCGTAACGTGCACGTCGTCCTGCAGCAGCCCCGCGGCCGCCAGCGGAAGCAGCGCCAGCTGGATCGCCGTGGCGAAACAGCCCGGGTTGGCGATGCGCCGTGCCGTGCGGATGCGCTCGCGCTGCCACTCCGGAAGTCCGTAGACGAATCCGTCGTGCTCGTCGCGGAAGTCCTGCGCCAGGTCGATGATCCGCAGTCCTTCGGGGATCTCCCGCTCCGCGAGCCAGCCCTCGCTCTGCCCGTGCGCCGAGCAGAGGAAGACGACATCGACCTTGTGCAGGTCGTACGTCTCGCAGAAGCACATCTGCGTGTCGCCCTCAAGTCCGCCGTGGACCTGCGTGAGGCGGTTGCCGGCGTTCGACGTGCTGTGGACGAACACCAGCTCCACCTGCGGGTGGTTCACCAGCAGGCGGATCAGTTCGCCGGCCGTGTATCCGGCGCCTCCGATGATTCCGGCGCGTATCATTTCTTGTTGCGCTTCTGGACGTTGTAGTAGATCTTGATCTGGTTGCCGAGGATCTTCGTGAAGCCCTTCACGTCGTCGGCCGTCCAGGCCTTGTTCACCTCGCCGTACTCGCCGAAGTCGGTCTTCATCAGATCGTAGGTCGAATCGACGCCCACGAGCGTGTAGTTGCGCGGGCGGAGGATCAGCTCGACGGTTCCCGTAACGTTGCGCTGCGAGGAGTCGAGCATCGCCTCGATGTCGCGCATGACCGGCTCGAGGTACTGCGCCTCGTGGAGGAACATGCCGTACCACGTTGCCACCTGATCCTTCCAGTAGAGCTGCCACTTGGTGAGCGTGTGCTTTTCGAGCATCTTGTGGGCGGCGATGATGAGCATCGGCGCCGCGGCCTCGAAGCCCACGCGGCCCTTGATGCCGATGATCGTGTCGCCGATGTGCATGTCGCGGCCGATGCCGTAGCGCGAGCCGATCGCCTCGACGGCGCGGATCGCCTCGACCTTGTCCGCATAGGGCTTGCCGTTCACGGCCGAGATCTCGCCCTGCTCGAAGGAGATGGTCAGGTGCTCCTCGCCCTGGGCCGTGATCTGGCTCGGGTAGGCTTCCTCGGGGAGCGTCTGCTCCGAGTGGAGGGTCTCCTTGCCGCCGATCGAGGTGCCCCACAACCCCTTGTTGATCGAGTAGGCCATCTTCTTGAAGTCGGCCGTGAAGCCGTGCTTGCGCAGGTATTCGATCTCGTATTCGCGCGTGAGGGTCATGTCGCGCGTCGGGGTGATGATCTCGATGCCGGGAGCGAGGATCTGGAACGTCAGGTCGAAACGCACCTGGTCGTTGCCGGCGCCCGTCGAGCCGTGTGCCACGGCATCGGCGCCGATCTGCTTGGCGTATTCGATGATGGCGATGGCCTGGAAGATGCGCTCGGAGCTTACCGAGATGGGGTAGGTGCCGTTACGCAGTACGTTGCCGAAGATCATGTAGCGGATGCTCTTCTCGTAGTACTCCTGCTCGATGTCGAGCGTGGCGTGCTTCACGGCGCCGAGCTCCAGGGCGCGCTGCTCGATCTTCTCCAGCTCGGGCTTCGAGAAGCCTCCCGTGTTGGCGATGGCCGTATAGACATCGTAGCCCTTCTCCTCGGAGAGGTATTTCACACAAAACGAGGTATCCAGCCCTCCGCTGAATGCCAGAACGACTTTTTTCTTGCTATTCATGGTATTTTCCGTTTTTTTCTTGTTTGCTTACTTCAGGTGGAACAGCTTCTTGAACTGGTTCCGAAAGAACATGATGTAGGGCGCCAGGCGCGAATGCTTCTGCGGCGGCTCCTTGGCCGGGTCGTACAGCATGCCCGTGCAGAGGCACATGCGGCGGTGGTTGCGTTCGAGGATGTCGTAGTTGCAACATCCCTGGCAACCCTGCCAGAACTCCTCGTCCTCGGTCAGTTCGGAGAAGGTTACGGGAACGTACCCCATGCGGGAGTTGAGCTTCATGACCGGCAACGACGTGGTGATACTGAACAACTTCGCATAGGGGAATCGTCGTCGGGCCAGCTCGAAGGTTCGTCGTTTGATCTGTTCCGCGAGTCCCATGTGTCGGTACTCGGGGTCCACGATCAGTCCCGAGGTGGCGACGAAGTCGCCGTGTCCCCAGCACTCGATATAGCTGAACCCGACCAGCCTTTCCCCGTCCAGCGCCACGACGGCTTTGCCACCGGTCATCTTCGCGGCGATGTACTCGGGCGTACGCTTGGCGATGCCCGTGCCGCGTTGGAGCGCCGACTCGTAGATCAGTTCGCAGATACGCGGGGCGTAGTGCGCGTGGGATGAGTCGGCAAAAACGACGCTGATAGTTTTGTTATTCATTTATCGTATGCGGGTGAAATGGATAAAGTGTCTTGTCAGTTGTTGATGCGGAAGGCGCGCTGCACGCCCTTGATCCGCATGATATGGTGCACGAGGGTGTCCACGACGCCCGTGCCCGGAACCTCCACGGCGACCGTGCCGGCGATGCATCCGTTGGCCGCCGGAGCGAAGTTGATCGAGCGGATGTTGAGCTTCAGGTCGCGCGTGATGACCTCCGTGATATGGTTGGTCATGCCCGTGGTGTCGGCGGCGACGACGCGTATCGTTACGCGGAAGGCCCCCTCGGCCGACTGGCGCCAGCGCGCCTCGATGACCCGGTAGGGATAGTTCTCGCGCATGCGCCGGGCATTGGGACAGTCCGTGCGGTGGATCGTGATGCCCGAGTTGATCGTTACGAAGCCGAAGACCTCGTCGCCCTTGATCGGGTTGCAGCACTTGGCCAGCTTGTACTGGATCTTCGAGATGTCGTCGTCGATCACGAGCGCATCGTGTGAGGCGGTCTCCTTCGTGTTGTTCTGGGCCGAGGCGGCCTTGCGGCGTTCGATCTCGGCGGCCGCGGCACGGCGCTCCTCGTCGGCTTCGCCCGAGAGGTGGCGCGTGAGCAGCTCCTTGATGGTTCCGAAGTCGAGCTTCTGCGTGGCGATCATCGCGTAGATCTCCGTGCCGGTGCGCACCTTGAAGTGGCGCGCCAGGTAGGCCACCGCCTCGTCGATCGTCAGGGGTATCTTCCAGTTCTTGAGCTTGCGCTCGAGCTCCTCGCGGCCCATGCGCATGTGCTTGGCCTGCTCCTCGCGCAGGTAGCTCTTGATCTTGTTGCGCGCCTTGGGCGTTACGACGAACGAGAGCCAGTCGGACTTGGGCGTCTGGTTCTTCTGCGTGAGGATCTCGACGATGTCGCCGTTGTGCAGCGGCTCGCGGATCGAGACGGCCCGCTGGTTCACCTTGCCGCCCGAGCAGGTCGCACCGAGGTTGGTGTGGATGTCGAAGGCGAAGTCGAGCAGCGTGGCCCCCTCGGGGAGTTTCCGGAGGTCGCCGTTGGGCGTGAAGACGAAGATCTCGCCCGAGGCGGGCTTGGCGTCGAAGCGCTGTGCCAGCGAGTGGGTCGTGTCCTCCATCAGCTCGCGCAGGCGCCCGAGCCACTGTTCGCTGGTCTGCGCCCCCTGCTTGACCCCCTTGTAGCGCCAGTGTGCGGCGATACCCCGCTCGGCCACGGCGTCCATGCGTTCGGTGCGGATCTGCACCTCGACCCAGCGGCCCTCGGCCGAGACGGTCGTGTGCAACGACTCGTAGCCGTTCGACTTGGGGATCGAGATCCAGTCGCGCATGCGGTTGGGGTTGGGGGTGTAGAAGTCCGTAACGACCGAATAGACCGTCCAGCAGAGGCGTTTCTCCTCCTCCTCGGGGCAGTCGATGATGATGCGGATGGCGAAGATGTCGTAGACGCCCTCGAAGGGGACGTGCTGCTTGTGCATCTTCGACCAGATCGAGAAGATCGATTTCGTGCGGCTCTTGACGTGGTATTTCAGGCCGCTGCGGTTGAGCCGCTCGGTGATCGGCTCGAGGAACCGGGCGATGAAGGCGCGGCGTTCGTCGGCACTCTCCTCGAGTTTCGTGGTGATGTGTTCGTAATCCTTCGGCTCGAGGTATTTGAGGGCGATGTCCTCCAGTTCGCTCTTGATGCCGTAGAGACCCAGCTTGTGGGCGATCTGGGCGTAGAGATTCATCGACTCCCAGCTCTTCTTGCGCCACTTCTCGCGCGGGAACATCTCCAGCGAGCGCATCACCTCGAGGCGGTCGGCCAGCTTGATGAGGATCACGCGCGGATCTTCGGAGTAGCTGACGATCAGGTCGCGGAAGTTGTCGGCCTGCTCCTTCGAGGCCTTGAGCTTGAGCTCGGAGATGTTCGCCAGGCCCATGGTGATGCCGACGACCTGCTCGCCGAAGCGGGCGCGGATCTCTTCGGTCAGCGCGAGGAACTCCTCGGCGGGAAGCTGCTTGTGGGCCAGGCGCACGACGTCGTGGAGGATCGTCGAGACCGTCGAGTTGCGCCCGAGGCCCACCTCGGAGATGACGATCGTCGCCACGGCGACGGCATGGTCGAGCATCGGCGTGCCGTCGTAGCGGCACACCCCCTCGAGCTTCCCGGCGGCATACTCCAGCGCCTGGTCCACAAGCTGCTGGGTCGTCTCCGAGAAGTTCGCGCGCACGAGCGCGCGTAACCCGTCATAGCGTGAGAGATCCATTGAACTGACCGAATAACCTAACGTTTGCAAAGATATGAAAAAAAATTATAAATTTGACACTCCAAACGATACGTTATCCGATGAAACGAAAAAAAGCGTTGTATGTCCCCACGTTCGGGGAGGAGATTGCCAATGCCGTGTCGCACGGCGTGATGACCCTTGCGGCCCTTGCGGCCCTGCCCTTTGCGGCCGTATGGGCCTATGTACATGACGCGCAGGGCGTGCTGGCGGCCGTGTCGGTCTCGATTTTCGTGATTTCGATCTTTCTGATGTTCCTGGCCTCGACGCTCTACCACTCGATGGATCCCTCGTCGCGCCACAAGGAGGTTTTCCACATTCTCGACCACATCTTTATCTATGTGGCCATCGCCGGAAGTTATACGCCGATCGCCCTCTCGGTCATCGGAGGGTGGCAGGGCGTGGTGATCACCGTCGTGCAGTGGGCGATGGTCCTCTTCGGCATCTTCTACAAGTCTCTCTCGCGCCGCTCGATCCCGGCCGTGAGCCTGACGATCTACCTGGTCATGGGGTGGACGATCGTCTTCTTCCTGCCGCTCTTTATCCGCCGGGCCTCGGAGCCGCTGCTGTGGCTCATCGCCGCGGGCGGCGTGCTCTATACCGTCGGGGCGTGGTTCTACGCCCGCAAGGGATTCCGCTACCACCACCTCGTGTGGCACCTGCTGATCAACCTCGCGGTCGTCTGCCACTTCGCGGGGATCGTCTTCTTCCTCTATTGATTCCGGGTAATCCCGTCCGGCATCCAGCGGGAAATCCGCATTTTTAGGTATTGCGACATTGGAAGAAACGGGCAACCTTTGCCATACCGGACAGCAATATCTTCACCTTGTAGCGGAAAGCGGGACGATTATGGGACATAATTCTTTTCTTAACGGACTTTTGCGGCAGACTCGTTACCCGGAGGGTTTTTGGGGCCGCTTTATGCTGCGTGGCATGAATTGCGGTCATGCTCCGCTTCATCGTTGGGGATTTTCCTTCCTGCCGTGGCAGAAATCATGGAAGGTCCTTGACATCGGTTGTGGTGGCGGGGCCGTTTTGAAGCGGATTCTCGAGCATTGTCCCGAAGGGATGGCCTACGGGGTAGACCTCTCGCCCGAGAGCGTGATGTTTGCCCGACGCAAGAACCGTTGCGACCTGGGTGTACGTTGCTTTGTCGAACAAGGGTCGGCCGAACATCTTCCCTGTGCAGCGGAGATGTTCGATGCTGTCGTTGCCTTCGAATCGGTCTATTTTTGGCCGGATCTGCTGCGGGCCTTTTCCGAGGTAGCGCGCGTCTTGCGGCTTGGGGGTTATTTCCTGATTGTCTGTGAAGCCGGTGATCCCGACGATCCCGGGTGGCAGAAATGGACCCGGCGGATCGGTAATATGACTGTGTATTCGGCAGCGACCCTGAAGCAGTATCTTTCCGAAGCCGGATTTGGTGATATTGCCGTACATCTTCATCCGCGGGGATGTCTCTGCATCGTAGCTCAGAGTTTCCGGTAGCCTGTTTCTTTCCCCCTCCTTCTTATGGTCCCGATCGGCGCCCGACAGCTTGGTCAGAGCCTGTAGACCACATAGATGTGGTCCCGGGGCAGGGCGTAGCGGCGGCACGCCTCCTCGCCGAGCGCTGCGGCGTAGTCGATGTCCGCGGCCTCGAATCCCGCCTCGCGCAGCCGGTCGGCATAGTCGGTGCCGTAGATGCGCCGGTGGTCGTACTGCCCGAAGATGCGCGTGCGCTCGTCGGGGTCGGTGATCGTGTCGTCCTCGTAGGTGTGTTCGTAGTCGGGCTCCACGGGCGAGAGAAGAATGCCCCAGCCTCCGGGGCGCAGGATGCGGTGCAGTTCGCGCAGTGCCCGCCGGTCGTCGGCGACGTGTTCGAGCAGGTGGTTGCAGAGAATGACATCGACCGAGCGGTCGGCCAGCGGGATCTGCTGCACGTCGAAGTGCAGGTCGGCCAGCGGACTTTCGAGGTCGGCCGTGATGTATTGCCCGGGAAAGCCGGTGAAATGCGGCTTGAGGTGGCGCAGGATGCAGACCTCCGGGGCGATGTGCAGCGTCCGGGGGTGGCTCTGCAGCAGGTCCGTTTCGCGCGTGAGGTAGAGCCACAGCAGGCGGTGGCGCTCCAGCGAGAGACAGTGCGGGCAGAGGGCGTTGGCGCGCGAGCGGACATAGCCGTAGGGCAGGAACTTCCGGTAGCGGTGCCCGCACAGGGGACACTCCACGCGGCTGCCCCGGTAGAAAAATCCCACGACAGGCACGGCCCACGAGGCGATGCGCTGCAACACGGGGCGCGGGATGTGGTTCAGGGCCCAGCGGATCAGCCGTTTCATGCCTCGAGGATTTTGTTTACCTCCTCCTCGGCCTTGCGCAGCCGCTCCTTGCACGAGGCGATGAGCTCCGTGGCACGCTTGACTTCGGCGGCGAGGGTGTCCACATCCATCTCCTCGCTGCGCAGGCGGGCGAGGATCTTCTCGATCTGTGCCGTCGCCTCGCCGTAGGTGAGTTGCTTCTTTGCCATATCGTTTCTATTTCGTGGTTTGCGTTACGGTCGCTTCGATCCTTCCGTCCGCCACCTCGATGCGCAGCCGGTCCCCCGCGGCAACGGCTCCGGCCGAGGTTACGGCCCGTCCCTTCGTGCGGACCACGGCGAAACCCAGCCGCAGGATCCGCTCGGGCGCGTGTGCGGCAATGGTCTGTGCAGCGTTTTCGAGCCGCAGGCGTTCCTTTTCGAGATAGGCCCGCACGGCATCGGGCAGCGTCGCGGCCCAAAGCTCCAGCCGTGCGCTTTCGCGGGCCGTGCGCAGGGCACAGGCCTGCCGCAGGTCGCCTGCGAGGCGTTCGAGCCGCACCGCGGCGCCGTGCAGCAGGGCCGTCGTGGCGTCGTGCAGCTGCAGGGCGGCGTTGTCGAGCCGCGCATCGGCCTCCGCCATCCGCTCCACGAGCCATGCGGCGACGGCCGTCGGGGTCTTCAGCGCCAGGTGGGCCACCATGTCGGCGACGCTGACATCCTTGTCGTGGCCGATGCCCGTGAGAACGGGCAGCGGGAACTGCGCGATGTGTGCGCAGAGGCGGTAGGCGTTGAAGCAGTTGAGGTCGCTGCGCGAGCCGCCGCCGCGGATCAGCACCACGGCGTCGAACTCCTCCGCTCGGGCGACCACGGCGCAGAGCGCCCCGATGATCGACTCCTCGGCGGCGGCGCCCTGCATGAAGGCGTCGAAGAGCGTCAGACGGAAGCGGTAGGGGCTCTTCGCGAGCTCCTTGCAGAAATCCTGATAGCCGGCGGCCTGGGCGCTTGAAACCACGGCGATGCGCTGTACGATCGCGGGCAGCGGCACCTGGCGGTTCATCTCCCAGACGCCGTCGTTCTGGAGCTGGGCGATGGTCTGCTGGCGCTGGCGTTCCATCTCGCCGAGCGTATAGGCGGGGTCCAGATCGGTGATCTGGAGCGAGAATCCGTAGAGTTCGTGGTACGAGATGAGTACCTTGGCCAGGATTTGCATGCCGGCGCCGAGCTTCTGTCCCGTCTCGGCCTCGAAATACCCGGCAATCCGCGGGTAGTGGCTGCGCCAGATGACGGCGCGGGCCTGGGCCGTGGGGACGCCGTTGGCGCCCCCCTTCTCGACCAGCTCGAGGTAGCAGTGTCCCGAGTAGTTTACCTTGAGGTCGGCGATTTCGGCACTCACCCACAGCGGCAGGGCGAAACGCTCCTCGAGCGTCTGCCGCACGAGCCGCTGCAGCTCGCCGAGGGTGATATGTCGTTCCGGGGGGATCATCCCAGCAGGATTCCGAGGGTCATGAGTGCTCCGAAGAGCAGGATGTTGCGGGCCGTTTCGCCCAGACAGACGTTCAGCTCGTCGCCGTGGTCGATGCGGACCATCTTGCGCCATGTCGCCGTGTGCGCCGCGCCGTAGACGAGCGGCAGCAGCGCTGCTCCCCAGTGGCCCCAGCCCAGCAGCGCCAGGCAGAGCACGACGGCGCCGAGTCCCAGCAGCAGGTATCCCCAGCGGCCCACGCCGGCGCCGAAGGCGACGACGACGGTTCTTTTTCCGCAGCGGGCGTCCTCCGTGCGGTCGCGGAAGTTGTTCACCATGAGCATCGTGTCGATGACCAGCCCGCATGCGAGCGCGACGAGCGTAACCTCCGAGGTCCACACGCCGGTCTGGAGGTAGTAGGTGAATCCCACGGGGATCAGCCCGAAGAAGAGGATGACGGCGATGTCGCCCATCCCGTGATAGGCCAGGGGCCACGGCCCCGCGGTGTAGAAATAGGCGAAGACGAGGCAGGCGATGCCCACGGCGACGAGTTCCCAGCCGCGGTGGGGCAGCGTGTCGTGTACCGCGAGAAGGATGCCGAGGCCCGTGATGCCGGCCGCGAGGGTGAATCCCGCGATGCCGAGTTTCATGGCCCGCAGGGTGATGTATCCCTTGGCGAAGGCGCGGTCGGGTCCGAGACGGTCGGGCTGGTCGGCCCCCTTCATGAAGTCCCAGAGGTCGTTTACGAGGTTGGCCGTGCACTGCATCAGCAGGGCGAACAACAGGCACAGCAGGGCCGGCAGGGGGCGGAACCCGCCGCTCATGTAGGCCATGGCCGAGGCGATAAGTACGAGAATGACCGAGTTGCCGAGACTGTAGGGTCTCACGGCGAGGATCCAGGCGGACAGTGAATTGGTTTTCATAAAAAAAGGTGTTTGGAATTGGTTGCTTACCGATACACCAATTCCGCCTGTCGGGGCATGCGGCGACCTTCGGGCAACTGGATGCGCAGGACGCCTTCGCTCTCCACGGGCACGCCGTTCTTCTGCGCGGGTTGCCACCTCGGAGCCTCCTCCATGACCTTCAGGATGCGTCGCTTGAGCCGGTTGTCGGTAACTTCGAGCTCCTGATCGACGACGGCGCGGCCGTCGGTCGTGATCTTGTAGCGCAGAATGACGCGCGCCACGGGGTCGGTGTCGCTCCAGACGACGCGGCGGGCGATGTACTGACTATAGGTCGAATCGGAGGGAAAGGCAGCGGGTTGATCGTAGCGGAGTGTGATGAGGATGACGCCGTTCGAGGCCCTCTCGCCGTAGCGGGCGATGGACTGCTCGTCGGCCGGGAGCGACTCGACGCGCTCGATATCCTCGGGGGGTATCGAGGCGATCTCCTCGCGGGGCTCTCCGTTCACGATGTAGAGCGGCTTCTGCGCGGCGGCCGGAAGCACGGCGCACAGCACGACACCCCACACTATGAGCATCCTTTTCATCATCTTCATTATCCGCAGAACGGGGCCGGGCCCCGGTTTATTGTTCTCATTCGTCGGACGGAGCGGTGCATCGGGCGGAAATTCCGCGTGCGCACCCCGTCCTTTACGGTCGCGGAGGGCTACAGTTCGCTCTCCTTGAGCCGCTCGGCGTTCTCGGCGACGATCAGGTGGTCGATGCAGTCCTGGATATCGCCGTCCATGAAGGCCGCGAGGTTGTAGATCGTGTAGTTGATGCGGTGGTCGGTGATACGCCCCTGCGGGTAGTTGTAGGTGCGGATCTTGGCCGAACGGTCGCCCGTCGAGACCATCGTCTTGCGCTTCGAGGCGATTTCGTCGAGGTATTTCGAGTACTCGAGGTTGAAGACGCGCGTACGCAGTTCCTCGAAGGCCTTGTCGAAGTTCTTGAGCTGCGACTTCTGGTCCTGGCACTGCACGACGATGCCCGTCGGGATGTGCGTCAGGCGGATGGCCGAATAGGTCGTATTGACTGACTGTCCGCCGGGACCCGAGGCGCAGAAGATATCCTTGCGGATGTCGTTCATCGAGATTTCGACGTCGAACTCCTCGGCTTCGGGCAGCACGGCCACCGAAGCGGCCGAGGTGTGCACGCGGCCCTGGGTCTCGGTCTGCGGCACGCGCTGCACGCGGTGCACGCCCGACTCGTACTTGAGCGTTCCGTAGACGTTCTGCCCGGTAACTTTCATGACGACCTCCTTGTAGCCGCCCGCGGCACCCTCCGACGCGGAGGTGATCTCGTAGCGCCACCCCTTCGACTCGATGTACTTGGTGTACATGCGCAGCAGGTCGCCGGCGAAGATCGCGGCCTCGTCGCCGCCCGTGCCGCCGCGGATCTCCATGATGGCGTTCTTCGAGTCCTGCGGATCCTTCGGGATGAGCAGCAGCTTGATCTGCTCCTCGAGGTCGGCGATCTGCGGCTCGAGCTCCGCGATCATCTCGCGGGCCATCTCGCGCATCTCCTCGTCCTTGTCGTTGGCGTAGGTGTCCTTGGCCTCCGAGAGGTTCGCGAGGGCCGTGCGGTAGCGCTCCGAGGTTTCGATGATCGGCTCGAGCTCCTTGTACTCCTTGGTGAGCTGCACGAACTGCTTGACGTCGGCGATCACTTCGGGGTCGGTGAGCTTCTGACCGGTCTCCTCGTATTTGAGTTTCAGCCCGTCGAGACGGGTCAGTATGGAGTTGTCTGCCATAAGTGGTGTTTGTTTGTCTTCTTGTGTGCGGCGCTTGCCGCCGCGGCCGCCCGAGCACGGGCGTTTATCCGTGCAAAGATAGGCAATATTCACGAAACGGCAATACCGGGCCGTCGGATTTCGCCCGGCCGGCGCCCGTCAGCGCTCCGGCGCCTCTGCGGCGGGGTTTTTCGCTTCGGCGTGCTCCGCGGCCGGGGCCGGCAGGCGTCCGAGCCAGTCGAGCACCGTGCGCTGCCAGTCGTCGCGGAAACGGAAGGCGTCGAGGATGCCCCAGCCGTGCCCGCCTGCGGGGTAGATGTGCAGGGCGGCCGGCGTGCCGCAGCGTTTCAGCTCTTCGTAGTAGGCCGTGCTGTTCGTCGGCGGGACGATCGGGTCGTCGTCCGAATGGAAGAGCAGCGCCGGGGGCGTCTCCGGCGTGATGTGGCGGAGCGGCGTCCAGGCCTCGACCGCTGCCGGATCGCCCTCGCGATCGCCCAGCAGGCGGTCGAAGGTGATGCGGCATCCCGAGAGCGTGCCGTCGGCCGTTACCGGGTAGAAGAGCAGCGTGAAGTCGGGCCGTACCGTGCCGAGCGTCGAGACGGCCGCCGCGAGATGGCCACCGGCCGAGAATCCCGCGATGCCGACGCGGGCGGCGGTGTGCCCTTCGGCACCCGGGACCTCGCCCCGCAGGATCCGCAGCGCCTGCTGGGCATCCTCCAACGGTACCTCGGGATGGCCGTTCGGCAGACGGTACTTGAGCACCGCGGCCGTGATGCCCTGCGCGGCGAACCAGCGGGCGACATCATAACCCTCGTAATCCATGCAGAGCTTCATGTAGCCCCCTCCGGGGCAGATCACCACGGCCATGCCCGTGTCGTGCGCCGGGTCGGCGGCGTAGAGGTGGAGTGCGGCCCCGGTGGTGTTCTCCAGGCGGCAGGGCTCGGGCTCCGACTCGGCGGCCGTGATGCCGTTCGAGTGCGGCGCCGTCGAGTTGTCCCAGATTGGGATGACGGCTGTCTCCCCGTGGCTCTGGGCCGTTGCGGCGAAGAGCGGGAGCAGGGCTGCAAGCAGCGTAAGGATCGGTTTCATGTGCGGTGTCGGTGTTTCGAAGAAAGCCCCGCGGCGGGGCGGGGCTTTCGGTACTGTCTCGGAGCGCCCGGCGGGCGGGCACGCCGTTTGTCAGATGACGATGTTGATGATCTTGCCCGGGACGACGATCACCTTCTTGGGGGTCTTCCCGTCGATCCATTTCTGCGCCTCGGGAGCGAGGATCACGTCGGCCTGGATCTCCGCAGGGCTCATCGCGGTGGCGTACTCCTTCTTGAAGCGAAGCTTTCCGTTGATCGATACGGGGTACTCGAAGCTGCTCTGCGCAAGGTACTTCTCGTCGCAGACCGGATACTGCGCGTCGCAGACCGAGCCGCTCTTGCCGAGCGCCTCCCACAGCTCCTCGGCCAGGTGCGGGGCGAAGGGGGCGATCAGCACCGTCAGCGGTTCGAGAATCGCCCGCTTCGGGCACTCGCCCAACTCGTTGAGGCAGATCATGAAGGCCGCCACGGAGGTGTTGAACGAGAAGTTCTCGATGTCGTCCGTAACCTTGCGGATCGTCTTGTGCAGCGTGCGCAACTCCTTCTCGGTCGGCGCCTCGTCCGTTACGATGAAGCGGCCGTCGCGGTCGAAGAAGAGGCGCCAGAAGCGGCGCAGAAACTTGTGCACGCCGTCGATGCCGTTCGTGTCCCAGGGTTTCGACTGCTCGAGCGGTCCGAGGAACATCTCGTACATGCGTAGCGTATCGGCGCCGTAGTTCTCGACGATGTAGTCGGGATTCACGACGTTGTACATCGACTTCGACATCTTCTCGATGGCCCAGCCGCAGACGTACTTGCCCTCCTCGAGGATGAATTCGGCGTCCTGGAAATCGGGCATCCAGCGGCGGAAGGCCTCCAGGTCGAGGATATCGTTCTTCACGATGTTCACATCAACGTGGATCTCCTGCGTTTCGTACTGATCCTTGAGGCCGAGCGAGACGAACTTGTTGGTGCCGACGACGCGGTAGACGAAGTTCGAACGGCCCTGGATCATGCCCTGATTGACGAGCTTGCGGAAGGGTTCCGCCTCGCAGACATACCCCAGGTCGTAGAGGAACATGTTCCAGAAGCGCGAATACATCAGGTGTCCCGTGGCGTGCTCGATGCCGCCGACGTAGAGATCGACATTGCGCCAGTAGTTGTCCGCCTCGCGGCCGACGAGCGCCTGGTCGTTGTGGGGATCCATGTAGCGGAGGTAGTAGGCCGACGACCCGGCGAATCCGGGCATCGTCGAGAGCTCGTAGGGGTATCCCTCGGGGGTATGCCACCCCTTGACGCGGGCCAAGGGCGGTTCGCCCTCGGCCGTGGGCCCGAAGTCCTCGATCGGCGGCAACTCGAGGGGCAGTTGCTCCTCGGAGAGCGGGCAGGCGATATCTCCCTTATAATAGATCGGGAAGGGCTCGCCCCAATAGCGCTGGCGCGAGAAGATGGCGTCGCGCAGGCGGTAATTGACCAGCCGCTTGCCCAGACCGCGGCGCTCGACCTCGTCGAACATCCGCACGATGGCCTCCTTGACGTCCATGCCGTTGAGAAAGTCCGAGTTTATCATGCGGCCCGATTTGGCGTCGTAGGACTCCTTCTCGATGTCGCCGCCCTCGACCACCGGGACGATCTCCAGGGAGAAGTGGCGGGCGAAGGCGTAGTCGCGCGAGTCATGCGCCGGCACGGCCATGATGGCTCCCGTACCGTAGCCGGCGAGCACATAGTCCGAGATGTAGATCGGAATGGCCTTGCCCGTGAAGGGGTTGATGGCGAAGGATCCCGTCGGTACGCCGCTCACACGCCGCGTCTCGGCGATGCGCTCGCGTTCCGAGCGTTTGCGCGCCTCGGCGATGTAGGCCTCGACGGCGGCCCGGTTCTCGGGCGTCGTGAGCTCGCCGACCCACTCGTGCTCGGGGGCGATGACCATGAACGTTACGCCGAAGATCGTGTCGGGACGCGTGGTGAAGATCTCCAGCTTGCGCTCCGAACCCTGGATGTCGAAGAAGACCTGGGCGCCGACCGAGCGGCCGATCCAGTTGCGCTGAATCTCCTTGAGCGAATCGCTCCACTCGAGCCCCTCCAGCCCGTCGAGCATCCGCTGGGCGTAGGCCGTAACGCGCAGCAGCCACTGCTTCATGCGCTTCTGCTCCACGGGGAAGCCGCCGCGCACCGACAGTCCGTCGCGCACCTCGTCGTTGGCGAGCACCGTGCCCAGTTGCGGACACCAGTTCACCATCGTGTCGGCACGGTAGGCCAGGCGGTAGTTCTGCAGCACCTGCTCGCGCCGCGCCTCGTCCCAGGCGTTCCATTCCGCGGCCGTGAAGTGCAGCTCCTGCGTCGAGGCGGCATCGAGCCCCTCGGTGCCCTTTGCGGCGAAGGCCGCTTCGAGCTCCGCAATGGGCCGGGCCTGCTGGCGGCGGTTGTCGTAGTAGTGGGTGAACATCTCGAGGAAGGCCCACTGGGTCCACTTGTAGTATTTCGGGTCGCAGGTGCGGACCTCGCGGTCCCAGTCGAACGAGAAGCCGATCTTGTCCAGCTGCTCGCGGTAGCGGGCGATGTTGCGCTCGGTCGTTACCGCCGGGTGCTGCCCCGTCTGGATGGCGTACTGCTCGGCCGGAAGTCCGAAGGCGTCGTAACCCATCGGGTGCAGGACGTTGAATCCCTTGAGCCGCTTGTAGCGCGAGTAGATGTCCGAGGCGATGTAGCCCAGCGGGTGGCCCACATGCAGGCCGGCTCCCGACGGATAGGGGAACATGTCGAGCACATAGAATTTCGGGCGCGAGGGGTCTACCTCGACGTGGTAGGTCTTCCGTTCTCTCCAGCGCTGCTGCCACTTGGATTCGATCTCCTTGAAGTTGTATTCCATATCGTGTTTGCGATTTTATTGCCGAATTTCCCGCAAAATTAAGCAAAACTTTCCGTTTTTCGCGATTTTCCGCGCCTTTATACCAAATAAATAGGAACGCCGTGCGCGATTCGGCTCCGGCGGCGGCTGGAGGAGTGGCCCGCCGTTTTCGTTGCGGCTCATTCCCGGGTCGCTTTCGGCCTGCCTTCCTGCCGGTTTCCCTGCCGCTTCCGGGCCCGCTCCCCTGCCTGTTTCTGTTTCCGCCTTTGTGCCGGATGCCGAACCCTTCCGGCTGCGGATTTTCCCCGGATTCCGACGCTGCGGCCGGCCTTCTGAAAAATCGCGGCAGTACTCCTGCCCCGCAAAACGACTGCCGCGTGCCGTGCAGCCCCGATATAGGGGCAACTTATTGAACCATAAAAAATAACAATTTGACAAACCCGATTTCGTGTATTATCTTTTCCTATGAAAAATGAAAACAATATTTGTAAAACCAATAAAAAGTACTGTTATGAAAACCTTGAATTATCTGCATCTCGACGCATCCGCCCTGCCGGGCGTAATCGCTTCCCTCAAGCAGCTTCTGGCCGACTATCAGGTCTTCTATTCGAACCTGCGCGGCGTACACTGGAATATCCGCGGCCGCGGCTTCTTCGTCCTCCACGCCAAGTTCGAGGAGCTCTACAACGATGCGGCGGCCAAGGCCGACGAGCTGGCCGAGCGGATCCTCACCCTCGGCGATACGCCCGAAAACCGGTACAGCGAGTACCTGCGTACGGCGCGCCTGAGTGAGGTGGCGGGCATCACCCGCTCCGACGAGGCGATCTCGCTGGTGCTCGAGAGCTACGGACATCTGATCGGCGCCGAGCGTGCGCTGATGGCCCAGGCTTCCGGGGCCGGCGACGAGGCGACGGCCGCCCTGATGAGCGACTATCTGAAGGAGCAGGAGAAACTGGTCTGGATGCTGGTTGCCTCCTCGGACCGCGGCCTGGAAAAATAGGTTCAGGTTGTGTGTGGAAGGGGTGTATCCTA
Organism: Candidatus Alistipes stercoravium; assembly: GCA_019119615.1. Classification (GTDB taxonomy): domain Bacteria; phylum Bacteroidota; class Bacteroidia; order Bacteroidales; family Rikenellaceae; genus Alistipes; species Alistipes stercoravium. The sequence goes on along the minus strand of DWWQ01000048.1, from coordinate 997 downwards.
TAAGGATACGCCCCTTTTTTTCGTGTCGGCGGAGCGGTCTGCGGCTTTGTGTGCCCGGTTCCGGAAGGTCCGGAGCCGGGCTGCCGGTGCCGGTTCCGGCCGGTGTATGGTATCCGATGACAACCGCCGGATTTCCAACCGTTTGCCGGAAATAATATAAATGTATTCTTATGATTTTGTAAATCTTATAAATAAAAAGAATCATTCGAGGTGTAAAAAGCTGAAAAATCGCGAAAAAAGCAGTGCATATATATTGTAAATCCAAAAAAATGCGTACCTTTGCAGTCCATTTTGGACAATGGAAATAGATTTTTTAACCATTAAAGGACAGTTTAAGAAATGCCAACTATTCAACAGTTAGTGAGAAACGGTCGAGTAAGCATGGAGGACAAGTCGAAGTCCCCGGCACTCGCAGCGTGTCCCCAGCGCCGTGGCGTTTGTACCCGTGTGTACACGACGACCCCGAAGAAGCCTAACTCGGCTATGCGTAAGGTGGCGCGTGTTCGTCTGACCAACGGCAAGGAGGTCAATGCCTACATTCCCGGTGAAGGCCACAACCTGCAGGAGCACTCGATCGTGCTCGTCCGCGGCGGTCGTGTGAAGGACCTCCCCGGTGTACGTTACCACCTCGTGCGCGGTGCGCTCGATTCGGCCGGTGTGGACGGACGTCGCCAGCGTCGTTCGAAGTACGGAGCCAAGCGCCCCAAGGCAGGCAAATAGTCAAACGAGAAATCAATAACAAGCGTATATTTTAAATAGCAATGAGAAAAGCTAAGCCAAAGAAGCGAATTCTACTTCCGGATCCGAAGTTCGGAGACGTGGCCGTTACCCGTTTCGTGAACAACCTTATGCTGGATGGTAAGAAGAGTATTGCCTACACGATTTTCTACGACTCGCTGGAGATCGTCGGCAAGAAGATGAAGGATGCTGATAAATCTCCGCTGGAAATCTGGAAACAGGCCCTGGAGAACATCACGCCCCAAGTCGAAGTGAAATC
>DWWQ01000047.1 GCA_019119615.1 Candidatus Alistipes stercoravium | reverse complement strand
TTAAATACCCCCCTTTCGATTAACCTAACGTAAATGTATAGTATATTTCTATTAATAGACTGGTAATGTTGATATTTATATATATAGAATGATTGAATATCGTTGCGTGCGCCTTTTAGATGCATATGCTGTTATTTTATTTAACCATCACTTTATATGAATCGTGTAACTGCTGGTTATGTGGCAGTTAATTATCTGAATCAATTTATTTGACTGTGGTTTTTGGCACCTGATTTGGATTGTTGCTACCCCGATGGCCGTATTTTACAAAAGTAATAATCAACAATTTGTTTCGCATTGTTTGTAATTTAAATATGTAAATCACAGAAGATATAATAGGAATTTCTGGGTTTTACAAATGTAAACGCCCTACCCTTTTCGTGATTTTTTGAAGGATTTTTTCGTTGAGCTAATTTCTTGTACGGCTATTTTCCGGGATTTTCTCTTTATGTCGTATATTATGTTAAAAAATAAGCAGGCGCATAGTGTTGATAACCCACCATACGCCTGATTATAAGATGTTTTTATATTTGTAAATACTCTCCTATCGAGCCAGTTTGTCGGCGATTTCCCGGAACTCTTCCGGCGTAAGATGGAGCTTTTTGCGGTGGAAATCGACGTCGTTTTCGTTCTGGATGGGGATCAGATGGATATGTGCATGGGGAACTTCCATTCCCAGAACAACCACTGCTACCCTCGCGCACGCTATTTCGCGCTTGATGCGTGCGGCGACCTTTTTGGCGAAAACCACCATTCCGGCCAGTGTCTCGTCGTCGAGATCGAACAGGTAATCGACCTCCTGTTTCGGTACGACGAGCGTATGCCCTTTCGTCAGCGGGTTGATGTCGAGAAAGGCGTAGTATTTGTCGTCTTCGGCGACTTTGTACGAAGGGATCTCCCCTGCGATGATGCGTGAAAAAATCGTTGCCATGATGTTTTCCTTATTTAAATGTGCTTGTATCTTCTTTCTGTTAGCGTTGGTGCTCGCCCGTCCTTGTCGATATTCGGGCCTAAAACGGCTTTTTCCCGGCTCTTATGCGACGGTTGTTGATGATTCCGATCCCGATATTGATGAGTCCGGCCGACCATACGGCGGCTGTTGTCCAGCGGAATGTATCCACCCCGCATAGAACCAGCGCGATCCAGCCGATTATCAGCACGCTCCAGATACCGAGCAGCAGGTGGAGCCATCGCCGGTTGCGAGCCAGTTTTGCGGGATTTTCAATCGTGGCATGCCAGCGTCGTTCCTCCTCCGAAAACTCTTTCCGTGTGGCGGACGGCCCGGCGTTGCCGTGTATCGGTGAAATGTCGGTCATGGCATGTTATTCGTCGAATTTGGGCTTCAGGATCTCCGCATATATCACGGCCTTGCGAAGGTCGAAGTCTGCGGCGATTTCGGCTCCGGAGGCCTCATTCTGCCCGGATGCGGAGTTGCCGGATCTTTTTTGAACCGGAACCGCGGTGTTTTGCGCCCTTTTTTCCGGGTGGGTCGGCTGTGCCGTGCGGTTTTTACCGCCGTTTTCACGGGGTGCGGCGGTGTCCCTGTTTCGCGCCGGTTGCATGTGTTTTCCGGGATTTTTCGGGACGGCGGTCGTTTGCTGCGGCGCGGGTTCTTTTCGGGCCGGAAGATCCGGAAATCCGGGGATCTGCGGCCATGCGGGCCATCCCGATGGGGTCGGGTTCGACGCGGTATCTGTCGGCCGGGCGGGTTCCGTTTCGGATTGGCCGGCCGGTCGGGTGCGGCCTTTCCGGCCCCGTGAGGCGATGGCGGCGACGGCGATCACCACAATCCATATAAGGGTCGAAAAGTCTTCCATGTTACCTTAACTGATGGTTCGTTTGATAGTGTCTATTCCCTTTATTTCCCGCAGTTTGTCCATTACGGCGTTGAGGCTTTCCGCATCCTTTACATAGAGGCTTACGTTGCCTTCGAAGATACCGTCGTGGCTGTGGATGTTCACTTCGCGGATGTTGATGTTGAAATCGTCGCTCACGACCTTTGCCAGGTCGAGCAGCAGGCCCTGTCGGTCGATGCCGCGCAATTCGGTCGTAACCAGATAGGACATGGCCTTGTGCTGCGACCATTTGATTTCCTCCTTGACGATATTCTTGCCATATTGGGCTGCCAGGCGGTTCAATTCGTCGCAGGTGGCCTTGTGGACGATGATCTTGCCCGTTGCGGGATCCCTGTACCCCACGACCTTGTCTCCCGGGATGGGCTTGCAGCAGGAGGCGATTTCGAAGACCGGTTCGTCGCCGGCCTCCTTCTGCGGAGCCGTTGTCGGGGCCGTATCGCCTGCCTCGTCTGTCTCCTCCTCCTTTTTCTGGGGGATAAAGAGGGTCCAGAATTTGAGTATCTTGCTCTTTGAATTGACCTTGAGGACCTTTTCCAGATCATCCAGCGAGACGATGCCCGCCCCGATCTTGCTGTAGAGTTCCTCCTTGTTGTTGCATTCGTAGATCGGGATGATCTTGCGCAATACCCTGCCGCTTAGCTGGATATTGAGCGATTTCATCCGCTCCTCGAGCATCTGCATGCCTCGCTCGATGTTATTCTGACGTTCGCGCTTGAGGAAACTCTTGATGGCGGATTTCGCCTTGGCTGTCGTAACGATGTCGAGCCATTCGGGTTTCGGGCGGGCCGTGTCGGCCGTGATGATCTCGATCTGATCGCCGCTGTTGATCTGCGTGGTGATCGGTTCGAGCTTGTGGTTGATCTTGGCACTGATCGCGCTGTTGCCGATCTTCGAGTGGATATCGTAGGCAAAGTCCAGAGCGGTAGCTCCGAAGGGCATTTTCCGCGCCTCTCCTTTCGGTGTAAATACTACTATTTCAGAGGTGTATAGCGATAACTTGAAGTTATCCAGGAAGTCTACTGCATTCTCCGTCGGACTGTTCAGCGCCGCGCGGATCTGTTTGAGCCATTTGTCGAATTCATCCTCGTCCTGCGAGATGGTCGCATGCTTGTATTTCCAGTGTGCGGCGAATCCCCGTTCGGCGATATCCTCCATGCGTTGCGTGCGTATCTGCACCTCGACCCATACGCCGTCGGGGCCCATGACGGTCGAATGCAGAGCCTCGTATCCGTTGGCCTTGGGCATCGAGATCCAGTCGCGCAGCCGGTCGGGCTTGGGGGTATAGATGTCGGTGATCGTGGAATAGATCTGCCAGCACTGGGTCTTCTCCGAGGGGAACGGCAGGGGTTTGAAGACGATGCGGATGGCGAACAGATCGTAGATCTCCTCGAAGGGGATCTGCTTGCGCTGCATCTTCGACCAGATCGAGTAGACGCTCTTCACGCGTCCCGAAATCTCGTAGTTGAAGTTGTCGCGGTTGAGCGCGGCGATGATCGGGGCGTTGAACTTGTCGATGAACTCCTTGCGGGAGGCTTCGCTCTCCTGGAGTTTCCGGGTGATCTCGGCATACTGCTGCGGGAAGCGGTACTTCATGCAGAGGTCCTCCAACTCGCTCTTGATCGAATAGAGGCCGAGCCGGTATGCCAGCGGCGCAAAGAGGTAGATGGTCTCTCCGGTGATCTTGATCTGCTTGTTGAGGGGCATGGAGCCCAGCGTGCGCATGTTGTGCAGGCGGTCTGCGATTTTGATCAGGATGACCCGCACGTCGTCCGAGAGCGTGAGGAGCACCTTGCGGAAGTATTCGGCCTGTTCGGAGGTGTCGGCGTTGAACACACCGGACATTTTTGTCAGGCCGTCTACCATCGAGGCGATCTTGGGGCCGAAGATGCGTTCCATGTCCTCCACGGTGTACTCCGTGTCTTCGACCACGTCGTGCAGCAGTGCCGCCACGACGGATTTCACGCCGAGTCCGATCTCTTCGATGACGATCTTGGCCACGGCAATAGGATGCAGGAGATACGGCTCGCCGGAGCGGCGCCGTACCCCTTCATGTGCCTCCTTGGCCAGGAAAAATGCCCGTTTGATGAAATTCCAGTCCTCGTCGTTCTTGCAGATCTTCGTACACGAGTACAGCAGGTCGTCCCATTTTTCCTTGATCAGGGCCTCATCCTCGGCGGTGTATCCCATGGGCTACTCTTTTTTGTTTTTCATGGCTTCGCGCACCTTCTCCTCGATCTCCGTGGCGAGCGCCTCGTCCGACTTGAGCAACTCCTTGACGGCGTCGCGGCCCTGGCCGATCTTGCGGTCTCCGTAGGAGAACCACGATCCGGCCTTCTTGATGATGCCGTAATCGACACCGAGGTCGATGATCTCGCCGATCTTCGAGATGCCCTCGCCGAACATGATATCGAATTCCGCCCGTTTGAACGGAGGTGCCACCTTGTTTTTCACGACCTTGACCTTCGTGCGGGTTCCGAGCTGCTCCTCGCCGTCCTTGATAACCGACATGCGGCGGATGTCGATGCGCACCGAGGCGTAGAACTTCAGGGCGTTACCGCCGGTCGTCGTCTCGGGATTTCCGTAGACGATGCCGATCTTGTCGCGCAGCTGGTTGATGAAGATGCAGACGGTCTTGGTCTTCGAGATGCTCGAGGTGAGCTTGCGCAGGGCCTGCGACATGAGGCGGGCCTGGAGACCCATCTTCGCGTCGCCCATCTCGCCCTCGATCTCGGCCTTGGGCGTGAGGGCCGCCACCGAGTCGATGACGATGATGTCGATGGCGCTCGAGCGGATCAGCGAGTCGGCGATTTCGAGGGCCTGCTCGCCGTTGTCGGGCTGCGAGATGAGCAGGTTGTCCACATCGACACCCAGTTTCTGGGCATAGAAACTGTCGAAGGCGTGCTCGGCGTCGATGAATGCCGCGATGCCGCCGGCCTTCTGTGCTTCGGCGATAGCGTGGATCGCCAGTGTGGTCTTACCCGACGATTCGGGACCGAAGATCTCGATGACGCGCCCCTTGGGGTAGCCGCCGACGCCGAGCGCCATGTCGAGGGTGATCGATCCGGTCGGAATCACCGGGATGTCGTTCACCTCCGTGCTGTTCATGCGCATGATCGACCCCTTGCCGAAGTCCTTCTCTATCTTTTCCATCACCGCGTTCAAGACTTTGAGCTTGTCCGGGTTCACTTGTGCTTTTTCTGCCATTTACTTGTTCGGTATGAATAGGTTAATTGCTTCTGTTTTCTCTTCTGTACCGGTCGCCGCTGCCCTATTTCGGCGGTACGGGCCGGGGAGGCGTGGATTTCTTTGCCCGGTCCAGTTCCCGAATGTCGCGCATCGGGAAGCGGATGATCCGCGCATCGAGCGCCCGGTCCGGATAGGGGCTCCAGTTGCCGTTGTTGCCGACGCTCAAACGCCATTCGCCCATCTCGACCGAAGGATCGTTCGGCGTAGCGTTTCTTGCGGCTCCTTCCGAAGCCTCCAGCGCCCTTTCGCGGGCCCTCTGGCGCATCATGCGCTCCACGATGCGCCGTTCGCGCTGCAACGGATCGACCTCATCGCGGATCCACCGCATGTCGGCCCGGATGCGGGCCTCGGAGGGGATACCTTCGAGAAACCGCCGCATTTCGGAACGTACGCCCGGAGTCATGCACCCCGGGAGTTCCTGTCCCCGGAGCGTGGCGGCCGTCAGCAGAAGGACGGCGAGCGTTGCGATCCGTGCGATGCGTTTCATGCTTCAGCGTCGTAGGCATCGAGGATCTGCCGGTAGTGGTTCTTGGTATCCACCTTCGTGAAGATCCGCTCGATGCGTCCTTCGGGGTCGATGACGAACGTCGTGCGCAGCACGCCCATGTATTTGCGGCCGTACATCGATTTCTCGGCCCAGACGCCGTAGGCTTCGCACACCGAGTGGTCGGTGTCGGCCAGCAGCGTGAAGTTCAGCTCGTGCTTTGCGCAGAAGTTGCGGTGCGACTGCTCGCTGTCGGGGCTTACGCCGACGATGCGGAAGCCGCGCCGGGCCAGCTCCTCCTTGCCGTCGCGCAGGCTCTTGGCTTCGAGCGTGCACCCCGAGGTATTGTCCTTCGGGTAGAAATAGAGGATCGTGCGCTGACCCTTGAGGTCGGCGAGCGTCAGTCGTTCGCCCTGCTGCGTTACGGCGCTGAAATCGGGTGCCGGATCTCCGGCCTTGAGTTGCGTCATCGTTTCGTTACATGAAATTTTCACTCAAAGATAGAAAATCTTCCCCGGATTTCCGCGCTTTCGAGCCACTTTTTTGCTCGGGTCAATCCCATTGGTAGGTAACCTCGATCTGCTCGTTGAACTCCTCCTGTGTCGTGTTGAGTCTCCGGCGGCAGGCCGGGCAGCGGATCGCCGTCTGCGTTTCGACATACTCGCCGCAGCCCACGCAGGCCGGCAGTACGCCGTATCCGGGTTGCATGTAGTGGTCGAACTCTGCGCCGCAATGTTTGCAGCGGATCTTGTAAGCTGTTCCCATAATCGTTCTGTTTTATCGGTTCACAGGACAAAGGAACGGCTCTTTTGTGTCATTTCTTGACACAAAATAACTTTTTCGAGAAAAAATGTGGGGATATTTACCCGATGGTGTGTTTCTGAAGATATGCCCGGAGATACTCGGTCAGTTCGGGCGAATCGACGATGCGGATGTCGTCGAGCAGGCCGACGACGAAGCGTCCGATGCCGGCCATGCCGGCCACTTCCGTATCGAGCAGCCACCGCCCCCGGCGGATCGGCTTGAGGTCGCGTTCGGCCAGCGGATACTCCTCGCAGAGAAGGTTCGAGGCGAGCAGCCCCAGCTCGAGCCGGACGCGGATACGCCGTTCGCCGTGCATGCGGAAGGCGTCGATGAACCCTTCGCGGTGTGCTTCGGGATGCTCCCAGGGGATATCGGTCGTCTCGACACTGCCGATGCGGGCGGTCTTGAAGAGTTTCGACGTGCCGCTTTCGGGGTCGTAGCACCACACCTGCACATAGTTTGTCGTGAAGGCGAAGGGCTCTACCCGGCGGTCGCGGACCTCGCCGCCGTGTGCCGAGCGGTATCCGTGCAGGATGACCTGCCGCTGCTGCTCGATGGCTTCGACCAGGCGGCGGATATTCGGGGCGTTCTTGCCGCGGACGACCGTGTCGGCCAGCACCTTGTTGTCGTAGACCGAGTAGAGCTTGCGTTTGAGGTTCTGCTTCAGCAGGTTCGTGTCGTCGATATTTTCGATGGCGCTCTTCAGGATCATGGCCTCCTCCTCGGTGAAGTGCACCAGCTGCGAAATGTCGCGGAAATGCGGCGACTGCTTGTCGATGCGGATGCAGTCGCCCGTCTTCTTGATGACGAATCCCGCCTCGCGGAAGGTGTCGATGTAACGGTAGACCGTGCGGCGCGACATGTCGAGCCGTTCGGCCAGTTGATCGACGTTGTAGGTCGTGTTGGCCGTGAGCATTTTCATCAGCCGCAGCAGGCGTTCGAGTTTCGGTTGGTCCATGACGGGATGCGGGTTTCCGGATATGTTTTCACTCCTCGCGGAACTCGTACCGGAGCCGGTATCGGTCCACGAGCTGCAGCCCCTCGGCGGTTGCGATACCCCGGAAGAAGGTGCTGGCGATCTGCATGAAGGCCTTTCGTTCGGAGATGCCCTCGGGCGGTGTCAGCCCGTGATGCGTTATGGCCGAAGCCGAGTAGTAGAGCACCGATATGGCCAGGTCGATATGGAAGTTGTCGATGAAAAGTCCTCCGTCGATCCCCTCGCGCAACATGGCCCGCAGTTTCTCGCGGTTGCGGGCGGCTCCTTCCTGGATCAGCCGGTCGTGTACGGCGGGATAGGATCGTTTCAGGTCGGTCATCATCCTTCCGACCTGCTCCGAGCGTTCCAGAATGTCGTTGAGCACGATGAAAAGCTTTTCAAGCACATCCGCAGCTCCGGCGCACAGGTCGATCTGCCGGCGGTGGATACCCTCGAAATAGTCGATAATCGTTTCATAGAGCAGCCCCTCCTTGTCGCCGAAGAGTTCGTAGAGCGAGCGTTTCGAGACGCCCAGTTGTTGGGCGATGTCGTCCATGCGCACCGATTTGAATCCTCGGGCGGAGAACATTTGCATGGCGCGTTCTGCGATATGTTTTTTGGACGTCATGATGATGACGGATTATTAAACAAATATACGGAAAATATATGCAAAAACCGTGTAATACCGTTGTTTTTCGCACTTTTGGAACGACGTTTCCGTATATCCGGCAAAAAAATCTCCGCCGCAATACCTTGCGGCGGAGGTTTTTCCGGGCGGTTGCTCTACCCTGCTGCGGGTCAGGCGGCCGTGGCGTTCTCGAGTTTCTTCATGATCGAGAAGATGAAGAGCGCCGAGAGCAGACAGAGCACGATCAGCACGCTCCAAACCATCCAGAGGGCCATTCCGCTGCCCCAGAGATATCCGATGAGCGAGGTGGCGTAGTTGCCCACGGCCGTTGCGGCGAACCAGCATCCCATCATCATACCCTTGTACTTCGGGGGCGCCACCTTCGATACGAAGGAGATACCCATGGGCGAAAGGAGCAGTTCGGCGAAGGTCAGCACGAGATAGGTCGAGATGAGCCAGTTCTGCGAGACGAAGGTGTCGCTGGCACCTGCGGCCTTGACCTCTGTGGGCGACATCAGGCCGAACGATCCGATCGTGAGAATGAGGAATCCCAGGGCGGCGATCACCATGCCCATGCCGATCTTGCGAGGCGCCGAGGGCTCCTTGCCCTTGCGGGCGAGCGAAGCGAAGAGGGCCACCGACAGCGGCGTGAGTGCCACGACGTAGAAGGGGTTGAACTGCTGGAATACCTGCGGCAGGATATGTACCGGGTCGGGCGTTACGGTCCAGCGGTAGTAGAGGGCCGCGAGGGCTGCGACGACGGCTGCGGCGCTGATGAGCTTGCCGCGGCTCTTTTCCGACTGGAAGAGACCTACCAGACCGTAAACGACGACGAGTACCAGTACGAGGTTCAGGATGTCGAAGGCCATGCGGGTGATTCCGGTAGCCTCGGAGGTCGTATAGTCGCGGGCGAAGAAGGTCATCGTCGAACCGTTCTGGTGGAAGGCCATCCAGAAGAAGATCACCACGGCGAATACGAGCATGAGGGCCGTAATGCGCGACTTGGTCTGCGCGGGGGTCAGCTCGACCTGTGCGGCGCTACCGCTGGCGGCCTGCTGCTGGGCCGTTACGTCGGCGTGCTTGAAGGTCTTGCGGAAGGCGATGTAGATGATATAGGAGACGATCAGCGAGACGCAGGCCACGGCGAATCCCATGTTGTAGGCCGAGGAGAGCTTCTCGATGTAGTGCGACGAGAAGGCCGCCAGGTCTGCGGCGTTTCCGCCGACGGCTGCGGCGAGGCGCTGCAGCTCGGCCAGCGGTTCGGCGGGCATGTTGGCGCCCAGCTCGAGGTACTGGTGGGCCAGAGCGGGGATCTGACCGTTGTAGATCAGCCCGTCCTGTGCGAGGAAGTGGTTGGTGATCCAGGTGGCCATCGAGGGGGCGAACATGGCGCCGATGTTGATGGCCATGTAGAAGATCGAGAAGGCGCTGTCGCGCTTGGCCGCATAGGCCGGATCATCGTACAGGTTGCCGACCATGACCTGGAGATTCCCCTTGAAGAGACCCGTGCCGCAGGCGATCAGGGCCAGGGCCAGGAACATCAGGGCCTGGGCTGCAAATCCCGTTCCCGTAGGTATGGACAGCAGGGCGTATCCGCCGAACATGACGAAGATGCCGAGCGTAACCATCCGTCCGAATCCGAACTTGTCGGCCAGGATGCCGCCGAAGAAGGGCATGAAGTAGACGGCGGCGAGGAAGATGCCGTAAATCTGGGTGGTTACGGCCTCCGTGTAGCCGAATTTCGCCTGCAGAAACAGGGTGAAGATCGCAAGCATGGTGTAGTAGCCGAAACGCTCGCCCGTGTTGGCCAGCGAGAGGGCATACAGACCTTTGGGTTGTCCTTTGAACATAATTGTGGGGGTTAAATGAAAGTTTGGAGACAAAGATAACAAAATTTTCCGTATATTTGTATAAAACCGCATATATCCCGTCCTATGGAGAAAAATACCGATCTGTTGCCCATCGTCGCGCACGACGAATGGCTTCGTCCCGCCGCCGAAGCGATCGAACGCCGCCATGCGCGTTATCTTGAGAAACTCGGGGCGATCCGCCGCTCGTCGGGGACGCTCGTCGATTATGCCAACGGATACCGTTATTTCGGCTGGCAGAGGGACGAGCTGCTCGACGGCTGGTGGCTGCGTGAGTGGCTGCCGGGAGCGGAGGATGTCTATGTTTTCGGGGATTTCAACAACTGGCAGCGCACCGAGATCCGCATGCAGAAGGATGCTTCGGGGGTCTGGAGCGCCTTTTTCCCGGCGGCGATGTACCGCGACCGTCTGACGCACGGTTCGCTCTACAAGATCCACGTCCACGGCGGCAACGGCTGGCATGACCGCATTCCGGCTTATGCGCGGCGCGTGGTCCAGGACGATGCGACGAAGGACTACACGGCGCAGTTCTGGGCGCCGGCCGAGCCGTTCGACTGGCGGGGCGATGACTTCGACGCCTCGCAGGTCGGGAGTCTGCTGATCTATGAGGCGCATGTGGGCATGGCCCAGGAGCGCGAGGGGGTCGGCACTTACCGGGAGTTTACCGAAAAGATCCTGCCGATCATCAAGCGCGACGGCTACAACGCCGTGCAGCTCATGGCCATTGCCGAACACCCCTACTACGGCTCGTTCGGCTACCACGTCTCGAGTTTCTTCGCCCCGACGTCGCGCTGCGGCACGCCCGAGGAGCTCAAGGAGCTCGTGCGGCGGGCACACGAGCTGGGCCTGGCGGTCATCATGGACCTCGTGCACGCCCACTATGTGAAGAACCTGAACGAGGGAATCAACGAACTCGACGGCACGGACCACCTCTATTCGCGGCCGGGCGAGGCGGGCAACCAGCCCTACTGGGATTCGAAACTCTTCGACTACGGCAAGGGCGAGGTGCAGCACTTCCTGCTCTCGAACATCAAGTACTGGCTCGACGAGTTCCATTTCGACGGCTTCCGCTTCGACGGCGTAACCTCGATGATCTACCATCACCACGGCTATGTCGATTTCGACAGCCGCGACCGCTATTTCGATGCCGGGGTCAATGAGGACGCCCTCGACTACCTGACCCTTGCCAACCGCCTCATCCACGACTTCCGGCCGTCGGCCGTAACGATTGCCGAGGATGTGAGCGGCATGCCGGGCATGTGCATCCCGATCGACGACGGCGGCATCGGCTTCGACTACCGCCTGGGCATGGCCATTCCCGACTTCTGGATCCGGCTGCTCAAGGAGATTCCCGACGAGGATTGGAACATCTGGGAGATGTGGTCGGTGATGACCGACCGCCTGCCGGGTGTGAAGACCGTGGCCTATGCCGAATCGCACGACCAGGCGCTCGTGGGCGACAAGACCATCGCCTTCCGGTTGATGGACAAGGAGATGTATTTCCACATGGACCGGGCGTCGGAGAATCTGGTGATCGACCGCGGCATGGCGCTCCACAAGATGATCCGGCTGATGACGATCTCCACGGGCGGCGAGGCCTATCTCAACTTCATGGGCAACGAATTCGGCCATCCCGAGTGGATCGACTTCCCGCGCGAGGGCAACGGCTGGAGCTATGCCCATGCACGGCGCCAGTGGTCGCTCTCGCGCAACGGCCTGCTGCGCTATTCGTGGCTCGGGGATTTCGACCGGGCGATGATCCGCCTCGTGCGCAAATACAAGGTGCTCGCCGACGGCTATCCCTACAACCTGCTCATGGACGAGCATAACAAGACGATGGTCTTCTCGCACGGCCGCCTGCTGTTTGTCTTCAACTGGCATCCCACGGCCTCGATTCCCGACTACGAGCTTCCTGTGCAGGCTCCGGGCAAGTATGTTCCGGTGCTTTCGACCGACGAGCGGCGTTTCGGCGGACAGGAGCGGCAGGCGATGGATTCCGAACACTTCTCGTTCAACGTTTCCGGCGACGACGGGAAGAAGTATCCCCGCATCCGAATCTACAACACCTCGCGCACGGCAACGGTCTACCTCCGGCGGCGGTAAGCCTGCTCCGGACGGTGCCGGCCATGCAGACGCCCGATAAGAAGCGGGACGCATCCTTTCGAAGGTGCATCCCGCTTATTTATCCGCTTTTGGGAGATGCTTACTCCCCCGCCGCTTTCGACTCCCCGGGCTGCAAGCAGTAGTCGTCGCCGCACACGGCCTGTGCCACGCGCACCAGGTCGATGAATTCGCGCCGGTAGCCTTCGGGATCATTCGCGAGGCCGGGTTGTGCCAGACGGATCACCTCGTCCCAGGTCGCCGTGCCGCGGAAGTCCGACAACCGGAGCAGCTCCCCGTACATGGCCACGGCCGCCGCAAAGGCAAAATCGCCCGTCAGCTCCTCCGTGCCGGAGTCGATGAGTTCCGCCTGGATCATGCGGCTGCGCTCCTCGCCCGGGAGCTTGTAGCGGACCTTCACGGCCAGCGCTTCGGCCGAGGGGATCGTAACCACGGGCGTGCCCTGACGCCCCTGATAACGCAGCGCATCCACCGAGCCGGCCGGATGCTCCTCGGCGCCTACGGGTATAAGCTCGTAGAGCGCCGTAACGCAGTGTCCGGCGCCGATCTCCCCGCCATCCTTGCGGTCGTCGTTGAAATCCTTGGTCTCCAACAGGCGGCTTTCGTAACCGATCAGCCGGTAGGAGGCTACCGTCGCGGGGTTGAACTCCACCTGCATCTTCGCGTCGCGGGCCGCGGCCCAGGCCGTGGCGCCGAACTCCCCGAAGAGGACCTTCGCCGCCTCGCGCAGGTCATCGACATAGGCGTAGTTTCCGTCTCCGTGTTCGGCCATGAGCTGCATCTTGCTGTCCTTGTAGTTGCCCATTCCGAACCCGATGACCGACAGCTGTGCCGCAGAGAGCTTGCGCTGCCGTTCGATCAACGCCTTCATCTCCTTGTCCGACGAGGGGCCGACGTTGAAGTCGCCGTCCGAGCAGAGGATAACGCGGTTGTTGCCCTTCGCAATCCGGTATTTCCGGGCAATCTCATAGGCTTTCTCGAGCCCGGCGCCTCCGGCGGTCGATCCTCCGGCCTCCAGTTCGTCGATCAGATCCTTGATCCGCCGGCGTTCATTGCCCGGGATGTTTTGGGCGCGCACCTGCGCCCCGTCGGCATAGGTTACGATCGAGACGCGGTCCTCGGCACGGAGGTTGTCCGTGAGCATCTTCATCGAGGCCTTCACCAGCGGAAGGGTCCGGTACATCGATCCCGAAACATCGATCAGATAGACGAAATGCGAAGGCGGCAGCTCCGCACCGGCCACTTCGCGGGCCTTCAGCCCGATGCGGACCAGACGGTGTGCAGCGTCCCACGGGCAGGGGCCCGCCTCGACCAGGAGCGACAGCGGCGCCTCTCCTTCGGGTGCGGGATAGTCGTAGCCGAAATAGTTGAGGAACTCCTCGATGCGCACGGCGTCCTTTTCGGGGGCGCGCCCCGAGGCGAGGATGCGGCGGCAGTTGGCATAGGAGGCGCCGTCGGCCTCGAGCGCGAAGGTCGAGAGCGGCTCGTGCAGCGCCGAACGGAACCGGTTTTCTTCATAGCCGGCATACTCCTCGCCGGAGAGTTTCACGGGTCGTTCGGTCGTTACGATGCCCGCCATCCGTGTCAAGTATGCAGATGCGACGGGTTTTTCCTCCTCTTCGAAAACCTCGAATATCGGATGCAGGGCAACGTTGATCCGCGTGCGGTCGCCGACGGCCTCCTCGACGGTGTCGTATCCCAACATGGCGAAGCGGAGCGTATCGGTGGCTGCCGCCTGGATCGTATAGCGGCCCTTTTTGTCGGTTTTTGTGTGGCGGTCGGTGTGCTTGACGCGTATCGAGCAGTGTGCCAGCGGTTCGCCGGACTCCTCGGTGGTTACCGTTCCGGAAACGGCATGCGTCTGTGCCGTCGCACCCAGCGGCAGCAGGCAGGCGAGCAGTAGAATCAGACTTTTCATGGGATGCGGTTTTAGGCTTTCCCAAGTTACGCAAAAACGCCGGAAAAAGCAAATCCCCGGGCATGAAAATGCGGCGGACGGAGCCGCATTTTCGTGATGCGTTTCCGTCCGCCGCCGGTTTTTGCAGGATGCACCCGCCCTATTTGCCGCTCCGGATCCGCCGTACGGCCTCCGTGGCCCGGGCATAGAGATCGCCGAGATCGACGCCCGCAATGCGGCGGTTCTCGACCACGATCCGCCCGCCGACCATCACCGTCTCGACGTCTGCGGCCTTGCCGCAGTAGACCAGGTTCGAGACAACGTCGTTCATCGGCTGCAGGTGGGGACGCTGCAGGTCGATGACGATCATGTCGGCCAGTGCTCCCGGCCGCAGAACGCCCAGCTCGCCGTCGGCATACCCCATGGCGCGGGCTCCGTTGGCCGTGGCCATGCGCAGCGCCTCCAGAGCCGGCAGGGCCGTCGGATCGCCCGTGGCGGATTTCTGCAGCAGGGCCGCCGTGCGCAGCTCCTCCCACAGATCCAGGTCGTTGTTCGAACAGCACCCGTCGGTGGCCACCGTAACGCGGATTCCGGCCCGGAGCATCTCCCTTACGGGTGCTACCCCACTCGAAATCTTCATGTTGCTCTGCGGGTTGTGCGAGACCGTGATGCCTCGGGCTGCCATCGTGGCGATATCCTCGGCTGTAACGTGCACGCAGTGTGCCCCGATGGTCTTCGGTCCGAGCAGCCCCAGCCGGTCGAGGTATTCGACGGGCGTCGCATTGAACCGTTCGCGGATGAT
Organism: Candidatus Alistipes stercoravium; assembly: GCA_019119615.1. GTDB lineage: Bacteria > Bacteroidota > Bacteroidia > Bacteroidales > Rikenellaceae > Alistipes > Alistipes stercoravium. The sequence continues at coordinate 25,476 of DWWQ01000047.1, read as the reverse complement.
GCGTATTTCGTCCTGCGTTTCCGCGATATGGGTCATAAGCAGCAGGTCGAGCCGTTCGGCCTCGCGGAGTCCGCGTGTGAGGTTCTCCGACGATACGGTGTAGGGCGAGTGCGGCGCCGCGGCGATGCGGACGCGGTCGCACGAGGCGGCGCGGCCTGCGGCCTCCTCCAGTTCCGTGAAGACCTCGTCGATATTGCTGTCGAAGTAGTTGCAGCCCAGTACGGCGCGGATTCCCAACCGTTCCACGACCGGTACGCACCGGTTCTGGTGGTAGTACATGTCCACAAAGGAGGTGATGCCGCCCAGCAGCATCTCGATGATGCCGAGTTCCATGCCGAGCGCCACATCCTCGGGAGTCTGCCGCGCCTCAAAGGGCCAGATATGCTCGTTGAGCCACTTCATCAGCGGAATGTCGTCCGCCAGGCTGCGCTGCAGGCTCATGGCCGCATGGCAGTGCGTGTTGATCAGGCCGGGCATGACGAGCCGTCCGCGGCAGTCGATTTCGCGCAGCCCGGGATGGGCCTGCCGGAAGGCCTCCGCATCGGCCTCTGCGGCGGAGATGAAGGCGATGCGGTCGCCCTCGACACCCACCGATCCGGTAAACGTCTGCGCCTGGCCGGCCGATGCGGTCATCGGCAGCAGCGTGGCGTTGGAAAAGAGTATTGCCATGTCAGTTCTTTATTTTCGTCTTGTCTCGCTTGATTTTGACCTTTGCGGCCTCCTCGTCGATCGAGAAACCCTGTACGGTGAGGATCTCCCGGCCGTTTTCGGCATTCGAGAAGATCTGCACCAGCTTGTTGAACGACCCCGGCTCGCTCTTGTGGGGCTCGTAGACGATGCGGATCGTATCCGAGGCTCCGGGAGCCACGGGCCGTTTCGGATAGCTGACCTTCAGGCAGGTGCAGGAGGTCTGCGCCCGCACGATGACCAGCGGAGCGTCGCCGTCGTTTTCGAAGGGGAACGCATGCTCGATGTCCCCGCCCTTGCGGGGTACCTCCCCGAAATCATGCGAGGTGTGGTCCAGCTTCAGAAGAGCCTTCCCGGCCTGCAGCGTTTCCCCGGATTCACGGCTCTCCCGGCCTTCCGCCCGGAGAGCCGCGCCGCCGGCCAGCAGCAGCAACAACAGTGCAAATTTTCTCATTGTTTCGTAGTATCTCGGTTCTTCTTTCCGGAGATAATGCGGCGGGCCGCATCTCCGGATTCCGGGGTCATTCCATCCGGAAGATATAGGTGATCGTTCCTCCCTGCACCGCGGCGCGGCTCTCCGTGAAGCGGGCCTTGCGGGCCGCCGTGATGGCCGCCGAAACCAGGGCCGGATCGCTCTCCGTGGAGCCTTTGGGCTCGAACGTGGCGCTCGTAACCTTTCCGGTGGCATCGACCGTTACGCGGATGACGACCTTGCCGCTCTTGTTGCCCGGATAGGCGGGTTTGGGCAGGTTGCCGATCAGACCGCGTCCCTGAAGCCCCTTGTCGAGCTGGTCCAGCCCGTCGGGATTCAGCCCCGGCCCGGTTCCCGAAGCCTTGTCCTCGCCCTCGGGGGCGTGGGGATTTCCGGCATTCTCGGGTTCGTCGGCGCCGCTCTTGTTCATCTTGAACAGTGCCTTCGGATTGGGCGTCTGCGTAACCTCGTCCTTTCCGGCGACCTGCGCCGTCTGCTCCTCGGGATCCGCGACGTCATGCACGCGGGGTTCGACGCTCGTCTTCACGGGCGGCTTCGGCCGCTCGGGAACCGGCGGTTCGGTGAAGTCCACGAGGATCATGTCGCCGGGACGCTCCTCCTCGGGGGAGAAGTCGAACGACACGAAGGCGAACGATCCGGCGAACAGGAGCGCATAAACACCTGCCGCGATCATCGCCCACCTGCGCGGAGACTTATCGTTCGGATCGTAATATTGCATGATTGAATCTTTTTACCGGTTTATCGCGGGGTGGTTGCGAGGATCAGCTTGTAGTTGTTGTCCTTGGCGACGTTCATCACCTTGACCACCTCGTCCACGGCCACCGTCTTGTCGCAGTGCAGCGAGACGGTGGGCTCCTCCTGTCCTTCGAGACGCGTCTTGAGCGTGCGCTCCACGCCGTCGATGGATCCCACCTCCTGCATTTCGACGTAGTAGCGGTATTTTCCGTGCCCCGCATCCTGAATCGAGACGGTGGTCAGCGCCTTGTCCTTGAGCTGGTTCGAGCTCTTGGGGAGCATCAGCTTCAGGGCGTTGGGGTTGATCAGCGTCGTGGCGATGAGCAGGAACAGCAGCAGCAGGAACATCAGGTCGGTCATGGACGAGGCCGAAAACGACTTATCGACTTTCGATCCGTGTTTGATTGCCATGGCTTACTTATTTTTGAACGGGTTGATTGAGGATATCCATGAAGGCGATCGAGTTGGCTTCCATCTGGAAAACGAGCTTCTCGATGCGTGCCACGAGGTAGTTGTAGCCGAAGTAGGCCGGGATGCCGACGATCAGACCGCCGACGGTCGTAACCATGGCCACATACATACCGCTGGCCAGCAGACCGAGATCGACCGTGCCGCCTGCGGCGGACATGTCCATGAAGGTTTGCACCATACCGAGCACCGTGCCGAGGAAACCGATCATCGGGGCGCCGCCGGCGATCGTTGCCAGGAACGGGAGTCCGTTTTCGAGTTTCGACACCTCGAGGTTGGCGACATTTTCGATGGCGGCCTGGATGTCGCCCATCGGGCGTCCGATGCGCTCGATGCCCTTCTCGATCATGCGGGCGATCGGCGTGTCGGTCTTGCGGCAGAGGTTCACGGCCGTGGAGATCTTGCCGTCGGAGATGTAGTCGCGGATGCGGTTCATGAAGTTCATGTCCAGCACCGAAGCCTTTCGGATGGCCAGGAATCGTTCGACGAAGATAAAGATCGTAACGCCTCCCAGCGCCAGCAGGGGCCACATCAGCCAGCCGCCCTTGACAAACAGGGTCCACAATCCCATACGGGTCTCCTCACTTACGACCGCGGTCTCAACGGCGGTCTGCAAAAAAGTCATCATAGTTTAAACGTGTTTGTTTTTATTGATTGAATTGTTATTTGTCGGTTGTCTTGCATTCCGTGGCGGTTTTTCCGGCCAACGCGGCCCACTCCCCCGTCGGTATTGCCGCTGCCGGCGGCATGCCGTTTGCCGGGCCCGGTACGAAACCCGTGCCGGGGCGGAGATCCGGCACCCAGGAGACGAACTCCATGTCTTCGGGCGGATTCATCTCGTCGCGCTCCTCCATTTCGTCGCTGTCGTATGGGTGGCGGGCCGCTCCCTCGGCGCGTGCCTGGCGCCGCGCTTCATGCCGCGCCTCGCGTCGTGCCTTCCGGGTCTTGTTCGTGAAGCGCGCCTTGATGCGTTCCTTCAGATCGCGCAGGTTGTCGAAATCCTCCTTGAAGTAGATGCCGATGCCCGTCTCCTGAAGACCCTGGTTCTCGTCGAAGCGGTCGATCGTCTGCGTGAAGGCTTTCAGCTTGAGCGTGCCGGCCGGATCGATCAGGTAGGTGATGTAGGCCTCGCCCATGAAGTTGGACATCGAGCTGTTGATCGCCTGCTTGTTGTCGATCAGGTAGTTGCCTTCGACTTCGACCAGCAACCGGTCGTTCACGAGGCTCTTCGAGATGCCGAAGTCCACCTCGTCGCTCGTCTGTTCGGAGCGGGGGCGGTATCCGATCTTGAAGTCGTAGCCCAGCGAGGAGAACCAGCCGCTGACCATGTTCGAGAGGAAATCCATGCCCGTGGCGGCCGATACGGAGCTTCCGATGTTGGAGGATGCCAGCGAGGAACTCTCGGCCATGAAGCTGTTGAAGAGCAGCAGGTAGGCGAACTGCGTATCGACCGTCTCGGGGGTCGAGAGCGCGTTGGCGATGACGGTCTGCGTCTCGGGGTCGGAGCCCGGGACGCGGACGTCGAAGGCGATGGTCGGATTCGAGAGACGGTCTCCGAGGTGGATGACGCACTCCACGGGTACCGAGCGGTTGCCGCCGAGGTTGTCGGTCGTGCCCTGCAGCAGGGGCTGCAGCGAGGCCTTGAGCTTGTAGACGGCGTCGATGTCGAGCCGGGCGTCCATCGGGGCGCCGGTCCACTGGATCGAGGAGCCGTTTTCGATCGAAAAACGTTTGCTGATGATGTTCTGCAGCGAGAGCAGGAAGCTGCCCTCGGAAAGCGTGTAGTCGCCGTAGATCTCGAAGATGTTGGCGCTGGGGTTGATCTGGAGATTCAGGGCGCCGGAGCCTTTGGCCTTCAGGGTGTTTCCCGCGAGGGTCAGCTCGACGTTGGCATTCGGGCGCACGTCGAGCGCCAGGCCGATGTTCATGCGGCTGGCGGCGGTCTGGCGCTGGCGGTGGCGTCTCTCGAAGGAGAGTTTCCGCCGGGCCACGGCATCGAGGGAGTCGGTGCGTGCGGGCTTTTCGAAGATCACGAAATCGGCGTTCGAGATGTTCGACTTGCCCGAAAGCGGGAGGAAAAAGTCCGAATTGTTGTCCGTCGAGGCTGCGATCTCCATGTTCACGACCCCCTTGCGTCCCGTGATGCGGGCGTCGCCCGTAGCATGTACCTTGCCGTAGAAGAGGTCGTTGTCCTCTTCGGAGGTATTCAGGACGAGCATCTGCTGCGGGGCCACGCGGACATCGAACGTGATGTTCGAGAGGTGCTCGAGGTTGAGGTCGAGGTTGAATTTTCCGCGGTTTCCTTCGGGGTCGAAGAGCGGAACATCGACGGCGCGGAAGCGGTTTTCACCGACCGAGAGCAGCGCTTCGGGCATCGAGTAGCTGACGTTCGTGTAATCGACCGTTGTGCGGAGCCCCTTTACGCGGACCTCGCCCGAAAGTTCTGCGTCGCGGCCCTGTCCCTGGAGCGTGAGGTCGGCGGCGGCACTTCCCGAAGTCGAGGAGATGACGCCCGAAAGCAGCGGGTCGAGTAGCCCCATGCTGATGCCGTCGGCCGTCAGCCGGGCGTAGTAACGTCGCCGGTCCGGGGCGTAGAAGCCTTGGACGAAGGTGTTGCGCTGCTCCGGATCGGAGATGACGATGCCTGCACGGTTGCGGGCGAAATCCCACCGGGAGGTCAGGCGCAGGGGCGGGGCCTGGATTCCATTGACCGCGATGCTGTCGATGAGGATGTTGGCCGAAATTTCCGCACCCTGGAGAACCGATTTCATCGTGGCTTTTCCGTTCGTACGTCCGTCGATTTCGTATCCCATGCGTTCGGCGATCTGCGTGAAGGTCCGCAGGTCGAAGTCGCGCAGGCGCAGCGTTACGGAATCCTCGCGGCTGCGCGAGGCGACGCCGTCGATGCGCAGCTCCTGTTCGTCGTTCATGACGAAGAAGCGGTCGATGGACACCCGTGCCGTGTCTATGAGTATCTTGCGGGCGATGATCTGCCAGGTCATGTCGCCGCGTGTGAGGTGCGACGGAAGAATGTGCAGATCGACCATACGCCCCGTGCTGTCCCGTTCGGGCAGGATTCCGGCGCGGATGCCGATCAGGCCGGAGGCTTTGCTTACGGTGTCGGTGAATCCCGTCGAGAGTTGGACCTTTCCCTGTTTGGCGCCTCCGGTTACCGAGAGGTGCGGCAGGTGCAGCACCCCGGCGTAGAGGTCTTCGGCCGAGGCGTATACCGTGAGCGAATCGCCGCGGTTCGAGGCGTTGATGTTCAGCCGTGTGGCCAGCATGCGGCGGCGTTCGACGTATTCCGAGGCGGCGCGCAGCGAGAGCTGGTCGCTGGCCGGGTTGAAGAGCAGCTTGAGCGACGAGCCGTCGGCAATCTGCAGTCCCGGGACGATGGCATCGGCCACGGGGTTGATGTTGCGGATGTCGATCGAGAGAAGCGAATAGTCGTCGGCCACGGCCTCCACGACCCGGCGTTCCTTTTTTTCGGGGTTTTTGTCGCGCAGCAGGGGCAGGTAACGGTGGGCGCTGCGCCGCAGGTATTCGAAAACGGTGCGGTAGCTGGTTTTCGAGCGGAAGGTGGCGTCGGCGAAGTCCGATTTCAGCTCCACGAGTTTGCTGTCCGCGGAGTTGCGTCCCGAGATCGTGGCGTTCGAGGCGTGAATCTCCTTGTCGTTGTAACGGTAACGGGCGTCGGCGATCTGGATGCGGCCGTTCAGGTCATCGAGCGAGCGGCCTCCGGCTTTGGCGACGATGCGTGCCGAGAGTTGCGAGATCGAGTCGCGGCGGTTGATGTGCAGCCGCGCCAGATCGGCATGGTTGAGGTGCATCGTGAAGTCGTAGTTCGGGATCGAGTCGTTCAGGTCCACCAGCCCGAAGAAGTCGAAATCGAGATTCGGATCGTGTGCCGCGATGCGGCCGTTGAATCCCCGGTTGTGCAGCCGTCCGTCGAGCTGCAGCGCATCGTAGACATATCCGTAAAGCCCGAACCGTTCGATGCGGCCGTTTACCTTCGCATCGGCATATCCGCGTCCCATGACACCGTCGATGCTTGCCGTAACGGTCGCGTTGCCCAGCAGGTCCCGACGTCCGGTAAGCTCCCCGAGCCGCAGGTCGCGGGTCGAGAGCTCTCCGCGGAACGCATTGCGCCCCTCGCTTTGGGCCTGCATTTCGAAACTTCCGGTCAGATCGCCCTGCTGCAGCGAGGTGTTGAACTGCAGGTTGAACGAGGAGAGGGATCCTTCGAACCGGGCGTTGAGTCCGATCGTTCCGGCGTTTTCGAGAATCCCGGTTGCGGATGCCGGCAGCTCCTTGCGGGCGATGCTCCGGGCCAGATCGTTCGCCGCCGTTGCCGAGGTCCGCAGTTCGGGGATCTCCAGGTTGAAACGGGTCCGGCGGATGTCGGGCAGGCCTGCGACCGTGGCTTTGGCCGTGAGGGTCGTGCCGTCGCCGATGCGGAGGCTGTGGATCGAGGCCTCGAAGTCGGCGACGACGCCGGCGACCGAGAGCTCCGCATCGCGGAAGGTCAGGTGCCAGTCGCGCAGCCGGGGTGCGAAGTAGGCGATGTCGTCGGTCGAGAGCACCGTGTTGCGCAGGGCGGCGTCGATGCGCACCTCACCGAGGAAATCCTTGTACTCGGCCCAGGAGTTCCCTGCCAGCGAGATATAGGGGATTATGACCTTTGACTGCGGGGTTTCGATCTCGACCTGCTCGAATCCCATGCATCCCTGCGTGAGGTAGAACCGGCCGGCAAAACGTTCCAGTTCGAATCCGCTGCGCTCGCGTGCCGAGAGCTCCTCGATCGAGGTGTAGATCGCCTGTCCGTCGATGGTAAAGTCCCGGACCCGTGCGTTGAGGTCTGTCAGATGCAGGTGCGAGAAGTCGATTCCGTATTCGCGGTCGCGGTGTTCCGTACGGTCGATGCAGATCTCCATGTTCCGGATCGAGGCGCTCTTGAGTGTGAGGCGGAACTCTCCCTTGCGTTCCCGGTCGGGGTTCGTGAGGCGCATGACGATCTGGCGGATGTTCATCTCGCCGTCGGGCATCTGGTGCAGGTGCAGTTTGGCATCGGCGATCTTGCCGCAGCGCATTTCGAGGCCGCCGCCGAAGATCCCGAAACGCGTGATGTAGGTGTCTAACCGGCCGATGTAGATGAGCGTATCGCGGTTGTAGTCTGCGACATAGAATTCATCGACACGGATCTTCGAGAAGAGCCCGATATCGACCCTTCCGACCCGTACGGTCGTTCCCAGCTTGCGCGAGACGGCCTCTGCGACACGGCGCACCGCATAGTTCTGTACGGCGGGGATGTCGAGCAGCAGCGAGAGGCCCACAGGCAGGATTATCAGCAACAAAATCGCTGCGGATAACACCTTTCCCGATATTTTTATAACTTTGCGCAAACGGATTACGATATAATCCTGCAAATTTAACGAAAATAGTTAAGATAATACGCAAAAAACCGGATGGATATTACAATTCTCGGCATCGAATCCTCGTGCGACGACACCTCTGCGGCCGTGCTCCGCGGCAACGTGCTGTTGTCGAACGTCATTGCCTCGCAGGCCGTGCATGTCAAGTACGGCGGCGTGATCCCCGAACTGGCATCGCGGGCACACCAGCAGAACATCATTCCCGTCGTGGATACGGCGCTCAAGGAGGCCGGCATCACGGCCGACGACCTGGATGCCATCGCCTTCACGCGGGGTCCCGGACTGGTCGGCTCGCTGCTCGTGGGTGTGTCGTTCACCAAGGGGCTCTCGATCGCGCGCAACATCCCGATGGTCGAGGTGAACCACCTACAGGGACACATCCTCTCGCACTTCATCGACCTTCCGGACCGGCAGCTCCCCCACCCCGATTTTCCGTTCCTGTGCCTGCTGGTGAGCGGCGGCCATACGCAGATCGTGCGGGTGGACGCCCCCACGCGGATGGAGATCATCGGTACGACGATCGACGATGCCGCGGGCGAGGCTTTCGACAAGTGCGCCAAGGTGATGGGACTCCCCTATCCGGGCGGCCCGGTGATCGACCGCCTGGCCAAGGAGGGGGATCCGAAGGCGTTCCGTTTCGCCCATCCCCATGTCGATGGCTACGACTACTCCTTCTCGGGACTGAAGACCTCGTTCCTCTATACGCTGCGGGATGCCGTAGCCGATGATCCGAACTTCATCGAGGAGCACAAGGCGGACCTCTGCGCCTCGCTGCAGGGCACCATCGTGGAGATCCTGCTCGACAAGCTCGTCCGCGCCTCGAAGGATACGGGCATCCGCGACATTGCCATTGCCGGAGGTGTCTCGGCCAACTCGGGCCTGCGCAACGGTATCGTCGAGGCGGGCCGTCGCCGCGGCTGGCGGACCTTCCTGCCCGAGTTCAAGTTCACGACCGACAACGCCGCCATGATCGCCATGGCGGGATACTACCGTTACAAGCAGGGTGAGTTCTCGTCGCTCGACGTCTCGCCCGAGGCCCGTATGGAACGACTTTGATCCGCCGATGCGCTACTTTCTCGAACTCCGCTATCTCGGTGCCGCCTACTGCGGCTGGCAGCGGCAGCCCGACCAGCCGTCGGTGCAGCAGACCCTCGAACGGGCCCTCACGACGCTGCTGCGCGAGCCGGTCGAGGTAACCGGTGCCGGGCGTACCGATACGGGGGTGAACGCCTCCTACTATGTGGCGCATTTCGACGTGCGGCAACCTGTAGCGGATCCCGCGCAGACGCTCTACAAACTCAATTTCCTGCTTCCGGACGATATTTCGGTCGGCGGACTTACGCCTGTCGCCGAGGGGGCCCATGCCCGGTTCGACGCCCGCGAGCGGGAGTATACCTACCGGATCGAGACGCGCAAGAATCCCTTTACGCGCCTCCTGTCGTGGCAGTACTATGTGCCGCTCGACCTCGAACGGATGAACCGGGCGGCAGCCATGCTCACGGAGTTTAGGGACTTCACTTCCTTCGCCAAGCTCAACTCGAACAACCGGACCAATATCTGCCGCATCTACGAGGCCGGATGGTCCGCCGAATCCGGCGACGTGCTCCGCTTCCGGATCCGTGCCGACCGATTCCTGCGCAACATGGTCCGCGCGATCGTCGGCACGCTGGTCGATGTGGGCCGCGGCCGCTATACGCCCGAGGAGTTCCGTGCGATCATCGAGAGCCGCGACCTTTCGCGCTCGAGTGCCGGAGCTCCTGCCCAGGGACTCTTTCTGAGCGATATCCGCTATCCGTCGGAGATTTTCGAACGGCGGAGTTTCCTGGATTCCGGACCTCTCTTCTGACCCGAAATGCAAAAGAAGGGAGCCTGCCATGCGGCAGGCTCCCTTCTTGCGTCTTGCTGTATTCTGTCTTACAGGTGTATGGCTGCTCCCAGTGCCGCTTCGGCGGCCTCCATGACCCCTTCGTGCATCGTCGGATGGGCATGGATCGTCCTGGCGATTTCGTGGGCCGTGGCTCCGAGGCGTCGGGCGAGCGTCGGCTCGGCGAGCATTTCGGTTACGGAACCGCCGACCATGTGGGCGCCCAGCAGCCGCTCGTCGGCATCGAAGAGCAGCTTCACGAAGCCCTCCCGCTCTCCGGCGGCCGTCGCCTTGCCCGAGGCGGTGAAGGGGAAGCGTCCCACGCGGTACTCGATCCCCTGCTCGCGCGCCTGCTGTTCGGTCATGCCCACCGAAGCCACTTCGGGCTGCGTAAAGACGCACGACGGAATGGTCGTGTAGTCCACCGGGGCGGGATTCAGCCCGCAGATGGCCTCCACGCAGCAGATGCCCTCGGCCGAGGCGACATGCGCCAATGCCGGGCCGGGCACGATGTCGCCGATGGCGTAGATGCCCGGCACGCTGGTGCGGTAGCAGGCATCGACACGGATCTTCCCGCGCTCGACCTCCACGCCCAGCTCCTCGATACCGATTCCCTCGATGTTGGCCTGAATGCCCACGGCCGAGAGAACGACTTCGGCCGAGAGGGTCTCCACCCCCTTCTTGCCTTCGATCTCGACCTCGCACTGACCTTCGGGCGTAACGCATACGCTGCGTACCGTGGTCGAGGTGAGCACCGCGGCGCGCAGCTTGCGGAATTCGCGCTCCATGGTCTTCGAGACCTCCTCGTCCTCGAGGGGCATCATGCGCGGCAGGTACTCGACGACGGTAACGCGCACGCCGAGCGTGGCGTAGAGCCAGGCGAACTCGCTGCCGATGGCTCCCGACCCTACGACGATCATCGATTCGGGCAGCCGGTCGAGCGTCAGCGCCTGCTTCGAGGTGATGACATGCACGCCGTCCACCGGGATTGCGGGCAGCTCGCGCGGGCGTGCGCCCGTGGCGAGGATGATGTGGTCGGCCTCGTATTCTGTGCCCTCGACATCGATGCGTCCGGGGGCCGTGAGGCGTCCGAAGCCCTGGATCCAGTCGATGGCGTTCTTCTTGAGGAGGAACTGCACGCCCCGCGACATGGTCTGCGCCACCTCGCGCGAGCGGGCGACGATCTTCGCCATGTCGGGCTGCACCTCTCCGTCGATGTGCAGGCCGTAATGCTCGGCATTGCGGCAGTACTTGTAAACCTGGGCGCTCTTGAGCAGCGCCTTGGTGGGGATGCAGCCCCAGTTGAGGCATACGCCGCCCGCCTCGGCCCGTTCGACGAGCGCGACCTTGCGGCCCAGCTGGGCGGCGCGGATGGCGGCCACATAACCTCCGGGGCCGCTGCCGACGATGATGATGTCGTATTTCATGACGTTCCGTTATTTTTGAACCTTGAGAATCTCCCCGTTGTCGGCGGCTACGGCACGCTTCCACTTCTCGTTGTATCCGGGGAACTGGATCTTGTCGGGAATCTGGCGTCCGTTGCCGTTCTCGACGAAGTGGCGGGCCATCGGGGCGTCGCTGTCGAGGTAAGCCAGCACGTCGCCGTGCTCGCTCTTGACGTTCCCGTCCATATATTTGATTAACAAATATTTGTCGAGTTTTGACCAACGGTCGAAGAGCTCCTGGGCCTTATCGACGCTTATCCGCGTGAGGTAGCGGCGGCGGGCACTCTGCGAGTCGTATCCGGCGGCCCGGGCGTCGATCTCGGCCATCCGGGCGAGCTGTCCGTTCTCCCAGGCGTCGGTAACCTTGCGGATATCGGCCGAGATCATGTCGTAGCGCATGTAGGCGAAGTTCGTAACGCGGTTGAAGAGCCAGAATGCCGACGTGGGCGAATACTCCAGCATCGAGCCGTTGCCCTCGCGGAAGCATTCGGGAACCTCCTGCGTCGAGCAGAAGATCGGCGTCAGGCACGACGTGGCGGCGTCGTCCACGCCGAACCAGAGGATGCCCATGTCGGCCGGGACGTTGGGCCGGGCCTGAGCCACGAACCAGAAGCCGGTCTGCTGCGTGGCCGTGGCGCGCTCGTTGAGGTATTCGACGCCATCGACCTCGAAGGTCATCGGACGCCAGCGGTAGGGACAGTTGTGTCCGCCGGCACCGAGGTCCTTCGTCATGTCCATCGGCGTGCCCTCGTAGTGGTCGCGCATGCAGTCGAAGACGACCTTCGGCGAAACCTTCGTGCGGGGCTTTACCCACAGCGGCATGCGGTTCTTGAGGTTGTAGCCCATGGCATAGTCTTCGTAGGCCTCCATGCCGTCGGCCACCGTGCGGAAGAAAGCCCATACGCGGGCATCGCAGCCGCGCACCGTGCCGAAGTCTGCCGGACAGTAGGCGTCGGCGAAGCTGAAGTCGGCGTCATCGCCCTCGAAATAGCCCATCTCGCGGGCAAAGCTCACCACATCGGGGGCATAGAGGCAGTTTTCGGGATCATCGAACGGGAACTGCGTAATGCGTGCCTGGTTGGCGTGTGCCGAGACGTAGCCGTCGGGGATGCGGCGTGCGACCCATACGATACCCTTGCGGATGTTCTTTCCTTCGGCATCGAGCTTGCAGCCCTTGCCGATGAGCTCCATGATCCAGGCCTCGTCGGGGTCGGCTATCGAGAACGACTCGCCGCTCGAGGCGTATCCGTAGGTGTTGGCCAGTTCGACGATCGTGGCGATCGCCTCGCGGGCCGTTTTGGCGCGCTGCAGCGTGATGTAGATGAGCGATCCGTAGTCGATCAGACCTGTCGGGTCGGCCAGCTCCTCGCGGCCTCCGTAGGTCGTCTCGCCGATGATGAGCGAGTGCTCGTTCATGTTGCCGACGGTCGTATAACTCTCCTCGACCTGGGGAATGTCGGTCAGGTAGCGGCCCGTGTCCCATTCGTAAACGGGCAGGATCGAACCCTTGAGGTGCTTTCCTCCCGCATTGTGGTAAAGGGCGCCGTAGAGGGCGTGCGAGTCGGCGGCATAGGAGACCATCACCGACCCGTCGGTCGAGGCGCCGCGCGTGATGATGAAGTTGGTGCAGGCGTCCGCCGTGGCGTAGGCGACGAGGGCTGCGGCTGCAAGAAACATTCGGAATTTTTTCATAGGTTCAGCGTTTTTCCCCGTAAAGATAGAAAACTATTCCGGAACGGCAAAAAAATGGGCGTCGGCGGTCGCTCCGGCAGCTGCCGGGTAAAATCCCGGCGGTTGATTGCGCCGTTGTCCGTTTTTTGTGTAACTTTACCTGTCAAAAATCACCGTTTCTATGTCGGTAACCCAACAACTGGCCCGTGTGCGGGCCGAATTGCCCGAGAGAGTAACGCTCGTCGCCGTCTCGAAAACCCACCCTGCGGAGCTGATCCGCGAGGCCTACGACGCCGGACAGCGCATCTTCGGCGAGAGCCGCCCGCAGGAGCTTCGCGAGAAATACGAGCTGCTTCCCAAGGATATCGAGTGGCACATGATCGGCCACCTGCAGACCAACAAGGTCAAGTACATCGCGCCGTTCGTGCAGTTGATCCATTCGGTGGACAGCGCCCGCCTCGCCGAGGCGATCCAGACGCAGGCGGCCCGGTGCGGCCGTGTGATCGACATCCTGCTCGAGATCCACGTCGCCCGCGAGGAGACCAAGTCGGGCTGGGATCCCGCGCAGCTGCGCGACTACCTCGCGGCGAATCCCTTTGCGCAGCTTCCGAACGTGCGTGTGCGCGGCGTGATGGGCATCGCCACCAATACGGACGACGAGTCGGTCATCCGCGGCGATTTCGAGCGTCTGAAACGCTGTTTCGAGGAGCTGAAACCCGCCTTCGGGGAGTCGTTCGATACCCTGTCGATGGGCATGTCGCACGATTTCCGTCTGGCCGTCGCCTGCGGCGCGACGATGGTGCGCGTCGGGTCGCTGATCTTCGGCGAGCGGGACTATTCGAAATAGGGCCGGTCATCGGTTCGGACCCGAACAAAAGAGGCGCCTTCCACGGAAGACGCCTCTTTTTCGGTTTTCGGGATATGCGCGGTTACCGCACCCGCAGCGTGCGGCCGATGCGCAGCACGGTGGTCGGCTTGATGCCGTTCAGGGCGCAGATCTTCTTCACCGTCGTGCCGTACTTTACGGCGAGGTGCCCCAGCGTATCGCCCGAGCGGATCTTGTGGTAGCGCATGGCGGCGCGTTCGGCGGCCTCCTGCTTGTCCTGTTTTTCGTTGGCCTCCTCGTCGTCGAAATCCTGCCCGGCGTTGGAATAGATGCTCAGGAACGAGCGTTTGAGCAGGAAGACCTCCCGGTTGAGGATGCCGCGCTTGAAGTCGATCAGCCGTTCGGGATCGAACGACTGCCCGTAGTAGCGGGTCTCGAAGTGCAGGTGGGGGCCCGTCGAGCGGCCCGTCGAGCCGCCCAGACCGATGATATCTCCCGCCTCGACCCACTGGTTGGGTTCGACGAGCCGTTCGGAAAGGTGCCCGTAGTAGGTTTCCAGCCCGTTGTCGTGGCGGATGATGATCAGGTTGCCGTAGCCGCGCACGGACTGCGAGATGCGCACGCGGCCGCTGAAGGTCGCATAGACCGTATCGCGCATCTTGAGCGGCAGATCGACGCCCTGGTGGCGGCGTCCGCGGCGTACGCCGAACTTGCCGCGCGGATTGACCGCACCCTTGTAGGGATAGTGGAATCCCGAGGTGGAGTCCACCAGTGTTACGACGACCGATTCGGGAATGTCGGCCTTCGTAACGCTGCTGTACGGGAAGAGCGACTTCGTATCCCAGTACTTTTCGAAAATCGTGCTGTCCTTGGCCACTTCGCGGTTGCGGACGTATTTCCAGGAGTTGTCGCCGAACAGGACGACGTAGAGGGCGTCGTTGCCCGAGCTGAGGGTGTCGATGACCGTCAGGTCGTCGGTCTCGAAGGTCGAGTGGATCTCCTTGCGCTCCATGCGGCGGCGCATGTCGGCCACGGAGTCGGCGGCGATCTCTTCGGGCGTGCGCGTGTCGATCTCCGGTGCGTCCGTCTCTTCGGCATACTCCTCCTCGCCGGGACATACGGCGAGGCATTGCAGCGAGTCGATGAGTGCGGCCTGTCGGGCCGTTACGGCGCGCAGCGAGTCTGCGGCGCGCTCGGCAGCCTCCAGCCGGGCCGCGCGGGTGCTCTTTCGGGGGTTGCGTGCCGCGGCCGTGGCCGTCGAGGCCATTGCGAGGGCGGCGAGAATCAGCAGATATCTTTTCATGCGTTCGGTTTTATTTCGTGTCGTTGTTTTTCAGCAGCGCTTCGGCAGCCTCGAGGGCCTTGTAGAACTCCTCGCCGAAACGGCGGATGATCGGTTCGCGCAGGGCCTTGTAGACCGGGATGCCCAATCTGGCTCCGAGGGCGCGTGCCGGGGCGCATACCGACCAGCGGTGGTAGTTGAGCCCTGTCGTGCCGTTCGAGAAGTGCATCAGGCGGATCGGATAGAGATGGCACGAGATGGGCTTGCGGAACGGGGTTTTGCCCTCCTGCCACGCCTTCTCGATGGCGCAGAGCGTTACCCCGTTCTCGGTGTAGGTGTAGGCACATTCGGCATCGCCGACGAGTGGCGTGGTCAAATCGCCCTCCTCGTCCACGACTATGAAACCCTGCCGTTCGACGGCTTCGATGCCTTCTGAAGTCATGTAGGGACGGTAGTTGGGATATTCGCGTTCGAGGATCTCCACCTCGTCGGCCTCGAGCGGCGCTCCGGCATTCCCTTCGACGCAGCAGATGCCCTTGCAGCGGGCGATGTCGCAGGCAAAGCATTCGCGCAGCAGGTCGGCGCTCACGATCTTGTCGTCGATCTCGATCATCGTTTGCAGGTATCGGCAATGATTATGTCGAACAGCTCCCCGAGGCTCATGCCCATGGCGCGCACCTGCTTGGGAACGATGCTTCCGGCGCTCATGCCGGGGATCGAGTTGAGCTCGATGAAGTAAGGTTTTCCTTCGTCCGTTACGATGAAGTCCACGCGCACGACGCCCGAGCAGCGGCACATGCGGTAGGCCTCGAGGGTCATGCGGTTCAGCTCGGCCTTCACCTCGGGCGAGATCCGTGCCGGGGTGATCTCCTCGGAACAGCCGGCCGTATATTTGGCCTCGTAGTCGAAAAAGTCCTTCTTGGGAACGATCTCCGTAATGGGGAAGAGGTATTCGCGGCCCTGGGCGATCATCACGCCGCAACCCATCTCGCGCCCCTTGATGCACTCTTCGACGAGGATTTCGTCGCCCTGGACGAAGGCGGCGTCGATTGCCGCCGGAAGCTCCTCGGGGGTGTGTACCTTCGTTACGCCGAACGACGACCCGTTGGCGTTGGGCTTCACGAAGAGGGGCATGCCCAGCTTTTCGATGATCCCGGCGGTGTCGATGCGGTCGCCCCGGCGGAGGAAGATCTCGCGGGCGAGGTGGATGCCGCGCCCGGCGAGCGTGCGCTTGGTGGTGATCTTGTCGAAGGTGATTACCGACGAGGTCATCGAGCACGACGAATAGGGAATGCCCATCATGTCGAGGTATCCCTGCAGCTTGCCGTCCTCGCCCGGGGTGCCGTGGATGATGATGAGCGCATAGTCGAACGCCGTGCGCTCGCCCTCGACCGTGAGCGAGAAGTCGTTCTTGTCCACCTGCCACTGCCGGCCGTCGGGGGCCGTGTAGTGCCAGTCGCGGTGGTGCAGGTCAATGACCCGTATGTCGTATTTCTGCGGATCGAGCGCCGCACGGATCTGCGCGGCGCTTTGCAGGGCGATTTCCCGTTCGGGGGAGTCTCCGCCCGCCATGAGTGCTATTTTCAGTCGTTCCATCTGTTTCGTGTGGTTGTCGTGATTCCTTTTGGGTTTAGTCCGCCTTCGCGATCAGGGGTTGTAGAGGTCCGTATAGCGGAACTGGAGGATCTCCTGCACCATCTCGACATACTGCCGGGCTTCGGTGTGCTCCTTGTCGAGAGCCAGCGCCCGGTTGAAGTCGTTCAGAGCGGCTCCCCACTCGTTGAGTCGGTAATGCAGCTTGCCGCGTTCGACCAGCAGGTCGGCATTGGCGGCAGCCTCGGGGTCGGCGTCGATGCGGGTCGTGAGGGCTGCCATGCGCATGGCGGGGCTCCACAGCCCCTTGCGGCGGATGTAGTCCGCCACACCCTTCCCGAGCAGTTCGTCCACCTCCTCGCCCCGCTCGATGCGGGCGCGGATGTCGGTTGCCGCAAACTCCTGCAGGGGCGCTCCTTCGAGCAGCGTAAACCGCCCGGCAAAACGCTCTGTCCGTGCATCGCGCCGCGGATAGACATAGATGGGATATTCGAGGATGCGTTCATACTCCTTCCATCCGTCGAGGCGTGCGATCTGGTCGCCGCCCATGAGGATCGAGAAACGCATCTCCCGTCCGAAGTTCTCTTCGAGGTAACGGAGCGTATCGATGGTGTATGAAGGTTTCGGAAGCAGGAACTCGATGACCGAAGGCTTGATTTTTTCGGGATATTTCGAGGCGGCGCAAGCGATCTCGGCCATCTCGAAACGGTCCATCTCGGGAGCCAGGTCGGCCTCCTCCTTGTAGGGGCTCCGGGGCGATACGACGAGAACGACCTCGTCGCAGAGGCCGCTGTCGAGGACATATTCCGCCAGGGCCGTATGTCCCTTGTGGATCGGATTGAACGACCCGAAGTAGAGCATCACGCGTTTCATGCCTCGCTGCGGATAAATGCGTCGAGGATGGCGCAGGTCTTTTCGACGGCCTCGTCGAGGCGGTCGTTCATCACCACATGGTCGAACTCCGGAGCCTTCGTCAGTTCGAATTGGGCCTTGGCCACGCGGCGCTCGATTACCTCGGGAGCATCCGTGCCGCGCCCTTCGAGGCGGCGGCGCAGCTCCTCGATCGAGGGGGGCATGATGAATACCGAGCAGGCGTCGGCGCCGAAGATGCGCTTGAGGTTGATGCCGCCCATCACGTCGACATCGAAGACGATGATGTGCCCCTTCTGCCAGATGCGCTCGACCTCGCTGCGCAGTGTGCCGTAGCAGGTGCCCTTGTAGACCTCCTCCCACTCGACGAAGCGCGCGTCGGCCACGGCCTGCGCGAAGGCCTCCGGCGTGAGGAAGTAGTAGTCCACGCCGTCGCGCTCCGTACCGCGCGGGGCGCGGCTCGTTGCCGAGATAGAGAACTCCAGCTGCGGATAGCGCCCCAGCAGGCGGTGGACGATCGTCGTCTTGCCCGAACCGCTCGGAGCCGAGAATATGATAACCTTGCCCATGTTTGCAAATGCGTTTTCCGAAAGCGGCGCCCTGCACCGGCCCGCGGCCGGCGCGGAAGCCCGCCGTTTTTATAAGATATTGAGTACCTGTTCCTTGATCTTCTCCAGCTCGTCCTTCATCTGGACCACAAGCCGCTGGATGGTCGCCTCGTTGGCCTTCGATCCCATCGTGTTGATCTCGCGGCCCATCTCCTGGGCGATGAATCCCAGCTTGCGGCCCACACCCTCCTCCGCGGCGGCCACCTCGCGGAAGTAGCGGCAGTGGTTCGTCAGGCGCACCTTCTCTTCGGTGATGTCGAGTTTTTCGAGGTAGAAGATCATCTCCTGCTCAAGGCGGTTGCGGTCCACCTCGACCGGGAGTTTGGCGAGGTTGTCCAGGATCCGGGCCCGGATGTTCTCGGTGCGGGCCTTCTCGAAGGGTACGACCTCCTCCTTGTAGTGTTCGATCAGATCGACGCGGCGCAGCAGGTCGGCAATCAGGATGGCCCCCTCCTGCTCGCGGAAGGCGTTCAGACGGCTGCAGGCCTCGTCAACGGCAGCCATCAGCGCCGTGATCTCCTCTTCGGAGACCTCCTCCGCATCGGTGGACACCACGTCGGGCAGGCGCATGAGCACCTGCAGGGCGGCGGCGTCCCACCCTGCTGCCGCGGGGTCGAGTCCGGCGCCGCGGGCCGCATCGCGCAGCTCGGCGGCGTAGGCGGCCAGCGCCTCCTTATTTATATGGGCCGACGTATCGACGGTCGCCGACTCCACCGCAATGAAGAGATCGACCTTGCCGCGCTGCAGGGCGCGCGTTACCCGGTTGCGGATCTCGTATTCGGCCTGGCGGTAGATTGCCGGCAGGCGCAGCGAGAGATCCATCTGCTTGGAATTCAGCGAACGTATTTCGACCGTGATTTTCCGTTTGGCGAGCGTGGCTTCGCTTTTGCCGAAGCCGGTCATCGATTTTACCATCTGCGTGGACGTTAAATTTCGGCAAATTTAATAAAAACAATTCAAAAAGGACCGGCTTCGGATGCCGGAGTGAAATTTATTTCACGGACTCTTGCATTTGGAATTTATTTTTTGTTATATTTGTGTTAGTGTAATAACAGTTTGTAACTCAAACAACCAAATCGCGTGATATTATGAAAAAACACAATTTCAACGCCGGACCCTCGATCCTGGCGGACGAGGTGATCGAAAAGGCGGCTCAGGCCGTGCTCGACTTCAACGGTACGGGACTCTCCGTGCTCTCGATTTCACACCGTTCGAAGGATTTTGATGCGGTGATGGAGGAGGCCGACCGCCTTTTCCGCGAACTGCTGTCGATTCCCGACAACTACAAGATCATCTATCTGGGCGGCGGCGCCAGCACGCTTTTCTACGAGGTCGCCGCGAACTTCCTCGGCCGCAAGGCGGGCTATGTGAACACGGGAGTCTGGTCGAAGAAGGCCATCAAGGAGGCCAAGCGTTACGGTGAGGTGGAGGTCGTGGCATCGTCCGAGGACCGGAATTTCACCTACATTCCGAAGGGCTTTGTCATTCCCGAGGATCTGGACTACCTGCATATCACGTCGAACAATACGATCTACGGTACGGAGTACCACGAGGATATCGACTCGCCGGTGCCTCTGATCGCCGACATGTCGTCGGACATTCTTTCGCGTCCGGTGGATGTTTCGAAGTACGCCATGATCTACGGCGGTGCGCAGAAGAACCTCGCCCCGGCCGGCGTAACCTTCTCGATCATCCGCGAGGAGATGCTTGACCACATTGTCCGCGACCTGCCGACGATGGTGTCGTTCCGCACCCATGTGGAGAACAACTCGATGTTCAACACGCCTCCCGTCTTCCCGATCTACGTCCTGATGGAGACGCTGCGCTGGCTCAAGTCGATCGGTGGCGTGGAGGAGATCTACCGCCGCAACCGCGAGAAGGCTGCCCTGCTCTACGAGGAGATCGACCGCAACCCGCTCTTCCGCGGCACGGTCGAGAAGGAGGACCGCTCGCTGATGAACATCTGCTTCGTGATGGCCGACGGTTACGAGGAGCTTGCTCCCGAGTTCATGGAGGAGGCCAAGGCCCGCGGCATCGTGGGTATCAAGGGCCACCGTCTGGTGGGCGGCTTCCGTGCATCGTGCTACAACGCGCTGCCGATCGAAAGCGTCCGCGTGCTGGTGGAGTGCATGCAGGAGTTTGCGGCCAAACACGCCAAATAGTCCGCAGCCATGCCGCTTGTAACGCGCGTCCCGGCCGGATACGACACCCTCACGGGCGAAGTGAAGGCCTGGGACTACAAAGAGGTGTTGAACGTTGAAATTCTGAAATCCATGAAAATACTGGTAGCAACCGAGAAGCCTTTTGCCAAGAAGGCGGTCGATGGCATCCGCGCCATCGTCGAGGAGGCCGGATACGAACTGGCGCTCCTGGAGAAATATACCGACAAGGGACAGCTGCTCGAGGCTGTGGCCGATGCCGACGCCCTGATTATCCGCAGCGACAAGATCACCTCGGAGGTGATCGCCGCGGCGAAGAACCTTCGCATAGTGGTGCGTGCCGGTGCGGGCTACGACAATGTGGACCTCGCGGCCGCCACCGAGCGCGGCATCGTGGTGATGAATACGCCGGGACAGAATTCGAACGCCGTGGCCGAGCTGGCCATTGCGATGATGATCTTCATGTCGCGCAACCGCTTTACGCCCGGCACGGGCTCCGAGATTCAGGGCAAGCGCCTCGGTATCCACGCCTACGGCAACGTGGGACGTCTGGTGGGCCGCAAGGGCAAGGCGATGGGCATGGAGGTTGTAGCTTACGACCCGTTCATCACCGACGCCGCGGTTTTCGAGGCCGACGGCGTGCGTAAGGTCGATTCCGTCGAGGAGCTCTACCGTTCGTCGGACTTCCTTTCGCTGCACATCCCCGCCACGCCCGAGACGAAGGGCTCGATCGGCTATGACCTGCTGATGTCGATGCCCGCGGGCGCCACGCTGGTGAATACCGCGCGCAAGGAGGTGATCGACGAGGAGGGTCTCGCCCGGGCGCTTGCCGAGCGGGAGGACCTGAAGTATGTTACCGACATCGCCGCCGGAAACCAGTCCGAACTGGACGAGCGCTTCGGCAAGCGGGTCTTCGCCACGCCCAAGAAGATGGGCGCCGAGACTGCCGAGGCGAATATCAATGCCGGTCTGGCCGCCGCGCGTCAGATCGTGGATTTCCTGAAGACGGGCAACCGCCGTTTCCAGGTGAACAAGTAACCGAAGAACCGAACGCGGTCGTACGGGACGGGCGCGGCATCCCGCGCCGTCCTGCGGCGGCCGATTCCGACAACCGAAAACTGCTATGGTAAGAATCAAGCCTTTCCGGGGTATCCGCCCCCCGAAGAACTATGCGGCCGAGGTGGCGTCGCGCCCCTACGACGTGCTGAACTCCGCCGAGGCGAAGGCCGAGGCCACGGAGCGTTCGCTGCTGCGTATCATCAAACCCGAGATCGACTTCGATCCGATCGCCGACGAGCACGATCCGAAGGTCTACGAGAAGGCCGTGGAGAATTTCCGCCTGTGGCGCGAACGCGGCTGGCTCGTGCAGGATCCCGAGGAGTATTACTATGTCTATGCGCAGACGATGGAGGGCCGTACGCAGTACGGTCTGGCGATGTGCTGCCACTTCGAGGACTACCTTTCGGGAGCGATCAAGAAACACGAGCTGACGCGCACCGAGAAGGAGGAGGACCGCATGATCCACGTCCGCAACCAGCAGGCCAATATCGAGCCGGTCTTCTTCGCCTACCCCGATAACGCCGAGATCGACGCCATCGTCGCCGACGTGGTTGCCAACAACGCTCCGGAGTACGATTTCACGGCCGAGGACGGCTTCGGCCACAAGCTCTGGGTGATCCGCGATCGGAAGACGAACGACCGCATCACGGAACTCTTCAAGGGCATCCCGGCGCTTTATGTCGCCGACGGACATCACCGTACGGCCGCTGCGGCGCGTGTCGGTGCGGAATGCCGCGACCGCAACCCGCACCATACGGGCGAGGAGGAGTACTGCTATTTCCTGGCCGTAACGTTCCCTGCAAGCCAGCTGCGCATCATCGACTACAACCGCGTGGTGAAGGATCTCAACGGCCTCACGCCCGCGGAGTTCCTCGAGCGCCTCAAGGAGGACTTCACCGTCGAGGAGAAGGGCGCGGAGATATACCGCCCGCAGGCGCTGCACAACTTCTCGATGTACCTTGCGGGCCGGTGGTACAGCCTCACGGCCAAGCCGGGAACCTACGACGACCACGATCCGATCGGCGTGCTCGACGTTACGGTGCTCTCGAACCGGGTGCTTGACCGTATGCTGGACATCAAGGACCTCCGGACGTCGAAACGCATTGACTTCGTGGGCGGCATCCGCGGCCTGGGTGAACTGAAGCGTCGTGTGGACAGCGGGGAGATGCAGGCGGCCTTTGCCCTCTACCCCGTTTCGATGCAGCAGCTGATAGACATCGCCGATACGGGCAACATCATGCCTCCGAAGACGACGTGGTTCGAGCCCAAGTTGCGCTCGGGCGTGGTGATCCACTCCTTCGAGGAGTAACCCCTCCCCTTTCGGGAAGATGACGGCAAGGGATCACCCGCCATGCGGGAGGTCCCTTCTGTTTTGTAATCCCGGCTGTGCCTGTCGCTCGCTGTTTGTCGGTTTTTCCGAAAGTTTTGTGATGAACAGGCGGGATTTTATCGATTTTTTCTTAATTTTGTTGGAACAAACAATACAGACTCGATATGGCAAAAATCAAAGGAACGATCGTTGTCGATAGGGAACGATGCAAGGGATGCGGCGTCTGTGTGGCGTCGTGTCCGTGCGACGTGCTCGCCTTGTCCGTGGAGGTGAACAGCAAGGGCTATCCCGTGGCCCGTATGGAGCATCCCGATGCCTGCACGGGCTGTGCGTCGTGTGCGGTGATCTGCCCCGACAGCGTCATCACGGTTTACCGTCAAAAATTCGAATAGACTATGGCAGAGAAGGAGATAAAACTGATGAAAGGCAACGAGGTGATCGCCCATGCGGCGATTCGCTACGGTTGCGACGGGTACTTCGGCTACCCTATTACGCCCCAGTCGGAGGTGATGGAGACGCTCATGGAGCTCAAACCCTGGGAGACCACGGGCATGGTGGTCCTGCAGGCCGAATCGGAGGTGTCGTCGATCAACATGGTCTACGGCGGTGCTTCGACCGGCAAGCGGGTCATGACCTCGTCGTCGAGCCCCGGCATCAGCCTCATGGCCGAGGGGTTGAGCTATCTGGCCGGTGCCGAGCTGCCGTGTCTGGTCATCAACTGCCAGCGCGGAGGTCCGGGTCTGGGTACGATCCAGCCCTCGCAGGGCGACTATTTCCAGGCCGTCAAGGGCGGCGGACACGGTGATTACCACCTGATCGTCTTCGCCCCGAACTCCGTGCAGGAGATGCACGACCATGTGGCCGAGGCCTTCGACCTGGCCTTCAAGTACCGCAATCCGGCGATGATTCTCGCCGACGGCGCCATCGGCCAGATGATGGAGAAGGTGGTGCTCGCACCGCAGCGTCCGCGCCGCACGAACGAGGAGATCGCCGCCGAGTGCCGCGCCTGGGCCGCCTACGGCAAGCCCGCCGACCGCGAGCGCAACGTCGTAACGTCGCTCGAACTGCAGTCCGAGAAGATGGAGATCATCAACCAGCGCCTGCAGGAGAAATACCGCCAGCTGGAGGAGAATGAGGTGCGCTATGAGGCCATCGAGTGCGACGATGCGGATTACGTCATCGTGGCCTTCGGTTCGTCGGCGCGCATCTGCTCGGCGACGGTCGAGATGGCCCGTGCCGAGGGTCTGAAGGTGGGCCTGCTGCGTCCGATCACGCTCTACCCCTTCCCGAAGAAGCAGATCGCCGAACTCGCCGCCCGCGGCGTGAAGGGATTCCTGTCGGCCGAGCTCAATGCCGGGCAGATGGTCGAGGATGTGCGCCTTGCGGTGAACGGCAAGGCTCCCGTGGAGCACTACGGACGTCAGGGCGGCATGCTCTTCAATCCCGACGAGGTGCTCGATGCACTCAAGGAAAAACTGATTAAAAAGTAACGACGATGGCAGAGGTTGAAATCAAACAGGAGAATCTGGTTTACGCCAAACCGAGACTCATCACCGATAACGTCATGCACTACTGCCCGGGCTGCAGCCACGGTACGGTGCATAAACTCGTGGCGGAGGTCATCGACGAGATGGGCCTCGCCGAGAAGGCCGTAGGCGTCTCGCCCGTAGGCTGCTCGGTCTTCGCCTACAATTACATCGACATCGACTGGATCGAGGCAGCGCACGGACGTGCGCTGGCCGTGGCAACGGCCGTCAAGCGGCTGCATCCCGAGAATCTGGTCTTCACCTACCAGGGCGACGGCGACCTGTCGGCCATCGGTACGGCGGAGTCGATCCACGCTGCGGCGCGCGGCGAGAATGTCGTGGCGATCTACATCAACAATGCGATCTACGGCATGACGGGCGGCCAGATGGCACCCACGACGCTGCTGGGCATGAAGACCGCGACGACGCCCTACGGACGCGACCCGCGGCTGAACGGCTATCCCTACAAGATCGCCGAGATGATGGCCCATCTGGACGGTGCGACCTACATCACGCGCCAGAGCGTGCATACGCCGGCCAATGTGCGCAAGTGCAAGAAGGCGATCCGCAAGGCTTTCGAAAATTCGATGTCCGGCAACGGCTTCTCGCTCGTGGAGGTCGTCTCGACCTGCAACAGCGGCTGGAAACTCTCGCCGGTGGCTGCGAACCAGTGGCTTGCCGAGAACATGCTGCCCTTCTATCCGCTGGGCGATATCAAGGACGTAAAATTGGAGGAGACACGATGAAAGAGACTTTGATCATAGCAGGATTCGGAGGACAGGGAGTCCTCTCGATGGGAAAGATTCTGGCCTATTCGGGCGTGATGCAGGATTTCGAGGTAACGTGGATGCCCTCCTACGGTCCCGAGATGCGCGGCGGCACGGCCAACGTTACGGTCATCCTCTCCGACAGGAAGATCTCCTCGCCCATCGCCCATGAGTTCGATACGGCGATCATCCTGAACCAGCAGTCGATGGAGAAGTTCGAGCCGATGGTCAAGCCGGGCGGCGTGCTGATCTACGATACGAATGGCATTACGCGCCATCCCGTGCGTACGGATATCTCGGTCTATGCGATCGACGCCACGGCCGAGTGTGCGAAGATGGGCCAGGCGAAGCTCTTCAACACGATGATTCTGGGCGGCTACCTCAAGGTGCGTCCCGTCGTGGAGATGGAGAATGTCATGATCGGACTGAAAAAGTCGCTTCCCGAGCGTGCGTGGAAGATGCTTCCCCAGAACGAGGAGGCGATCCGCCACGGCGGCGAGATCATCCGCAAGATCCGTTGATGTGGGCAGCGGTCGGCTGCCGAAACGATAAGGGACGTTCCGTGAAGGAGCGTCCCTTTTTCTTTGTTTTGCCTGCCGGTGCTACTCTTCGCGGAAATAATCCGCCCGCAGCAGGATGTCCGAGATGCGCCACAGCTCTT
>DWWQ01000046.1 GCA_019119615.1 Candidatus Alistipes stercoravium | reverse complement strand
GCGTCAGCCGGTCGAGATGGGTGAATCCGGAAGGGACGCCGCTGAAACCTCCCTCGCGTTTGGAAGCCTCCTCGATCGCCTCCATCGTACGGGCCAGGATATCGCGCGACTTCTGCACGTCCTTTTTCACGTGCCCCTCGGCCACCTTGAATATCTCCCCCTCGGCAAAGCCGATGAGCTCCGTAACGTCGGTCGATTCGTCGTACGAGCGACGCTGGATCTCCGTCGCCGAGCGGATCAGCTCGCGCTGCACATATTTCTGGGCGATGATCTTGGCGTGGAACTCCACGTTGGCCGCCGAGCCGACCTTCTGCGTGAGCTGCGCCAGATAGGCGGCGCCGCCCACCTTCTTGAGTTCCTTCTTGACCTTCAGCCGCTCGGTAACCGTGTAGAGGTCGATCGGCTTGAGCTCCATCGAGAGCTCCTCGATCGCCTTGTAGATCAGGCGGTGTTCCTCGGTATAGAAGGCCTCGGGCGTGATGAACTCCTGGACGGCGATGATGCTGTCCTTTTCGAGCATCAGGGCGCCCAGCACGGCCTCCTCCAGCTCGACAGCCTGGGGCGGCAGGTTGGCGGAGGTATCGGTCAGCGCGGCATACGCCTCCCGGTTGCGGGAGGAGGGGGTAAAATCTTTCGCCATGGGATAATCGGAATCTTTCGAAGGTCAAAAGTAGCGATTCGGACCGACATATCAAAACGCTGCACCCGGAGTTTTTCGACAAAATCGGGAAGCCCGCTCCGGAGACTTTTCCAGCGGGGTCCGGCTACTCCTTCACGCCCAGTTCGCGGCGCGAAACGGCGAAGGCCGCCAGGCTTACGCGGCAGTCGGGCGCGGCCCGCAGGATCTCCGCGGCGCAGGCGAGGAGCGTCGAACCCGTGGTCATCACATCATCGACGAGCAGCACATGGCGGCCGGCAAGCCGTTCGGGACGACGCACCGCAAAGGCCCCCTCGACGTTTGCGGCCCGCTCGCGCAGCGCCTTGCGGGCCTGGCTGGCCGTATTGCGCCGCCTGCAGACGGCATGCCGCTCGACCGGAACGCCCAGCTGCCGCGCAATGCCCTCGGCCAGATACTCCGCCTGGTTGTAGCCCCTGCGGCACCGCTTGAAGGGGTGCAGGGGCAGCGGCACGACGAGATCCACATCCCCGTAGAGGCCGCTTTCGACCAGAAAGTGCCCGTACCAGGCGCCCATCTCGCGGGCCGTGCGCCACGCTCCGCGGTATTTGAAGGCGTGGATCAGCTCCCGCCAGCCGCTGCCCTGGACGAAGAAGAGGAATCCCGAGGCGCGCTCCACGGGGACAAGTCCCCAGCAGCGGCGGAAAACCGGATTGTCCGCCTCGCGCCAGTAGCCCGTCATCGGGGCCGTCGTGCGGCAGAGCGTGCAGACCGTCCGCTCGCCCCGCACGAGGGGCGTGCCGCAGACGGCGCAGCGCCGCGGGAAGAGCAGGGCCGTCAGGTCGTCGAAAAGTTCACTGAGGATCGACATTGATAACGACGGTGATGGATTTGGTGGCCGGATCGGCGGCAAAGGCCGCGAGTTCCCCGCGCAGCAGCTCCCGGGCGCGGGCCGTGGAGGCGCCGCTCTCGATCTTGAGCAGCAGGCCGACAAGGTATTCGCCGCGGATGCGGTCCACGGGCGGGGCCATGGGCCCCAGCAGGCGGCGGCCGAAGCGGGCGCGCAGGCGCGCGGCAAGCCGCAGGGCCCCGTCGCGCAGCAGCGCCGCATCGCGGTGGCGCAGCGTGAGGGCGATCAGCCGGGCATAGGGCGGATAGAAGAAGGCTTCGCGCTCGGCAAGCTGCCCGAGGGCCATGGCCCCGTAGTCTCCGGCCACGACCTGCTGCAGCAGGGGATGGCCCGGCTCGGCGGTCTGGATCACCACCGTGCCGGGTTCGGCACGGCGCCCGGCGCGCCCGGCGACCTGCACCAGCAACTGGAAGGCCCGCTCGGAGGCCCGGAAATCGGGATTGTGGAGCAGGTTGTCGGCATTGAGCACCCCGACGAGCTCCACGCCTTCGAAATCGAATCCCTTGGCAATCATCTGCGTGCCGACCAGGATGTCGGTGCGGTGCTCCGCAAAGTCGGCGACAATCTCCCGGAAGGCCCGCTCCGACGTTACGCTGTCGCGGTCCAGGCGGGCGACGCGCGCCGCGGGGAACAGCTCGGCGATCTGCTCCTCGATCTTCTCCGTGCCGAAGCCCATCGGCGCGGGCGCCGCGGCATGGCACACGGGGCACTCCGACGGAAGCGTCTCCGTATGGCCGCAGTAGTGGCAGACGAGGCGCCCGCCCGCCTTGTGGTAGGTGAGCGTAACGTTGCACTCCGGACAACGGGGCGTCCAGCCGCACGCCGCGCAGGCGACGTAGGGCGCGAAGCCCCGGCGGTTCTGGAAAAGCATCGCCTGACCGCCGCGGGCGAGCGTCGCGCCGATGCGGTCGAGCAGCAGCTGGTTGAAGTGGGTGTGCCGCTCTCCGCGGCGCGCGGCGCGCAGCGTGTCGGAGAGCAGGATCTCGGGAGGACGCGCCTCGCCGTAGCGTTCGCCCAGAAAGGCGTAAGCATACTTCCCGCTCCGGGCGTTGAGCCACGACTCGAGCGAGGGCGTGGCGCTGCCGAGCAACGTGCGGCATCCGAGGCGGTGGGCCAGCACCACGGCGCAGTCGCGGGCGTTGTAGCGCGGCGCCGGATCGCTCTGCTTGTAGCTCGCGTCGTGCTCCTCGTCCACGACGATCAGCCCGAGACGGCCGAGCGGCAGGAAGAGCGCCGAGCGGGCCCCGACGACCAGCTCGCCGCCCGACGAACGGGCCAGCCGCAGGCAGACCTCCGTGCGGCGGCGGGGCGTGAGTTTCGAGTGGTAGGCGGTAACGCGGCTGCCGAAGATGCGCTCCAGGCGCTCGATGAGCTGCGCCGTGAGGGCGATTTCGGGGACGAGCAGCAACACGTCCTCCCCGCGGGCGAGCGCCCCGGCAATCAGATGGATGTAGATTTCGGTCTTCCCCGAACCCGTGATGCCGTGCAGCAGCGCGGCAGTGCGTCCTGCGGCGAAAGCGTCGCGAAGCGTCGCAAGAGCCCGCTGCTGGGCTTCGGAGAGGCAGGGAAGGCGGAAGAGGGTGTCGGCGCGCTCCTGCGTGCGGGGATGCTCCGCCGAGCGGATCAGCCCCTTGCGCTCGAGGGCGTGGAGCACGCCGTAGTCGGCGCCGAGCAGGCGGCGGGCGATCTCGCCCGTCGAAAGGTGCGCGTCGCCTTCGGCCGTGGCGATTTCAAGCAGCGCGGCATACTGTTTCGGCGCGCGGCGTTCGAGCCGCTCGCACGTCTCGTGAAAGCGCGCCTCGTCGTGCAGTTCCGCAGCCAGCCGCAGGTAGACCTCCGTGCGGGGGCGGAACTCCTCCTCGGAGAGGGCCTGCTCGCTGTCGGCCGAGGGTTTCATCAGCGCCGGAAGCGCCGCGCGCATCACCTCGCCCACGGTGCACATGTAGTAGGAGGCGATCCACTCCCAGAGCGTCCGTTGCGCCGCCGGGAGCAGCACCGTGCCGTCGTACAGGACCCGTACGACCGATTTGATTCTCGGAGAGGCGGGCTGCCGGTCATGCACCCCGAAAACGATTCCCGTATAGAATTTGCGCGCACCGAACTGGACGACCACCGCCTGCCCCGCCACGACCGTCATCCCCTCGGGGAGCGCGAACGTATAGGCCGGCTGCGCCAGCGGCAGCACGATATCGGCATAGCGCGGCATCAGGGCTGGCTGATGGCCTGGAATCCCTTGCCGTAGACGCCCATGACCGAACCCACGGTCATGAAGGCGTTGGGATCGATCGTCTTGACGAACTTGAGGATCATCGCCGTCTCACGCTTGCGGCAGACGACCATCACGATCTTCGAACGCTCCTTGGAGTACCACCCCTGGGAGTCGAGCAGCGTAACGCCGCGGTGGATGTTCTGCACGATGGCGTCGGCCATCTTCTCGTAGTCGTGCGTTACGATGAACACCTGGCTCGACTGCTGGTTGCCGGCCATGATCATATCGACCGTATAGCCCACGACAGCCGTCATGACGTATCCGTAGATGACCGTATCGATATGGAATCCCACGAGCAGCGACGATCCGATGATGATGAAGTCGGAGAAGATGAGGATCTTGCCGTAGCTGATCGTGCGGTACTTGTTGATAATCATCGCCACGATGTCCGTACCGCCCGTGGAACCTCCCTGCGCAAAGCACATCGCAATGCCGATACCGGCCAGAATACCGCCCAGAATCACCGCGAGGATCCGCTCCAGATGGAGAAAGTCCCCTTCGGGAAGCACGGACTGCCAGAAATTCATGCCCAGCGAGATGACCACGACGCAGAAGATCGTCTTCACGCCGAAGTTCCAGCCGATGATGAATCCGGCGACGAGCAGCAGCACGGCATTGAGGAAGAAGACCATCGTACCGATCTGCAGGTCGATGCCCACCTGCGAAAGGGCGTGGCACAGCACCAGCGAAAGACCTGCGGCACCGCCGCCCGTACCTTTCACGGGCATGATGCAGCCGATCCAGCCGAACGAATAGAGCATCATTCCGAGGGTCATCAGGAAGTACTCCTTGACAGTTCTCAGGACGGTTTCGAAGGTTAGGGGTTTCATGATCTGCGGGGGTTTAGCATTCATGCGTCAAAGATAGTAAAATTTCGCCTTGGTAGGCATTCCGCTCCTCCAATCTTTTTTCGAGCAGCGCCCACAGCTGCTCGTTGCGCACCAGGCCCCAGTTGCGGCCGTAATGGTAGCGCGGCGGCGCCTCCGAGGCGAAGCGTTCGACAACCAGGTCGGGACGCAGGCGGCGGAGAATCTCGACGAAGAGGTCGAGGTACTCGTCGATCGTCCAGAAGCGGAAACGCGCGGGGTCGGCATCGTACTCGGCGGCCATCGGCGTCGAGCGGAAAAGCTGCAGCTGGTGGAACTTCACGCTCGTGAGCGGCAGGGCGTTGATCGCAGCCGTCTGCGCGAGGAGCATCGCGTCGCTCTCGCCCGGAAGCCCGAGGAT
Organism: Candidatus Alistipes stercoravium; assembly: GCA_019119615.1. Classification (GTDB taxonomy): domain Bacteria; phylum Bacteroidota; class Bacteroidia; order Bacteroidales; family Rikenellaceae; genus Alistipes; species Alistipes stercoravium. Next base: position 10,061 of record DWWQ01000046.1, on the reverse strand, counting down.
GAAGTGCGCGCCGACGGGAAGGCCCCGTGCGGCGGTCCGCTCGACGGCCTGCCGGGCGCAGGCGAAGTCGTGGCCGCGATTCACGGAGAGCAGCGTGGCATCCGAGGTCGATTCGATGCCGTACTCGACGGCGATGTAGCGGTCGCGCGCCAGCTCGCACAGCAGGTCCAGCCGCTCGTCATCCACACAGTCGGGGCGCGTGCCGATGACCAGCCCCGCGACGTCGGGATGCGCAAGGGCCTCGCCGTAAAGCGCGCGGAGCCGTTCGACGGGGGCATAGGTATTCGAGAAGGACTGGAAATAAACCAGGTAGCGCTGCGCCGAGCGGTAGCGGTTGCGGTGGAACTCGATCCCCTCGTCGATCTGCCGCGTGATGCTCTTCGACGCCGCGCAGTAGGAAGGGGTGAAGGCGCCGTTGTCGCAGAAGGTGCAGCCGCCCCGCGAGAGAGTCCCGTCGCGGTTGGGGCAGGTGAAGCCCGCATCGACCGAGAGCTTCTGCACCCGGCCGCCGAACAGCCGCCGGAAATACCCCGCATAGGAGTTGAAGCGCCGCGTATCGCCCCAGGGATAGGCCATCGCTATTCGCGGTTTTTCGAATCCATCCAGATCGTCACGGGGCCGTCGTTCACCAGCGACACCTGCATGTCGGCGCCGAAGCGGCCCGTAGCCACCTCACGTCCGGCAAGCTCCGCGACGCGCGCCACGAAGCGCTCGTAGAGGGGGCGCGACACCGGCTCGGGCGCCGCCTTCACATAGCTCGGGCGGTTGCCCTTGCGCGTGGAGGCCTGCAGCGTGAACTGGCTGACGACGAGCAGTTCGCCGCCCGTCTGGAGCACGTCGAGGTTCATGACCCCCTGCGCATCGTCGAAGATTCGCAGGCGCACGAGCTTCCCGGCCAGGTACTCCAGATCCTCCTCGCCGTCGTCGAGACCCACGCCGACAAAGACCAGCAGGCCGCCTCCGATGCGGGCGACCGTCTCACCCCCGATTGCCACGGAGGCCCCGGCAACACGTTGAACAAGCAGTCGCATGGCGTCAGCGGTTTTCGAACCAGGCCCACAGATTGTCGCCCGCGGGAACGGGCGCCGTAACCGAGACGGGCTCGCGGCGCACCGGATGCTCGAACTCCACGCGGCGCGAGTGGAGTGAGATGCCGCCGCCGGGCAGCGAGCGCCGGGCGCCGTATTTCAGGTCGCCGCGGATCGGGCAGCCGATCTTCGCCAGCTGCGCCCGGATCTGGTGGTGGCGGCCCGTGAGCAGCTCGACCTCCACGAGCGTGTAGTGCGTGCCGACGCCCAGCGTCGCGTAGCGCAGCCGTGCGAGCTTGGCGTCGCCCTTCGGCGCGTCGTAGGCCCGCGAGCGGTTCGTCCGTCCGTCGCGCAGGATGTAGTGGCACAGCTTCCCCGCCTCGGGATCGGGGGTCTGCTCGGTCAGCGCCCAGTAGGTCTTGCGGATCTGCCCCTCGCGGATCATCTCGTTGAGCCGCACAAGGGCCTTCGAGGTCTTGGCGAAGAGCACCGCACCGCTCACCGGGCGGTCGATGCGGTGCACGACGCCCAGAAAAACCGCGCCGGGCTTGGCGTCGCGCTGCTTGATGTAAGCCTTGATCTGGTCCTCGAGGGCGCTCTCGCCCGAGGGGTCGGGCTGCACCAGGTCGCCGGCGTGCTTGTTCACCACCAGCAGGTGGTTGTCTTCGTAGAGGATATCTTCGGGTTGGAACATGGTCTGTAACGCTTCCGGGCCGCCGTGCGGCGGCCCGACGTCCATAATTAAAGAATGAAGGTGAAGGGCAGCAGCTTCTCGGCCGAATCGACCACCGAGGCCGTGCCGCCGCCGCTCATGATGATGCGGATGGGTGCGCCCTGCCGCCGCTCGACATCGACGAGCACCTGGCGGCACTGCCCGCAGGGGTAGCACTCCCGCTCGGAGGGGTCCGAAGCGATGGCCAGCGCCTCGATCGGATCGTCGGCATAGTTGGCCTGGGCGTAGAAGAGCAGCGACCGCTCGGCGCACAGTCCGGCGGGATAGACCTCGCTCTCGAAGTTGCTGCCCCGGAGGATGCGCCCGCTGCGCAGCCGCGCGGCGGCCCCCACGCGGAATTTCGAATAGAAGGCGTGCGCCGAAGAGGTGGCCTGCTCCGCCTCGGCGACCAGCCGGCGGTCCGCTTCCGGAAGCTCCGAAAGGGCCGCATAGTGCTCGTAGTCGAAACTGAAACGCTTTTCCATAAAAGGCTTTTTAGGGGTAAAGTAAGCAAAGATAACCCAAAAATCCGGGATTTCCGAATTTCAGACCATTTTTCGTATGATCGCACCCGCAGCGACCGCTCCGGACAGACGAAAGAGGGTGCCCCGCACAGGGCGCCCTTTCCGGTTGCGGCGCCGGCCGGCGCTCCTATTCGAGGACGAACTTCGCCTGCACGGAGTACTCCAGCCGGATGGTCTTGAAGTCGAGCGGCTCCTCCTCGACGGCCCCTTCGGCCACGGCCAGCTTGGCACTGCGCATGACCACCGCATTGTCGTAATAGAGCGGCATCACGTCGTTGTTCGCATCGTAAATGTAGAAGCACCTGCCGATCGTCTGCCCGACGGCTTCGGCCATCTCCCGGGCACTCTGCTGCGCGTTGCGCATCGCCTCGAGACGCACCTCGCGCTTGTACTCCCCGATGCGCGAATGCGAGACCTTCAGAATCGAGACATCCGAGATCCCCAGGTCGCCCAGCGCCTGCCAGACCTTCGAGACTTCGGCCGCGGAACCCAGCTGCAGCTGGTATTTGGCCGACGCCACCGAGGTGTTCTTCTTGAAAAACTCGCTCGAGAGGTTGGCCACCTTGAGCTGCTTCTCGACATCGACGCCGGCGCGCTTCAACGCGGCGATCATCTCGCGCTGCTGGCTCTCGACCGAGATCTTGCCCTTCGAGTCGCGTTCGTTGATGACGATCTGCAGGTAAAATTCGTCGGGCGTGATCTCCTTCTCGGCGCGTCCGTAGACCTGGATATAGCTGGGATAGGCCTCCTGCATCTGGGCGACTGCGGGCAACAGGACAAACAGGGCCGCCGCCGCGGCAATCCATCGTTTCATGCTCTTTTTCATGGTTTTTCGGTTTTAAGGGGTTTCAAGGAATATTCCTTTGCCGATAAAACGGCCTGCGGCGGCGGATACTGCACCCCGCGCGGGGCGTTTCACCCGCCATCGGAGGCGTTTCACCGGAAAACGGGCTGCACACGCAGGTATGCCGGCGGTCGGCGCCGCACGGACCCGCTCCGCCACCGCCGGCAGCACGGCAGCTGCCTCTCACCGCAACTCCCCTGCCGGTCAGCGCCGCACGAGTTTCACGACATTCTCGACGTGGTGCGTATGGGGGAACATATCGACCGGCTGCACCGCCTCGACGCGGTAGGCCTCGTTCATCAGCGCCAGGTCGCGGGCCTGCGTGGCCGGATTGCAGCTCACATAGACGATCCGCGCGGGCGCGGCGCGCAGGATGACGCGGATCACCTCCTCATCGACCCCCGCACGCGGCGGATCGAGGATGATGACGCCCGGGCGGCCGTTCGCGGCGACGAACGCATCGTCGAGCACGCGCTTCATGTCGCCGGCATAGAAAACCGTGTTGCGGATGCCGTTCAGCTCGGAATTGACCCGCGCGTCGGCGATCGCCTCGGGAACATACTCCACGCCCACGACCCGGCGGCAGCGCGAGGCGCAGAAGTTGGCGATCGTGCCCGTACCCGTATAGAGGTCGTAGAGCACGTCGTCGGGGCCGAGCGCCGCAAAGTCGCGCGCCACCTTGTAGAGCTCGTAGGCCTGCGCGGAATTGGTCTGGTAGAACGACTTGGGGCCCACCTTGAAACGCAGCCCCTCCATCTGCTCGACGATGTGGTCCTTGCCCCGCCAGCAGACCGGATCGAGGTCGCCGACCGAGTCGTTGAGCTTTTCGTTGATGACGTAGAAGAGCGAGGTGATCTGCGGGAAGGAGGCCGAGAGGTGCTCCAGCAGCGCGTCGATGCGCGCACGGTCGTCGGCCCCGAAGACCACGATCACCATCACCTCGCCCGTCGAGGCCGTGCGGACGATCAGGTTGCGCATGAGCCCCGTATGCGTGCGGGCATTGTGGAACGTATAGCCGTGCTCGAGGCAGAAGCGCTTGGCCTCCAGGCGGATCGCATTCGACGGGTCGTCCTGCAGCCAGCACTTGCCAATGTCGAGCACCTTGTCGAACATGTTGGGGATGTGGAAACCCACGGCCGGCCCGGCCGTAATGTCCCCGCCCGCAGCCACCTCCTCGCGCGTGAGCCAGCGGCGGTCGGCAAAGGTGAATTCGAGCTTGTTGCGGTAGAACTGCGTCCGCGCGGAGCCCAGGCAGGGGGCGATTTCGGGCAGTTCGATCTTCCCGATGCGCACCAGCTGGTCGCGGACCTGCGCCTGCTTCTGGCGCAGCTGCTCTTCGTAGGGGAGGTTCTGCCACTTGCAGCCGCCGCAAACCCCGAAGTGCTCGCAGAAGGGCTCGACGCGCAGCGGCGAGCGCCGGACGTAACGCACCACATAGCCCTCCATATAGCGGCGCCGCTTGGTGCGGATCTGCACGTCCACCACGTCGCCCGGTACGGTCATCGGTACGAAGACCACTACATCCTGCCAACGCCCCATCGCCTTGCCTTCGGCGGCGAGGGTCGTGATCTCAAGCCCCTCGAGGAGGGGATAGTTCGCTTTCTTTCTTGCCATGTGTTTCCTCTTTGCGGTGCAAAGTTAGCAACAATTCGGATTCCGACCGCCGGAAGCGCGCTTTTTCATGCATCACGGAATCGGCTGCGCCGGAAAAAGAGCGGCCGGCGGAGTATCCCGCCAGGAGAGCGTTATCGGCACGCCTCTCCCCGAACGGGATCTCTCCCGGAGAACCGAAACGGAAGCCCCGAACCCCGTGTCCGGAACGGGAACACCGTCCGGAGACCTCCCCGCAGGCTAATTTGTATTTACCAAAATCGGCTGCACGCCGGAATACAATCCGCTGTAAGAAAATAGATTACGACTTTACAGCAGTTAATATTTCCCCTACTTTGGCCTTTGCGGGCTTGAAATATTCTTGCAATATGGGTTACTTTGTATAACCAAAAGTCCCGGCCGAAAAGTGCCATCCGAAGACCCGGGAAAACAGTCGGGACCGACCTGAAACGACATTATAATATTAACCTAATAAACCAACACCTATGAAAAACTTCTACCGTAGAAGCCGGTTGCACCTGTGGCTTGCCAGCCTGCTGGCCTGCGGGTTGCTGTCGTGCTCCGAAAGCGAGGGAGGGGGTAATCCGGGCTACCGGCCCGACCAGCCCATCGTCCTCGAATCGTTCACCCCGACGACCGGCTCGATTGCCACCCAGGTCATCATCAAGGGAAAGAACTTCGGAACCGACCCCAAGGCGCTGAACGTCTATTTCAACGAAAAACGCGCCGCCGTCATCTCCGCGACGGGCGACCGCATGCTCGTCCTGGCACCCAAGCTCCCGGGCGAAGAGTGCGTCATCTCGGTCTCGATGGGCGAGAACGAGGAGAACAAGACCCAGTTCGACGAGATCTTCAACTACATCATCCAGACCAACGTCTCGACTGTCGCCGGCGGCACGAAGGGCACCACCATGCCCACGGGAACCACGCAGCTCTCCTCCGTGGCTAGCTTCATGGACAAACCCGACTCGCCGATCGCCATCGACAAGGACGACAACATCTATGTACGTTTCAGCCTCTCCTCGGAGGAGAATGTCCACCGCGTCTACATGATGAGCGAGGAGGCCGGAAGCATCAAGCTCCTCAACGACTTCGGCATCCTCGTAACGGGTATCATCCTCTCGCGCGACTACAAGTCGGGCAACGTCTACTGGTGGCATACCAACATGGGCAACGAGGATTTCGGATACTTCGACCCCGTCGCCGACTACGCCAGCGTGGGCAGCGGCAAGACCAAGTGGGACAAACCCCTCTCCTATACGGAAGGCATGCCCAGCTGGGGCGGCCGCCAGGGCTTCGAGATGAACCCCGCCGACGGCAAGTTCTACTTCTATTCCAACGAAGGCGTATGCGCCCGCTGGGATCCCGAAACGGGCCAGGGCGAGAACCTCACCACCGAAGCCTTCAAGAGCTCGCAGGGCGACATCATGGGCATCGTATTCGATCCGAAGGATCCCAACATCGCCTACTTCGCCGTGCAGGGACAGCACTGCATCTACAAGCATGATATCGCCGCCGGCACGGTCGAGGTATGGGCCGGGCGCCAGAACATGCCGGGTTATCTGGACGGACCGCTCGCCGAGGCACAGTTCAACAACCCGTGCCAGATGTGCGTCGATCCCGAAGGCGAGGCCTTCTATGTGGCCGACCGCGAGAACCACTGCATCCGCAAGATCACCCTCTCGAACGGCTATGTCTCCACCTTCGCCGGAACTCCGCGCACCTCGGGATACCAGAACGGCCCCGCCGGCACGGCTCTGTTCAACAAGCCGATCGGCCTGACCGTCAATTCCGAGGGTGATCTCTATGTCGGCGACAGCGACAACTATGCCGTCCGCCGCATCGCCATCGAATAAGCAGCCCCATCCACCCAAAAACCCAAATTGACATGAAGCGATTTCTACTGATATGCGCTTTCCTGTTCGCATTCGCCGTGCAGGCAGGCGCCCAGAACAACCAACAGCAACCGACGGTCCATGCGAAAGGTCTGGTCGTCGATTCGAACGACGTCCCCATCATCGGTGCTACGGTCTACGTCAAGGATGAGCCGGGCGTAGGCGTCATCACCAACTCCGAAGGCCGGTTCGACCTCACGGCCAAACTCTACAACACGCTGGTCATCTCGTTCGTGGGATACGAAAGCGTCGAGCAGCTCGTAACCTCCGACGCCGAAATGAAGATCACCCTCAAGGAGGGCAACGAACTCGAGGAGGTCGTCGTCGTAGGTATGGGCACGCAGCGCAAGGTCAGCGTTACGGGCGCCGTGGCCGTCGTCGATGCCGCGGAGCTCGAAATGCCCGCCACGAACATAGTCAATACGCTCGGCGGACGTGTCCCGGGCGTCATCTCCATCCAGTCGAGCGGCGAGCCGGGACGCAACATTTCGGAATTCTGGGTCCGCGGTATCGGCACGTTCGGCGCCAACAGCGGCGCCCTGGTGCTCATCGACGGCCTGGAGGGCGACCTGAGCCAGATCGACCCCGCCGACGTCGAGAGTTTCTCGGTCCTCAAGGATGCCGCCGCAACGGCCGTATACGGCAGCCGCGGCGCCAACGGCGTGGTGCTCGTAACAACCAAGCGCGGCAAGGAGGAGCAGCTCAAGATCACCTTCCGTTCGAACTACACCATCTCCGAGCTGCGCCGCCTGCCCGAATACGTCGGCGCCCTGGAGTATGCCGAAATGGCCAACGAAGCCGCCGCCGCTTCGGGCATGAGCCCCATCTACGATGCCACGCAGCTCGAGATCATCCGCTACGGACTCGACCCCGACCTCTATCCCAACATCGACTGGCAGGACGTGATCCTCAACCCCACCTCGTTCCAGCATACGCAGTACCTCAGCATGCAGGGCGGCGGAAGTATCGCCCGCTACTTCACCAGTCTGGGCATATCGCAGGAGAGTTCGGCCTACAAGAGTCTGAATGACAGCAAGTACAACAAGGGCGTCGGCTACGACACCTACAACTTCCGCTCGAACATCGACATCAACCTGACGAAGACGACGCAGATCTACCTCGGCGCCACAGCCTACATGTCGGTGAACAAGCGCCCGAGCATGGGCCAGCCCTACAGCCGGCTGAACACCTCGCTGACGGACTGGCTCTGGGACTCGCAGGCCAAGACCACGCCGCTGATGTACCCGCTGCGCTATTCGAGCGGCGAACTGCCCGCCTCGGGCACCGACAGCGACATCCCGCCCCATGTGCTGCTCAACTATACGGGAAACACCGTGGAGAACCAGAGCCGCACGCTCTTCAATATCGGCGTCAAACAGTCGCTCGACATGATTACCGAAGGATTGAGCGTCCAGGCTACCGGATCGTGGGATTCGCAGAACCTCTTCGGCGAAAGCCGCTACTGCATGCCGGCCCTCTACCTGGCCCGCGAACGCAACCAGAACGGTGAGCTGATGCTCTCGCAGCAGGTTACCGAATCCTCCGTACAGTACAACTCCGAGGCGTGGAACTGGCGCAAGCTCTACTTCGACGCCAAGGTCAATTACGACCGCGCCTTCGGCGACCACCGTGTCGGCGGCCTGCTCTTCTACTACCTCGAAAGCACCGTCGAGTCGGGTGCCGACAGCTCGATGAATGCCATCGCCAAGCGTTACCAGAGCCTCTCGGGACGCTTCACCTACGGATTCCGCGACACCTACTTCGTCGACCTGAACTTCGGTCTGAACGGTTCGGAAAACTTCCGCAGCGGCGAGCAGTACGGATTCTTCCCCGCCGTGGCCATCGGATGGGTTCCCACGCAGTACGAATTCCTCAAGCGCATCAAGTGGCTCGACTTCATGAAGATCCGCGCCTCGTACGGTCTGGTCGGAAACGACCGCATCTCCGACCTGCGCTTCCCCTACCTGACAATCATCGAGGAGAAGCCCGACGGAACCCCCTGGGGCGGCTCGGGTGTCCTGACCGAAAACCGCGTGGGTGCCGACAACCTCATGTGGGAGAAGGCCAAGAAGTTCGACGTCGGCATGGACCTCCACCTCTTCGGCGGACAGTTCACCATGACGATCGACTACTTCCGCGACCGTCGTGAGGGCATCTTCCAGCAGCGCGCCCAGATTCCCGACTATGTGGGCGTCATCACCATGCCCTACGGTAACGTCGGCAGCATGACCAGCTGGGGCGGCGACGGTAACTTCGAGTACTTCCAGCCCCTGGGCAAGAACGCTCACCTCACCCTGCGAGGCAACTTCACCCTCTCGAAAAACAAGATCAACAACTGGGAGGAGGCCACACAGCCCTATCCCTACCTGAGCAAGACGGGCTTCTCGAACAACGTGCAGCGCGGCTTCATCTCGCTGGGACTGTTCAAGGACCAGCAGGATGTGGACATGTCGCCCGAGCAGTTCGGCACGGTCCGCCCGGGAGACATCAAGTACAAGGACGTGAACGGCGACGGCGTCATTACCGACGACGACCAGGTGCCCCTGTTCGCCTACTCGGGCATCCCGCAGTTCATGTACGGCTTCGGCGCCGAGGTGCGCTACAAGAACTGGACGCTCAACGTGCTGTTCAAGGGTACGGGCAACAACTACTTCCTCTACGGAGACTGGGACGGTTCGAAATTCGACGGATACATCCCCTTCAACCAGGGTTACAAGGGCAACGTACTGGCGCTGGCCTACGACCAGGCCAACCGCTGGACGGCCGCCGAGTACTCGGGCAACCTGGCCACGGAGAACCCCGACGCCCGCTTCCCGCGCCTCTCCTACGGCAACAACACCAACAACACGAAGCCCTCGACCTTCTGGAAGGGCAACGCCCGCTACCTGCGTCTGCAGGAGCTGAGCCTCAACTACAACCTCCGCACCCCGGGGCTGCGCAAGGCTCTCGGACTGCAGTCCATCGACTTCCAGATCATGTGCGAGAACCTCGCCGTCTGGGACAGCGTGAAGATCTTCGACCCCGAGCAGGCAAGTTCGACCGGACACGCCTACCCGATCCCGCGCCGCTTCTCGCTGCAAATCTACCTGAACTTCTAATCCGAGTCTCTCAAGAATACCTAAGATCATGAAAAAAATACGCATCATAACCCTCGCCTGCGCCGGACTTCTCACTGCCTCGTGCGACTTCCTGAACGTGGACGACTACTTCGAGGATACCTTCTCCGAGGACAAGATCTTCGACAGCCAATACAATATCGAGCGTTATTTCAACGGCGCGGTGAACGAACTGCCCAAAGAGGGCCGCATGTACTACTGGTGCAGCGTTCCGGGAGCTACCGGATCGGACGAAGCCGTCAGCTGCGGCACCTTCTACAACGGCATCCTCGACGTCTCGTTCCCCGGAACGGAGCTTACGACCGACAAGATCTCCTACACCGCAATGGGC
>DWWQ01000045.1 GCA_019119615.1 Candidatus Alistipes stercoravium | reverse complement strand
TGGCTCCGACGGCTTCGACACCCCGTACGGGACGTGTCGGCGTAAGGATCATGCGGTAATCGCCGCACTGCCGGAGGAGAACCCGGCGACGGTAGGGAATCCTGGTCTCCCTTGCGACGGCTGCCGGGGTGTGGCTTTGCGGAAATGGGACATGCAGGAACTCCTCGACATGCAGCGAGTCGGGCGTGATCGTTTCGATACGCAGCGTCAGCGTGTCTTCCGCAAAGCGGTCGTTGCAGCGCAGGAAGATCTCCAGATCGTACATCGCCAGCGTGTCGTCGTTCGGCAGGGTAAGTACGGCGCCCGCTCTCCAGCCCTGCGGATCGACATCCGCGGCATACGGCCGGCCGGGTTGCGTACACCCGTCCGATACAACGATTGCCGTTCCGGCAAGAAGCAGGCAAGCGAGTCGTTTCACCACCGTTCCTTTAGGCGTTTTGCGGGGCCGGGCCGTTGTCGCCGCCCTTTTTGCCGTTTGCTGCTGTCGGGTCGCCCCCGGCGTTGCGACGACGGCCGCGGCGGCGGTTGCGGTTGCCGGATCCGTTTTCCGAGCGTTCCTGCGGTGTGGTTCCGTTTGCCGATGCCTCCCTGTTCCCGGTTTCCTGTTCGGACCGGTTCTTCTCGCGGGCTTCGGCCGGAGCGTTCTGGCGCCGTCCCTCCGTTCCGCGGTCGTTCGGTTTCTTCTCCGTGTTCTGCCGTTCGCTGTTGCGGCGTCCGCGGCGGTCGTTGCGGTTGCCGCCTTCGCGGGCCGGACGTGCCGATTCCTCCTTCTGGGCCTCGGGACCCTTGTCTGCCGGTTCCTGCCGGTTCTCGTTCGGCATATTGTTCTGCACGGCCTTTTCTCCGCCCCTGTTGCGGTTGCGGCCGCCGCGTTTGCGGCGCTTGGCCTGATCGAAACGCGTGATGCTGTCCTCCTCGGCACGGTAGCCGGGCTCCTCGACCTCGCTGCGCAGCGCTTCGGCATGCTGCAGCTGGTCGGCCTTCTTGCCTTGGCGGTTCAGTGCCAGGATCTCCTTCACGCGCGCCACGGGAAGCGTCGTAACATTGACCATCGCCTCCTTCGATGACGAGAAGGTCATCGTCCCGGCCAGCACGTCGCTCTTGACGAGGAACCACTCGCCGTCGATCGTCTGCAGGGGTTCGCGCAGCCGCGGGAACTCCTTGCGGGCATCGACATAGGTGTCGTATTCGTACATCATGCAGCACTTGAGCTTCGAGCACTGCCCGGCCAGCTTCTGGGGGTTGAGCGAGATGTCCTGCACGCGTGCCGCGCCGGTCGTAACACTCGAGAAACTCGACATCCACGAGGCGCAGCACAGTTCGCGTCCGCAGGCTCCGAGTCCGCCGATGCGCCCGGCCTCCTGGCGGGCGCCGATCTGCTTCATCTCGATGCGGATGTGGAACCGCTCGGCGAAGACCTTGATCAGCTCGCGGAAGTCCACGCGTTCGTCGGCGATATAATAGAAGATGGCCTTGATCTTGTCTCCCTGGTATTCGACGTCGCCGATCTTCATGTTGAGGCCCATGTCGGCGGCGATCTGCCGCGAGGCGATCATCGTCTCGTGTTCGAGGGCGATGGCCTCCTGCCAGCGTTCGATATCGTAGGGTTTGGCTTTGCGGTAGATCTTCTTGAACTCACCGTTGTAGGGGTTGAATCCCGTGCGGCGCATCTGCCGGGCCACCAGGTCGCCCGTGAGCGAGACGATACCGATGTCGTGTCCGGGAGAGGCTTCGACGGCAACGATATCGCCGCACTTGAGCGGCAGGTTGTTCACGTTCTGGTAGAATGACCGCCGGGTATTCTTGAAGCGCACCTCGACGATGTCGGTGGGTATGTTGACGGGATATTCGTCGAGCCAGGCCGTTTCATGCAGCTTGAAGCAGCCGTCGCAGGGCTGGGCCTCGACCTCGGCGCCGCAGTCGCAGAAGGCGCAGCCGCGGCCTATTTCGGGTTTGAACAGGTTGTTATGAGGTTTTTCGTTCTCCATCGTAGGCATAATTTGCGTAAAGATACGAAAAAATTTTTTAATTCGCCGCGTGGAGTTTTCCGACACTGCGCCGGATGCGGCGGATGAGCAGCACGGCTGCCGTCGAGAGGCCGACGGCAAAGCCCAGGTAGAGTCCTGAGGGGCCCATGCCGAGGGTGAATCCCAGCAGATAGCCGACCGGCAGGTTCAGCAGCCAGTAGGATACCAGGGCGATCGGCATGATGATCTTCACATCCTGAATTCCGCGCAAAACGCCGATCGAGACGTTCTGTATGCCGTCCGAAAGCTGGTAGAGGGCGGCGAAGACGAGCAGCGTCGAGGTTGTGGCGATCACCTCGGCATTCGAGGTGAAGAAGGTCGGGATGAGATGGCGCATGGTGATGAAGACCAGTGCCGCCAGCGCGTTCCACGCCAGCACGAGGTGGTAGGAGGCCCTGGCTGCGAGAGTCAGCTGCCCGATGTCGCGCATGCCGTAGCAGTGCGATACGCGGATCGTGGTTGCCGCACCGATCGACATGACGATCATGAAGGCGCAGTTTCCGAGTGTGATGGCGATCTGGTTGGCGCTGATGATGGCGGCCGATCCGAACCAGCCCATCATGATGCTCGTGCCGACGAAGGCCGACGATTCGAGGAACATCTGCAGGGCGATCGGCAGTCCCATGTGCGTCAGTCGCCGCACGACGGCTGCCGAGAGTACGCGGTGCGAGAATCCGTCGAGGTAGCGGCGGTATTCCCGGTGGTGGCAGAAGTAGCCGACGATCATCAGGGAGGCCAGGATGCGCGAGAGCAGCGTGCCCAGTCCGGCACCCTCGGCGCCCATCTCGGGAAATCCCAGGTTGCCGTAGATGAACAGGGCATTGAAGCCGATGTTGGCGGCGTTCGCAAGGATCGTTACGACCATTTCGACCTTTGTGTTGCCGACCCCTTCGAGGAACTGCTTGAAGGCGAAGAAGAGCATCACGAAGGGCATGCTGCAGACGAGCATCCGGTAGTAGGGGATGGCCATTTCGACCACCTCGACGGGTTGCCGGAGGTGGAACATCAGGGGTGTGATGGCGTATTGCAGTCCGGCCATGATGAATCCCAGCAGCGTGTAGAAGAGGATGCCGTTTTGCAGCAGCCCCGCGGCCTGCTTCCGTTCGCCGCGGGCGAAATGCTCCCCGACCAGCGGGGTCATGCCGAGGGCGATGCCGATGGAGGCGATGAAGAGGATGAAGAAGGCCGATCCGCCGAACGATACGGCGGCCAGCGGCGTGGGGTCGTCGCCGCCGTAGCGGCCGACCATGAGGTTGTCGGCGACCTGCGTGAGGATCTGTCCCACCTGTGTCAATACGATCGGCAGGGCCAGCCGCAGGTTGGCCCGGTATTGTCTGCGGTATGTCGAGAAGCGGTACATGTCGTTTTGTTCAGGACCGCAAAGATACGAATTCTGAAGCGAATAACCGCAAGGATCTTCTTTCCCGCGGGAAAAAAGTGCCTTGCGGTTTTCGGTGGAGCGCGGAACCCGGTTCCTGCCGGAGGTTTCCGGCGGGTGCCGTGCGTGTCAGGCGACGCGTAGCCGGACACCCCGCGTGCGGTCCGATTCGACGACGACCGTGTCGCCCGTGCGGAGCCGCCCGTCGATGATCAGGGCTGAGAGGGGCTCCTCGACCTGGTCGGCCAGCGTGCGTTTGAGGGCGCGAACGCCGTAGCGGGCTTCGTAACCCATCGAGGCCAGACGGCGCCGTGCTCCGTCGGTAATGCGTACGCGGTATCCCAGCCGGTCTGTCCGCCGGAGGAGCCTCTCGATCTCCAGATCGACGATTTGCCTTACATCCTTCTCGTCCAGCGTGCGGAAGACGACGATTTCGTCGATGCGGTTGAGAAATTCCGGGGCGAAGACCCGCTCGAGTGCCTTGCGGTAGGTCTCCTGCGGCGCCGCAACACGGCGCCGCTGCGACGGCGTGCCGTAGCCCACCTGCACGGGCCGTTGTGCCGTCTCGCGCGAGCCGACGTTCGAGGTCATGATGAGGATCGTGTTGCGGAAATCCACCGTCCGCCCCGCGCCGTCCGTAAGGCGCCCCTCGTCGAAGAGCTGCAGCAGCGTGTTGAAGACCTCCGGATGGGCCTTCTCAATCTCGTCGAGCAGCACCACCGAGTAGGGCCGGCGGCGTACGGCCTCGGTGAGCTGTCCGCCTTCGCCGTATCCGACATATCCCGGAGGGGCGCCGATCAGCCGCGAGACATTGTGGCGTTCGCCGTACTCCGACATGTCGATGCGGATCAGCCCGCGCCGTTCGTCGAAGAGCCATTTCGAAACCTCCTTTGCCAGGAGGGTCTTGCCCACGCCTGTGGGGCCCACGAAGAGGAAGACCCCGATCGGGCGGTGTTCCTCCCGAAGCCCCGACCGCGAGCGGCGGATCGTGCGGGCGATGCGCTCGACGGCCTGCGGCTGCCCCACGACGCGCCGCGCAAGATGGCTGCCGAGTTCCTGCAGCCGGCGTCCTTCGCCCTCCGAGATCCGGTCGGCCGGAATTCCCGTCATTTCGGTGATGACCTGCCGGATCTCCTCCTCGGTGATTGGTACGGGGCTCTCCCCGGATTGTCGGTCTTGCGCGGTGCGCAGATGGGTCCGGGAGCCTGCCTCGTCGAGCAGGTCGATCGCCTTGTCCGGGAAATGACGGTCGGTGATGTAGCGCCCGGTGAGCGTTACGCAGGCCTGCAGCGCCTCCTCCGTATAGCGGACGTTGTGATGGTGTTCGTACCCGGGGGCGACGTGGTGCAGGATCTGCAGCGTGGTTTCGGGCGATGTCGGCTCGATGGCGACGCGCTGGAAACGGCGGTCGAGTGCCGCATCGCTTTCGATCGAGGAGCGGTATTCGTCGAGTGTCGTGGCTCCGATGGTCCGGATTTCGCCGCGTGCGAGGGCCGGTTTGAGGATGTTGGCCGTGTCGAGGCTTCCCTGCGTGGCTCCGGCCCCCACGATGGTGTGCACTTCGTCGATGAAGAGAATCGTCTTCGGCGAGCGGCGCAGCTCGTCGAGGAGCTGCTGCATGCGCTCCTCGAACTCGCCGCGGAACTTCGTCCCGGCGACGAGCGCCCCGATGTCGAGTGCAAAGATGCTCCGGTCGGCCAGCGTGCAGGGCACCTCGCCGCGCGCGATGCGCAGGGCGAGCCCCTCGACGATGGCGCTTTTGCCGACGCCGGCCTCGCCGATCAGCATCGGGTTGTTTTTCCGGCGCCGCGAGAGGATCTGCACGACGCGTTCGATCTCCCGGTCGCGCCCGATCACCGGGTCGAGCGCCCCTTCGCGGGCCAGGCGCGTGAGGTCCGTGCCGAACTGCTCGAGCGTGCGGGAAATTCCGTCCTTTTTCGGGGCTTCGAGCGGGATCGGCCCGACGGTATTCACGACGATTTCGGTGCGGAAGTCGTCCCCCGCGGCAAAGCGCTGCAGTTCGTCGGCGATCACCTCGGGGGTCATGCCGTACATTTCGAGGATGCGGGCCGTGGCGGTCGTGCGGTCGCGGGCTATGGCGAGCAGGGCGTGGCCCGTGGTGATGCTCCGGGGGGTCTCCGCCTTCGCACGCAGTTCGTCGGCGAAGTCGCGGAAGAACTCCTCGGGTGAGTGGCTTCCGGGCCGGGCTCCGGGGGTGTGGAGCTCGTGCTCGATGCGCAGGCGGATCTGGTAGAGTTCCCAGTCGCGCAGGCGTGCCGAGAGGAGCTGGAAGGCGAGCGAACCCTCCTCGCGGAGCAGTTCCAATGCAAGGAAATCCTTGAGCGAGTGGGAGATTCCCGCCTTCGTGGTATTGAAAGCCGAGCGGGCGATGAGCCCCTCCAGCGTTTTCGAAATCTTCAGTTGCATGGGTGCATCGTCTTTTTGGTTTCGTCGGAATAACGATGCGTGCAAGGGGTTATTTTGCGGAAGCGGGGCCCTCCCGGACGAAAAATCCGGACGGCGTATGCTTCCGCCCGAACGGCGTACGGTGCGGCGCCGGCAGCCGCCGGAACTGCCGCGGAGACTACTTCCGGGGCCATTCGCCCACCTCGAGGTCGTACATGCGTTCGCCGTCGATCTTGAGCCGTATGGCCGTGCGGACCTTGTGGAAGCCGTGCTCGCCCGCCGCGCCGGGGTTGATGTGCAGCAGGTCGTACACCGGGTCGTAGATCACCTTCAGGATGTGGGAGTGGCCCGCGATGAAGAGCCGCGGCCGCAGGCTCTGGATGCGCTGCACGGCCAGCGGGTCGTAACGGCGCGGGTAGCCGCCGATGTGGGTCATCAGCACGCGCACCTGCTCGCACTCGAAGCAGACGAAGGGGGGATAGACCCTGCGCGTCATGCCGTCGTCGATGTTGCCGCTCACGGCGCGCAGCGGCTTGAAGGCGGCGATGCGGTCGGCCACGTCGAGCGAGCCGATGTCGCCGGCGTGCCAGATTTCGTCCACATCGCGGAGGAAGTTGCGGAGCACGTCGTCGAAGCAGCCGTGCGTGTCGGAGATGATGCCTATGCGTTTCATCGGTACTTCTCCTTCCATAACGCGTGGATGCGCTCGGCGATCTTTGCCTCGGCGGCATTCTGCGTGTCGGGTTCGTAGAATTTCGTCCCCGAGAGGCTCTCGGGCAGGAACTCCAGCTCGGCGAAGTGCCCCTCGTAGTCGTGGGCGTACTTGTAGCCGTCGGAGTAGCCGGCCTGTTTCATGAGTTTGGTCGGGGCGTTGCGCAGGTGCAGCGGCACGGGGCGGTTCGTCGTGTCGTGCTGGACCAGCCCCAGGGCCTTGTCGATGGCCATGTAGGCCGAGTTGCTCTTGGCCGAGGTAGCCAGGTAGATGGTCGTCTCGGCGAGCGTGATGCGCGCCTCGGGCATGCCGATCTTGTGCACCGTGTCGAAGCAGGCGTTGGCCAGCAGCAGGGCGTTGGGGTTCGCCAGCCCGATGTCCTCCGAGGCGAGGATCACCAGCCGCCGGGCGATGAAGCGCGGCTCCTCGCCCCCGGCGAGCATCCGCGCCAGGTAGTAGATCGCCGCATTGGGGTCGCTGCCCCGCACCGACTTGATGAAGGCCGAGATGACGTCGTAATGCTGCTCGCCCTGCTTGTCGTAGAGGGCGATATTCTGCTGCAGGCAGTCGGTAACATATTGGTCGGTGATCGTAACCTTTCCGTCGGTGGCTCCGACGACGATGTCGAGGATGTTGAGCAGCTTGCGGGCGTCGCCTCCCGAGAAGCGGAAGAGCGCCCCGGTCTCGCGCATCTCGATGTCCCGGCTGTGGAGCTCCGGATCCTTCTCCAGCGCCCGGTCGAGGAGCTTTTGCAGGTCCGCGTCCTCCATCGGGCGGAGGATGTAGACCTGGCAGCGGCTCAACAGCGGCGGGATCACCTCGAACGAAGGGTTCTCGGTCGTGGCGCCGATGAGCGTTACGATGCCCTGCTCGACGGCCCCGAGCAGCGAATCCTGCTGCGACTTGTTGAAACGGTGGATCTCGTCGATGAACAGGAACGGCGGCCGCTGGTCGAAGAAGCGGCTCTTGCGCGCCGATTCGATCACCTCGCGCACCTCCTTGACGCCGGACGTTACGGCCGAGAGGGTGAAGAAGGGGCGTTCGAGCTGCGTGGCGACGATCTTCGCCAGCGTCGTCTTGCCCACGCCCGGAGGACCCCAGAGGATGAACGAGGGGACGTTGCCCGTCTCGAAGAACTTGCGGAAGACGCCGTTCGGGCCCACCAGGTGCTCCTGACCGATGTATTCGTCGATCGTCTTCGGGCGGAGGCGTTCGGCAAGAGGAATGTTCGACATGGCTTTTATTGCTTTTCCGAGGTCAAAGATACGCAATTTTCGAAAAATTCGCTACCTTTGTCCAGATGGCGGTCGTATCCGCCGCAGACATATTTTTATAACGTAAGCGTTACGTTATTGTTCCTGCTAACAGAAACGGCAAATTTCGGCAAAAAAGGAACGGTAAGTGTAATGCTCGCGCGGTTGCGCGGGCTTTTATTTATCGTTTTTGCGGGTATTGCCGTACCTTGTTAGCCGGTAAGTAACTGACCCGTGCTTTTTTATGGACAACCGGCAATCCCGTTTCTCTCTGTTTTTCGTGCTCGCTGCGGCGCTGCTGCTTGCGGGCTGCTCCCGACGGTCCCGTTTCGCGGCCGCGGAGCGGGCGTTTCACGACGCGGCCGCCTGCCAGACGGCGCTGCTCGACTCCGTGCTCGGCTCCTATGCCGGGGCGGATGCCAGGCGGATCGGCACCCTGCATGCCGGCTACCTCCGCGACGGGACCTTCGCCCTGCTCGATTCGCTCGACGCCGGGATGGTCAGCCACCTGGAACGCATGCAGGCCGCATGCACCCGTCGGGAAGTGCCCCGGCTGGTGGTGTGTCTGACCCTGCATTTCCGCCTGTCGCGCCGGCTCACGGATGCCGAAATCCCCTTCGTCTACCGCCGCTTCCCGCCTCCGTGGGAGTACCTCGAACCCGATGCGGCGACGTGTCTCGGTACGGACCGCTGAACCGGGACTGTCGAATCCGATCTCCTGCCGCCGAATCCGACTGCGACCCCCTCCCTCCCGACCTCCGGCCCGCCGGTCTGCCCCAAAAAAGAATCGGCCTCCCTTTCCGGAAGGCCGATTCCTTTGTCGGTGGCTTTGTCCTTATGCCTCGGGCTTGCGCAGGTCGAGGCAGAGTTCGTCGAGCTGTGCCGGAGCGATGGCCGAAGGGGCGTCGAGCATCACGTCGCGGCCGGCGTTGTTCTTCGGGAAGGCGATATAGTCGCGGATCGAGTCCGAGCCGCCGAAGAGCGAGCACAGACGGTCGAAACCGAAGGCCAGACCTCCGTGAGGGGGCGCGCCGTACTTGAAGGCGTTCATCAGGAAGCCGAACTGCTCCTCGGCCGCCTCGGGCGTGAAGCCCAGGCATTCGAAGATCTGCGCCTGGAGCTGCTGGTCGTGGATACGGATCGAGCCGCCGCCGAGCTCCGTGCCGTTGCAGACGAAGTCGTAGGCATTGGCGCGCACGCGTCCCGGGTCGCTCTTGAGGTACTGCACGTCCTCGGGTTTGGGCGAGGTGAAGGGGTGGTGCATGGCGTAGAAGCGCTGCGTCTCGTCGTCCCACTCGAACATCGGGAAATCGACCACCCACAGCGGGGCGAACTTCTTCGGGTCGCGCAGGCCGAGCTGCTGGGCCACCTCAAGACGCAGCGCGCAGAGCTGCGTGAGGGCCTTGAACTTCTTGCCGCAGAGGATCAGGACCATGTCGCCGGCCTTCGCGCCGCAGCGTGCGGCCAGGGCCCGTACCTCCTCGGGCGAGAAAAACTTGTCGATCGACGACTTGACGGCACCCTCCTCGACACGGATCCAGATGAGTCCCTTGGCACCCACCTGCGGGCGCTTGACGAATTCGGTCAGGGCGTCGATCTGCTTGCGCGTGTAGGTGGCGCATCCCGTGGCGGCGAATCCGGTGATGTACTCCGCATCGTCGAAGACGGAGAATCCGTGTCCCTTGGCCAGGTCGGTCAGGTCGGCGAACTCCATGCCGAAGCGCAGGTCGGGCTTGTCCGAACCGTACTTCTCCATCGCCTCGATCCACGGCATGCGGCGCAGCGGCTCGTTGAACTCCACGCCGAGCACCTCGCGGAACATGTGCTTGGCCCAGCGCTCGAAGATCTCCAGCACGTCCTCCTGCTCGACGAACGACATCTCGCAGTCGATCTGCGTGAACTCGGGCTGGCGGTCGGCGCGCAGGTCCTCGTCGCGGAAGCAGCGCACGATCTGGAAATAACGGTCATAGCCGGCGACCATGAGCAGCTGCTTGAGCGTCTGCGGCGACTGCGGCAGGGCGTAGAACTGGTTGGGGTTCATGCGGCTCGGCACGACGAAGTCGCGGGCACCCTCGGGGGTCGACTTGATCAGATAGGGGGTCTCGATCTCGAGGAATCCCTCGGCGTCGAGGAAGCGGCGGATCTCCTGGGCCATCTTGTGGCGCAGGATCAGGTTGCGCTGCAGGGGCGGTCGGCGCAGGTCGAGGTAGCGGTACTTCATGCGCAGGTCGTCGCCGCCGTCGGAGTTCTCCTCAATGGTGAACGGCGGGGTCTGCGCCTCGTTGAGCACCTCGATGCGCTCGGCGACGACTTCGATGTCGCCCGTGGGCATCTTCGGGTTCTTGGCTTCGCGCTCCACGACGCGTCCCGTAACGCGGAGCACCCATTCGCGGCCCACGCGGGCGGCCGCCTCGCGCACCTCGGCGGGCGAATGCTCCTCGACGGTGATCTGCGTCAGACCGTAGCGGTCGCGCAGGTCAATGAAGGTCATGGCGCCGAGGTTTCGCACTTTCTGCACCCACCCGGCCAGGGTTACGGTCTCGTTTACGTTGCCGGCTCTCAGACAGCCGCAAGTATGGGTCCTGTACATGTCGATGGTTGTATTATTTGTTCCGATTTCGTATCTTTGTCCTTGCAACCCACAAAGGTAAGCATTTTCACGGGAATGTCGTATCCGGAAGATGAAAAATCCGCTGTCGGGGCTCCGGCCGCGGCGGCAAAAGGCGCTGGCGGGGCTGCTGACGCCGCAGCGGTTGCGGACGGGCAGCGGCAGACCGACGAGCGGTTCATGCGCCTGGCCCTTGCCGAGGCGCGCAAGGCTCTGGAAGCCGAAGAGGTGCCCATCGGCGCCGTGGTCGTATCGCGCGGCGCGGTCATCGGCCGCGGCCACAACCTCGTGGAGACCCTTGCGGACCCCACGGCCCATGCCGAGATGCAGGCCCTGACGGCCGCCGCCTCGACGCTCGGCGGCAAATACCTGCCCGAGTGCACGCTCTATGTTACCGTCGAGCCGTGCATCATGTGCGCCGGGGCAATCGCCTGGGCGCAGGTCGGGCGCGTGGTGTGGGGCGCCGATGATCCGAAGAAGGGCTATCGCCGCTATTCCGAGGCGGTTTTCCACCCCCGGACGACCCTCACGCGCGGGGTCCTTGCAGCGGAGTGCGAGGAGCTGATGACCTCGTTTTTTGCCTTTTTGCGGAAATAGTGTTTGAAAAATCGCAAAAAAAACATACTTTTGCAGGAAATGCGTCCCTCCAGGCAGGACGCTCCGGTAAGAAAACACATTTAGAAAAACACACAACCATGAAAAAATTATTTGTTTCAGCAATTGCGCTGTTTGCGGCTGCCACGCTTTCGGCGCAGGATGTTACGGCCATCTACAACGAGGCGGCCGCTGCCTATGGAGCCAAGGATTATGCAGGCGCTGCCGCCAAATTCGAGCAGGTGATCGACCTGGGCCTCGACAATGCCGATGCCGCATCGCTGGTCGCCACGGCGAAGAAGTCGCTTCCGCTGTGCTATTACATGTTGGGAGGTAGCGCCCTCAAATCGCAGAATTACGACGCCGCTCTGCAGAATTTCGAGAAATCCGCCGAGCTGGCCGAACTCTACGGCGACATGACCCAGATGGGCAAGTCGAACGGCTGGGTAGCTAAGATCTACCAGATCCAGGGCGGATCGGCCTTCAACAACAAGGACTACGCTACGGCCGTCAATATCTTCGAGAAGGGCTACAAGGCCGACCCCGACAACACGGGCATGGCCCTGAACCTGGCGATGAGCTATTGCGAGCTGGGCGAGTATGAGAAGGGTATGGATATCTACGAGGCCATTGCCGCCAAGACGCACCCGAAGTATGCCGAGGATGCCGAGACGGCCCGCAAGATGATGGCGCTCTATACGAACAACAAGGTGGCCGAGATGCAGCAGGCCGGTGATTTCGACGGTATCATCGCCATGGCCGATGCGCAGCTCGAGAAGAACCCCGCCAGCGCCCTGTTCCAGAAGGTCCGCCTGCAGGCTTACTCCGGCAAGAAGGATTACGCCAAGGTGATCGAGCTGGGTGAGGCCGCTGCCGAGGCGCAGGCCGATGCTGCCGACAAGAGCCTGATGTACTATGTGCTGGGCAGCGCCTACAATGCCAAGGAGATGCGCGACCAGGCCATCGCCGCCTTCCAGAAGGTTACCGACGGCGAGGCTGCCGAGAACGCCAAGGCCGCCCTTGCCGAGCTGACCAAGAAATAGGCATACGCCGCAACAAACTGCGAAGCGGACCCTCCTGCGGGAAGGTCCGCTTTTTCGTTTCCGGTGGCGGCCGTCTGCTTGTTGCGGATGTCTATTTGTCGCGGATGTTTCCGCGGATCCGCGCCAGCCCGCTCCGTGTCAGGGGTGTCGTACCGAAGCGTTCCGTGAACTGCCGCTCGTCGAGCGCGTGCCACGCCTCCGCATCGAGTTCCGTCGGGTCGAACAGCGGGTCGAATGCGGGATTGCGGTGCTGCGGAGCGCACCGGTTGTAGGGGCAGCAACTCTGACAGGCGTCGCACCCGAAGATCCAGCCGTCGAGATCGACTGCGGTGTCGGGCTCCCGTTCGATCGTGTGGCAGGCGATGCATCGCCCCGTGTCGATCATCCGCTCGTCGAGGATCGCCCCCGCAGGACAGTGGTCGATACATGCGCGGCAGCTGCCGCACCGGGAGCCTTCGAAGGGGGTGTCGTAGCCGTCCGCATCGTCGGTGAGGAGCAACTCTCCCAGCAGTACGAAACTTCCGAACTGCGGGGTGATGAGCAGCGACTGCCGTCCGATCCAGCCCAGTCCGGCCTCTACGGCCAGTTGTTTCTCGGCCAGCGGCGCCGTATCGACAAAGGCGCGCCCTTCGAGTCCCGGATAGGCCGTCTTCAGTCTCTGGAGCATGCCGTGGAGCATCCCGCGGATGGTCGTGTGGTAATCCGTCGTGCAGGCATAGGAGGCGATCTTCGTGCGGCATGTCGCGGGGTATCCCTCGCTTGTGCGGTTCCTGTAGGCCACGGCGCAGACCACCGCCGTGCGGGCCCCCTTGACCAACCGTGCCGGGTCGAAACGTTTTTCCGTGTGGCGCTCCAGATAGGCGAGCGACGACTGGTAGCCATGCCCGAGCCAGCGGCGGAACCGGGTCTCGTTTGCCGCAAGGTGCCGACAGGGCGCCACACCGCAGAGGTCGAATCCCGCCTCCGCGGCGAGATGTTTGATGTCCTGTTGGTTGAGCATGCTGATATTTTAGTCCAAAAATAGCGATTTTCGAGCGAAATTTCGTAACTTTGTTCCGCATTTTTGCGTTATATGCATGACGCTAATTCGATTTTGACATGACGATCAACACTCTGTACGGACTGGTCCGTAACAGCACGGAGCGCTTCGCATCGAGAATCGCTTTTTCCATGTACGAAGGCGACGAGCTGACGTACGCCGAAGTAGGGCGCCGGATCGAACGGGTGCAGGAGATCCTGACCGATTCGGGTCTCCGGCCCGGGGACAAGGTGGCGCTATTGAGCAGCAACATGCCCAACTGGGGCGTCTGCTATTTTGCCGTAACATCGGCGGGCATGGTCGCCGTACCGATCCTTCCCGATTTTTCGGGCGAGGAACTCGACATGATCATCGAGCATTCGGAAGCCAAGGCCCTGCTTGTCTCCGACAAACTCTTCACGAAACTTTCGAAACAGACGATCGAACGGCTGAATGTCGTGGTCCGTACCAAAAACTTGGGAATCATCTCCCGCAGGGTCCAGGCGGCCGGTTCGACGGGTATTCCTTCGCCGGACGACCTGGCAGTCATCATCTATACCTCCGGAACGACCTCGAAACCCAAGGGTGTGATGCTTACGCACAAGGCCCTGTGTGCGCAGGTGGATATATCGGCCGCCATTTTTCCGATCGGCGGCGAAGATGTCTTTCTGTCGGTGCTGCCCCTTTCGCATACCTATGAATGCTCGATCGGCATGATCTATCCCTTCTCGATGGGAGCCCGGGTCGTCTATCTGGACCGTCCGCCTACGGCGTCGGCTCTGATGCCGGCCCTGCGTTCGGTGCGGCCCACGGTCATGCTCATCGTGCCGCTGATTATCGAAAAGATCTACCGCCATCAGGTCCTTGCCAAATTCCAGTCCAACGGCTTCTGGCGCACGCTTTACCGGGTGGGATTCCTGCGTCGTTACCTGCACCGCGTCGCCGGCAAGAAACTCATGAAACTTTTCGGGCGCCGGCTGCGGTTCCTCGGCATCGGCGGGGCGAAACTCGACCGCGGAGCCGAGCGGTTTCTGCTCGAGGCGCGTGTTCCCTATGCAATCGGTTACGGGCTGACGGAGACGGCGCCCCTGCTGGCCGGTGCGGCACCTTCGCAGGTGCGCCTCGGATCCACGGGCCCGCAGGCACCCGGAGTGCAGTTGCGTCTGGAAAATATCAATCCCGAGACGCGGCAGGGCGAGATTGTTGCCCTGACGCCGAGTGTTATGCTGGGCTACTACAAGAATCCCGAGGCGACGAAGGAGACCTTCACGGCCGACGGCTGGTTCCGCACGGGCGACCTGGGCGAGTTCGACAAGGACGGCTGGCTTTATATCAAGGGACGTCTGAAGAACATGATCGTGGGTCCCGGCGGCGAGAACATCTATCCCGAGGATATCGAGAGCGTGCTCAACTCGCATGTCTGCATCGCCGATTCGATCGTAACGGAGCATGAGGGACGTCTGGTCGCTCTGGTGCATTTCAACCGCGAGGAGATCGAGGCGATGATCGACGACTGGCGCGAAGAGTGGGAGACCCAGAAAGAGGCCTGGGAGGCGAAGACCGAGCAACTCAAGCAGGAGATTCTGGACTTCGTCAATGCCAAGGTCAATCGTTTTTCGCGTATTTCGGAGGTGGTCGAGGAGAAGGAGGAGTTTATCAAGACTCCGACGCACAAGATCAAGCGCTTCCTCTACAACAAGCGCGGCAAGGGAGCGGAGCCGGCAGCGAATGCCGGGCCGGATATTTCCGGTACGAAGCCGGAACGGAAGGCCTGATAGGGTCGAAAAGCGCATCGACGGCAATTCTGTGGCCTGTTTCGGCCGGACGGCCCGATTGAACGGGCGGATAACAAAAAAAGGATATCGGTCGGATATCCTTTTTTTTGTTTCTTGGATGGATCTACCATCCGGGGCGATGCAGCGGTCGGGGTTGCGTTGCCGACGGTTGCGGCCCGCATCGGTACACCGTGCCCGACTCTTCTGTGCGGGGTTTTCAGTCGGAGCGCTTACTCCGTAACCTCCTCGAACTGGTCCTTGCCAACGCCGCAGAGGGGGCATACCCAGTCCTCGGGAATATCCTCGAAGGCCGTTCCGGGGGCGATGCCGCCTTCGGGATCGCCTACTTCGGGATCATAAATCCATTCGCATACCGTGCAACGATACTTTTTCATCTCTGTTGATTTTAAAATTAGGGTGAATATTTCGTTTCCAAAATCATGCCCGATCGGGCATGGATCTTATTCCTTGTCGGATACCGCCTGTCCCGTTGCGGTTTCCTGCTCCATGCGCGCCTCGTCCTCCTCTTCTTCTTCCTCTTCGTCGGGGCGGTTTCCGCCCGGCGGGGTCAGTTCGGCCACGAGCCGGTCGGCGTCCGTGCAGGAGACGTAGAGCCGCTCTTCGTAGATATCGGTGATCTCGACGAAATTTTTCCACTCCGAGGCATAGAGCCGTACGCGGTCGAAACGCCGCAGATCGAGGAAATGTCCGTAATAGCCGAAGAATCCGTATCCGCCGAAAATCGGGATGAACCACTTCATGCGCCGGGGTTCCACCCGCCGTACGGAGGCGATTTCGTCGCGGCGCACCTCGGTGATGTCCAGCAGGCAGCGGATCTCCACACGATCCTCCGTAACGACGATCTTGCGCGGAATGGAGAGGGCCATCAGGGCGATGATTGCCCCGATGAACGAGGTGAACCAGGCCGAGAGATACCCGCCTTCGTACAGGTGGTAAAGCCACCATCCGAGCAGTCCGAACAGCGCCAGATAAACGGCGGCGCCGTAGTATGCCGACCGTCCGAAGCGGTATTTGTAGATGTGGGGTTCCATGTCCGGTGATCCGATGGTTATCGAGTGCGCTCCTTTTCGGCCTCGGCCGTCTCTTCCCGGGCCGCGAGCAGCGCCTCGGCAAGGATGAAATCTTCGGGAGTGGTGATCTTCAGGTTGCTGCGTTCGCCCTCGGAGAGGTGGATGCTTCCGCCCGCAGCCTCTACGACCGAGGCGTCGTCCGTGAAGTCGGCACGGTAGGGTCTGTCATAGGCCTTGCGCAGCAGCTCCGCCCGGAAAATCTGCGGGGTCTGGACGCTTCGGAACCGGCGGCGGTCCACGATGTGCGATGCGGTGATCCGACCCTCCGCATCCGCCTCCACCTCGCGCAGGGAATCGACTGCCGCGATGACCGGAATGGCCGCGCCGTAGTGCGCGGCATCCGCCGCCACGCGGCGGATCATCCCGACGCTTGCCAGCGGTCGTACGCCATCCTGCACGGCGATCAGCTCGGGATCGCTGCGGAGTGCCTCGATGCCGCGGCGGACCGAGTCGAAGCGTTCGGCGCCGCCGGTTGCGGTATGGTGCTTCGCCACATCGAAGCGGGCCGCGAAATCCGTCCAGAAGGCCGTATAACGCTCCGGCAGGACAACCACGATCTCGGCGCCGGGCAGGGCCTCGGCGCAGACATTGATCGTCCGGGCGAGTACCGGCATGCCGCCCAGCAGGGCGAACTGCTTGGGCAGCGTCCCTCCGCAGCGTGTGCCGCTGCCTCCGGCGACGATAATGACTCCCGTGCGTTCCATTGCTCTATTTTTTATCGGCGGTGCCGGTCTCCTGTGCCGGCTGCTCCGGCGTGGCGGCCGGGAGCACCAGCGAATCGAGCTGCGTGATACGCTCTTCGGGTTTCACGTCGCCGTTGAGCTCGGCCATGATCCGGTCGCGGACGAACTCGAACAGCGGCCGGTTCTCTTTAGAGATTGGCTCTGCAGGCTCCTGCGGCACCTTCATCGGGTCGATCGGCTTGCCGTTCTTCCAGATGCGGTAGTCGAGGTGCGGGCCCGTGGAGGCTCCTGTCGATCCGACGTAGCCGATGAGCTGTCCCTGCGAGACGTGCGTGCCCTGCGAAATCCCCTTGGCAAATCCGCTCAAATGGAGATATCCGGTCATGAGATTGCCGGGATGTTTGATTTTCAGTGTGTTGCCGCCTCCGCCTCCCCAGCCTTTGAAGACGACGACGCCATCGGCCACGGCATGCACATGCGTGCCCTTCGGTGCGGCGTAATCGACACCCGTATGGGGCCGGTAGACCTTGTATATCGGGTGTTTGCGGGCATAGGTGAAGCGCGAGCTGATACGCGTATACTTGAGCGGAGCCTTCAGCAGCTGTTTGCGCAGGCTGCCGCCGTCGGCCTCCCAATACTGGATCTTGCCGCCCTGGCGGAAGGGAATGGCGTAATACTCCTTGCCGCTCTGCGTGAATTTCGCGCCCCAGATACGGCCGATGCCCACCGACACCGTGTCGTCGATGAAGCGTTCGTCGTAGATGACCGTGAAGGAGTCGCCTTTCTGGATGCCGAAGAAATCGACGGTCCACTGGTAGATGTCCTCCATCTCGGCGGCCAGCGCGTAAGGCAGGTTGTGTTCCATGATCGATCCCCAGAGCGAAGAGGAGATCACGGCGCTCTTCTTCGTGCGTCGGAGCGTGCAGGGTTTCGTATCCTTGCGGATCGAGACCGAGTCATTCTCGTGGAATCCGAAGACGACATATTCGGTCGTGGAGATTTCGTAGGCCAGGTAGTCCAGATGCGGGGCGTAGAGCGAGTCCTCGTGGATGAAGCAGGTGTAGGGATGCCCTGCGCGGATATTGCGCAGCGGGAAAATCTCCTTGGCGTCCCGGTCGAGCCGGTCGATCGTCTGGGCCGATACGCCGTATCCGCCGAGGATCTTTCCCAGGGTCTCGCCCGAGCCCACCTCGCCCGTTTCGAGACGGTAGGCGTCGGCGTCGATGCCGTATACAAGGTTCCGGGGAGCTTCTTCTTCGCCGCCCGTTTCGTTTTCGGCCGTATCGGTCCGGCCGCAGGCTCCTGCAGCCCACAGCAGCAGAAGACATATCGCGGTTTTCAGGATCTTCATAATAGTGCAAAATTAGAAAAAAAAACGGAGGATCGCGAATTTTAGTCTTCCTTTTCTTCCGGCTTTTCGCCGGTTTCCGGTAATTTGCAGGGGCGGATTTTGTTTTCCCGGGAAAAAGGACTATCTTTGAACGATTCATAGTCTTTAGCGAACGAACGATGTTGAAATGCCTGCTTGCGCCGGTGGCGGTTCTTTATAAAGCGGGGGTGATGTTCCGTCATCGCCTCTTCGACTGGGGCATTCTCAAAAGCGAGAAGTTCGATATCCCGATCATCTGCATCGGCAACATCACCGTCGGCGGCACGGGCAAGACGCCCATGGCCGAGATGGTGATCGACTACATGGCGCAGCACTACCGTGTGGCGCTGCTTTCTCGCGGGTACGGGCGCCGCACGAAGGGTTATCTGGAGGTCCGCACCGATTCCCATTACCGCGATGTGGGCGACGAGCCGCTGCAGATCAAGCGCAAGTTCCCCGAGACGACGGTCGTCGTGTGCGAGAAACGCGCCGAGGGAATCCGGCGCCTGCGAGCCGAACACCCCGAAGTGAACCTCATCGTCATGGACGACGGCTTCCAGCACCGCTATGTGGAGCCGAAGATCAACGTGGTGATGATCGACGCCACGCGCCCCGTGCAGCACGACCGCATGCTGCCGTTAGGTACCCTGCGTGACCTTCCGGAGCAGTTGCACCGCGCGCATTACTTCATCGTTACGAAGTGCCCCGAGCGCATGGCGCCCATCGACCGGCGGATCCTGCGCAAGGTGCTGATCCAGGTTGCCTACCAGCGGGTCTATTTCACGCGTTTCGAGAGTTTTATGCCCCTGCCGCTCTATCCCGACGAGGTTCCCCGCGAGCCGCTGGCGCAGGGCCGGAGTGTGATCGCCCTTTCGGGCATCGGCAATCCGCGGCCCTTCGTGCAGTCGCTTGCCGAGCGTTACCGCGTCGTTGCCGAGATGACGCTCGATGACCACCACGTCTACAAGGTGCGGGACATGCACGCCCTCGAGGCGCTTCTTGCCGGGCATCCGGGCGCGGTTATTGTTACGACCGAGAAGGATGCCGTGAAAATGATGCGCCGGGAGAAGATCCCCGCCTCGGTTCGCCGCGCTTTGTATTACCAACCGATCAATATTTCGTTCATAGAGGATTCGGCAACGGATTTTCTGCAAAAACTCGAAGAAGATGTTAGAGGAAATTAAGAACACCGCCGCATTCATCCGCTCCCGACTCGGGGAGTTCCGTCCCGAGGTGGGTATCGTGCTCGGCACGGGTCTGGGCGATTTCGCCGACCGCATTGCGGCACACACGATCATTGACTATAAGGAGATTCCCGGATTCCCCGTCTCGACGGTCGAGGGCCACAAGGGCCGTCTGATCTTCGGCGAGATCGGCGGACGGCGTGTTGTCGCCATGCAGGGACGTTTCCACTATTACGAGGGCTACACGATGCAGCAGGTAACCTTCCCGATCCGCGTCATGCAGCAGCTGGGTATCCGCTACCTGTTCGTGTCGAACGCCTCGGGCGGCATCAACACCTCGTTCCGCACGGGCGACCTGATGGTCATCACCGACCACATCAACCTGATGCCCAATCCGCTTATCGGCCCGAACCTTGCGGA
The DNA here is from genome assembly GCA_019119615.1 of Candidatus Alistipes stercoravium. GTDB lineage: Bacteria > Bacteroidota > Bacteroidia > Bacteroidales > Rikenellaceae > Alistipes > Alistipes stercoravium. The sequence goes on along the minus strand of DWWQ01000045.1, from coordinate 14,397 downwards.
ACTGGGACCCCGCTTCCCGGACATGCACAACTGTTACGACAGGGAGCTCATCGCCGCCGCCACGCGTATCGCCGAGGAGGAGGGGATCAAGCTCCAGTACGGTGTCTATGTCGGCGGCACGGGCCCGACCTTCGAAACGCAGGCCGAATACCGCTATTTCAAGGCCATCGGCGGCGATGCCGCGGGCATGTCCACCGTTCCCGAGGTGATCGTGGCGCGCCACATGTCGATCCCCGTCTTCGGCGTCTCGGTCATTACGAACTGCGGCCTTTCGGACGAGGTCGGCGACCATGAGGACGTGCAGCGCCAGGGCCGCAAGGCCGGGGCGAAGATGCAGACGCTCTTTATCCGTATGATTGAAAATCTCAAATAGCAATATGGTAAACAAGGTAATTCTGGTGGGCAACGTAGGCCTCGATCCCGAGGTCCGCACACTCGAGGGGGGTGCGAAGGTCGCCCGCATCCGCCTGGCTACGACGGAACGGCTCTACGACCGCGCGTCGAACGAAACGAAGGAGCATACCGAGTGGCATACGATCACTTTGTGGCGCGGTTTGGCCGATGTCGTGGACCGCTATGTGCGCAAGGGCACGCAGCTTTACATCGAAGGGCGCCTGCGTACGCGTGAATGGATGGACAAGGACAACAACAAACGCTATACGACCGAAATTCTGGCCGATACGATGAACCTGCTGGGCCGCCGCAGCGACAACCCCGCATCGGAGGGTTCCGCCCCGGCATACGGAGGTGCGCAGGGCGCTTCCTCCTACGGACAGCAGGGAGGTTATGCACAGCCGCGTCCGGCTGCCGCGCCGCAATCCCAGCCGCAGCAACCGACCGTTCCGGCCGACGATCCCGACGATTTGCCGTTTTAATCGTTCCCTTTAAGTGCGGGAGCTCCGGAGGGTCCAGGACTCTTCGGAGTTTTTTGTAAGAAATGATGTTGGTCCTGTGGATCGCCGTGGCGGTTTCGCGGGCATGAAATCGGATTGTTCCCACAATGAAAAAGATCGAAAATCCCTGGCGGGGCATGAAGGGATACCGCTGCTTCGGCTGCGACCCGCACAGCGAGCAGGGGCTCCGCATGGAGTTCTATGAGGACGGCGAGGAGATCGTGAGTGTCTGGCATCCCCGCCCGGAGTTCCAGGGTTGGGTGGATACGCTCCATGGAGGCATCCAGGCAACGCTGGCTGACGAGATCAGCAGCTGGGTGGTTTTCCGTAAGTTCCAGACCAGCGGCGTTACCTCGCGCATGGAGGTGCGCTACCACCGGCCGATCCATACCACCGACGAACGTATTGTCCTGCGTGCCGCCGTGCGGCAGCAGCGGCGCAACCTGGTCGAGATCGGCGTGCGGATCTTCGATGGTGCCGGGACCCTCTGCACCGAGGCAACCTGCCTCTATTTCCTCTTTCCGAAGGAGAAGGCGCGCGAGGAGTTCCACTTCTGCGACTGCAGCGTCGCGGACGGGGAGGTCGATCCGCTGCACGATAAATAAGCGAAGAGCGGCGCGTTATGTAACGCGCCGCTCCTTTGTCTTTCGGTTGCCGTCAGGCCTCCTCCGCGAGCCGGTACTGCACACACTCGATGCCGACACGGCGCAGCAGCTCCAGTCCCTCCTCCGAACGGTAGTCGTCCGAATAGACCACCCGCTTGATGCCCGCCTGGATGATGAGCTTCGAGCACTCGATGCAGGGGGCGGCGGTGATGTAGAGCGTCGAGCCGTCGCAGTTGTTGGCCGACTTGGCGACCTTCGTGATGGCGTTGGCCTCGGCATGCAGCACATAGGCCTTGGTCTTGCCGCTCTCGTCCTCGCAGATGTTCTCGAAGCCGGCCGGCGTGCCGTTGTATCCGTCCGAGATGATCATCCGGTCCTTGACGATCAGCGCCCCGACCTTGCGGCGCACGCAGTATGAATTTTCGGCCCAGATGGCCGCCATGCGCAGGTAGCGCAGGTCCAGCTGATGCTGTTTCTCCTCCTGATAACCCATCGTTGTCGCTTTTGAGTGGTTCGCGGGGCCCGAAGATTCCGGATCCTCCGGAATCCCCGACTCCGGAGCCGGTTTACAATCCCTTGCCGTGGCAGTTCTTGTACTTCTTGCCCGATCCGCAGGGGCAGGGATCGTTGCGGCCTACCTTCTTCTCGACATGCACCGGCATGGGCTTCGACTTCTCCTGTTGTCCGGCCTGTGCCGCGGCCTGCATGCGCGAAGCCTGGAGCTTGTTCACGTCGATCTTGGCGCGGCGCTCGCGCTCCATCTGCTGGCGTTTTGCCTCCTCGGCGCTCTGTTCCCGCACGGGAACATAGGCCTTGTCGAGGATCGAGAGCACCTCGCGGTTCACCTTGATGAGCATCTTCGAGAAGAGCCCGAACGACTCGAACTTGTAGATCAGCAGCGGGTCTTTCTGCTCGTAGGTGGCGTTCTGCACGCTCTGGCGCAGGTCGTCCATCTCGCGCAGGTGCTCGCGCCAGGCATCGTCGATCGTCGTGAACATCACCACCTTCGAGAAGACCTTGTAGATCTCGGCGCCGTCCGTATCCTTGCATTTCTGCAGGTTTACGGGGATGTTGTATCCGAGGTGCCCGTCCGTGAGCGGGAAGTAAATGTTCGTATCCATCTGATCCTTGCGGTCCTCGTAGACGCGCTGCATGATGGGACGGACCGTGTCGGCCACAGCCTTTGCACGGCGGGCGTAGGTCTCCTTGAGGGCCTTGACGATCGCCTCGACCAACTCTTCGGGTTTGGCGTCGGCATATTCCGCCTCGCTCATCGGCAGCTCTACGGCCACCTGGCGGATGAGCTCCATGCGGAACTCATCGTACTCGATGCCGCGGGCCTCCTCGACGAAGTTGTCCGCAAAGTCGTACATGATGTTGTTCAGGTCGATCTCGATACGTTCGCCGTAGAGGGCGTGGCGGCGGCGCGTGTAGATCACCTCGCGCTGCGAGTTCATCACGTCGTCGTATTCGAGCAGGCGTTTGCGGATACCGAAGTTGTTCTCCTCGACCTTCTTCTGGGCGCGCTCGATGGCTTTGGTCATCATGCCGGCCTGGATCACCTCGCCCTCCTTCAGACCCATGCGGTCCATCATGGCGGCGATACGTCCCGATCCGAACAGACGCATCAGGTCATCCTCGAGCGAGACGAAGAACTGCGACGATCCCGGGTCGCCCTGACGTCCGGCACGACCGCGCAGCTGGCGGTCCACACGGCGGCTTTCGTGGCGTTCCGTACCGATGATCGCCAAACCTCCGGCGGCTTTCACCTCGGGCGTGAGCTTGATGTCGGTACCGCGGCCGGCCATGTTGGTCGCGATGGTAACCTGCCCGGCGCGGCCCGCCTCGGCCACAACCTGGGCCTCCAGCGCGTGCTGCTTGGCATTCAGCACGTTGTGCTTGATGCCCCGCAGCTTGAGCATGCGGCTCAACAGCTCCGAGATCTCGACCGAGGTCGTACCTACCAGTACCGGGCGTCCTTCACCCACGAGCCGTACGATCTCCTCGATCACGGCGTTGTACTTCTCGCGCTTGGTCTTATAGATGAGGTCCTGACGGTCGTCGCGGATCACCGGGCGGTTCGTCGGGATGACGACGACGTCGAGTTTGTAGATGCTCCAGAACTCCGAAGCCTCCGTTTCGGCTGTACCGGTCATACCGGCCAGCTTGTGGTACATGCGGAAGTAGTTCTGCAGGGTGATCGTGGCGAAGGTCTGCGTCGCCGCCTCGACCTTCACATGCTCCTTGGCCTCGATGGCCTGGTGCAGACCGTCCGAATAGCGGCGGCCGTCGAGAATACGTCCCGTCTGCTCGTCCACGATCTTCACCTTGTTGTCCATGACCACATACTCCACGTCCTTCTCGAACATGGCGTAGGCCTTCAGCAGCTGGTTCACCGTGTGCACGCGCTCCGACTTGATCGCGTAGTCGTTGATCACCTCGTCGCGCTTGCGGGCCTTCTCCTCTGCGTCGAGAGTGCTCTTTTCGAGTTCGGCCACCGCGGCGCCGATGTCGGGCAGCACGAAGAAACCGTCCTCCTTGAAGTATTTCGAGAGCTCCTCATGACCCTTGTCCGTCAGCTCCACCGAGTTGAGCTTCTCGTCGATGACGAAGTAGAGCGGGTCGGTGATCTCGGGCATGCGGCGGTTGTTGTCCTGCATGTAGATGTTCTCGGTCTTCTGCATCAGGGCTTTGATGCCCGGTTCGGAGAGGTACTTGATCAGCGGTTTGTATTTCGGCAGGCCCTTGTGCACGCGGTAGAGCTTGATGCCGCCCTCCTCGGTCTTGCCGTCGGTGATGAGCTGCCGGGCCTCGGCCAGCAGGTTCGTAACGAAGTTGCGCTGCAGGTTGTAGAGGTGCTCGATCGAGGGCTGGTACTGCTCGAAGAGCTGGTCGTCGCCCTTGGGCACGGGACCCGAGATGATGAGCGGCGTACGGGCGTCGTCGATCAGCACCGAGTCGGCTTCATCGACGATGGCGTAGTGGTGCTTGCGCTGCACGAGGTCCTTGGGCGAGGAGGCCATGTTGTCGCGCAGATAGTCGAAACCGAACTCGTTGTTCGTACCGAAGGTGATGTCGGCCATGTAGGCCTTGCGTCGTGCCTCGGAGTTGGGCTGGTGCTTGTCGATGCAGTCTACCGAAAGCCCGTGGAACTGGTAGAGCGGGCCCATCCATTCGGAGTCTCGCTTGGCCAGATAGTCGTTCACCGTAACCAGATGCACGCCTTTTCCGGCCAGGGCGTTGAGGAAGACCGGGAGCGTTGCCACGAGGGTCTTGCCCTCACCCGTGGCCATCTCGGCAATGTTGCCTTCACGCTCGCGCTCGCCGAGCTTCTTGGCCGGGTTCTTCTTGCTGCGCGTCAGCACCACGCCGCCGAAGAGCTGGCAGTCGTAGTGGATCATGTCCCATTTCGTGTCGTTGCCTCCGGCCATCCAGTGGTTGGCGTAGACAGCCTTGTCGCCCTCAATCGTTACGAAATCGCGCGTGGCGGCCAGTTCGCGGTCGAAGTCGTTGGCCGTAACGACCACCGTGTCGTTCTGTGCGAAACGCCGGGCCGTGTCCTTCATGATGGCGAAGGCCTCGGGAAGGATCTCGTCGAGCTTGTCCTCGATGCGGTCGTCGATGCGCTTGGTCGTCTCGTCGATCTCCTTCGAGATCTTCTCCTTCTCCTCGAGTGATGTCTCGGGCTGTTCGAGGCGGATCTTGAGCTCGGCGATGCGCTGCTCGTCCTGGGCGATGTAGTCGGCGATCTGCTGCTTGAGCGCCCGGCTGCGGGCACGCAGTTCGTCGTTCGAGAGCGCCTCGATCGAGGGATAGACGGCCTTGATCTTATCGACGTAGGGCTGAATCTGTTTGCGGTCTTTCTCGGCTTTGGAGCCGAAAACGGCTTTGATTACACTTGCAAGAATATCCATGTTTCAGTTTGTTGTTTTCAATACGGGTTGTAAATCCTACAAAAGTAGTGATTTTTTTCTGAAAACGCAAAATATCGGGCGCAGGATGCGGCTCGTTGTTGCAATGTGGTGCGGAATGGAGTGAAAATGGTGCGGAAAGGCTTTTCCGGCGGCTCTCAATCCGCCTGTTTTTCGGAGTCGCAGGTCCGGAGGATCCGACGTCCGACGGGGCACTCCGCACAGCGCTTTGCAGCGCAGTATTCGGTGGCGAGCTGCAGCAGCGCCTGCGACTCGAAGGCGTTGCGGATCGGTACGCCCGTCTGCTGCCAGGCCCGCATGAAGCGGTTGTCCTCGGCCGGGAGGCGTTCGAGCAGCGACAGGGCGCTGTCGCGCAGCCGCTCGTCGCCCGTACTGCTGCCGTAGGCGAACTGCAGCACGGCAACCAGGTTGATACCGATGATGTGGGCCTTGAAGGCGCCGAGCCGTTTGGGACTCTCGTCGCTTGCGGCACCCGGCACATGGTGCGTGCGCCAGTAGGGCGAGGCTTCGATGCAGAAAAGCGTGCGGATGTCGCCTTCGGTGCGGCAGGCCATCGTGCGGGCCATTACGAATTCGTCCTGCGTGAAGAACTGCGCCGCCTGTGCCAGCCGCAGGACCGGATGGTTCGCCGGACGGATGTTGCCCATCTCCCACGCCGAGGCGTCCATCGGTTCGATGCCGTATTTGGCCGCGAGGTGCTCGAATTCGCGCCGAAGATCGAGCGTATAGTCGTCGTGGCGGTAGAGATCCAGCAGTCCCGAAGCGCCGAACAGCATCGCCTCGACGGCGTGGGGTGCGAGGCGTTCGCGCAGGACGGTCCGGTAGGGTACGCGCCGGGCCAGCGAAAGGTAAGCCTCCTGGTTCTGGCGGTCGCCGAGCGTGCGGAAGTAAAGCAGGTAGAAGGTCTGGTTCCAGTTGTCGTCGGCCTCCTTGCGGAGTGCCTCGATGAGGCGCATCTTGCGGGCCAGGCGGTCGAAGAGCAGTGCCGTGAAAAGCTCGGTGCGCTGCAGGTCGTCCAGCCCGGCAAGATATCCGCCGCAGGCATACGTTCCGGCATCTGCCTCGAGCCGGGCGAGGATCCGTTCGGCCGCCGTCGTCTCCATCCTTACAGCATGTTGAGTTCGATGAGTGCCTCCTCGGACATCATGCTCTTGTCCCAGACGGGATCGAACGTGAGAATGACATTCACCTTCTTCACGCCCTTGACCTTGGCGACCTGCTGATTGACATCCTCGACGAGCATGTCGGCCATCGGGCAGTTGGGTGCCGTGAGCGTCATGCGGATCGTCGCCACACCGTCGGGCGTATAGTCGATCTCGTAGACGAGCCCCAGGTCGTAGATGTTCACGGGGATTTCGGGGTCATAGACGTTTTTCAGCGTCAATACGATCTCCTTTTCGACTTCAAGTATCTCTTCGGGTGTCATGTGCGTTTACTCTTTTTTGCTTGCGAAGGCCAGGGCGTACAGGCGCATCTGCTTGACCATCGCCGCCAGTCCGTTGGCCCGTGTGGGCGACAGGTTGGCGCTCAAGCCGATGGCGTCGATGAAATAGAGATCGGTGTCGAGCACCTCTTGCGGCGAGCGTCCGTTCAGCACGCGGATGAGCAGGGCGATGATGCCCTTGGTGATGATGGCGTCGCTGTCCGCAGCATAGAAAATCTTTCCCTCTTCCATCCGGGCATCGACCCACACGCGGGACTGGCACCCTTCGATGAGGTACTTTTCGGTGCGGTGCTCCGGTGCGATGGCCGGCAGCGAGTCGCTCAAGCCGATCAGATAGTCGTATTTGTCGAGCCAGTCGTCGAATACCGAGAACTCCTCGATGATCTCATCCTGAATCTTGTCCATGGTCTTTGGTTTATAAATCCACGATTTCGGGCAGCAGGTCCCCTTCGGCGGCGGCCGGTTCGGTGATCCCGGCCAGCCGTGCCAGCGTCGGAGCCACGGAAGTCATCTCCACGCGGCGGTTCACATGCTGTTGCCCGGCTCCCGTGCCGTAGAAGATGAGCGGCACCTCGGTGTCGTAGCCGTACATCGACCCCGACATCGAGCGGCATGCCTCGCGCTCCTCGATCCATCCGGGCATGAGGTTGATTACCACGTCGCCCGAACGGCGGGGGTAGAAACTGTTCTGCATGCGGCGGGCATATCCGCTTCCGAAATAGCTCGAACGCATCGCCGTGGCCGAGATGGCGTGCGAGACGCCGCGGAACTGCATGGCGAAGATCGCCACCTCGTTCTGGACTTCGGCCAGATTCAGTCCCCGTTCGTAGATGAGGTTGTGGTTGAGCCAGATGCCCCGGTCGCCGTAGGTTACGACCCAGTTGCCCGTGCCGTAGCGGACGTTGAGGAATCCGTTTACGATCACCTCGAACTGCCGGGCGTTGAAGCGGTCCGGCTCCTCGAGCGCCAGGTCGTAGGAGGGGCTTGTGCCGTGGTCCGAGGTGAGTACGACCGTAACGTTCCCGTTTTTGACCTGTGCGAAGAGAAAGGTGAGAAAATCCTCCAGATCGCGGTCCAGCCGGTAGTACATGTCCTCGACCTCCACCGATTCGGGCCCGTAGGCCTCGCTGATGCGGCGCGAGGCGTCGAGACAGATGTTCAGCAGGTCGGGCGTCGCGTCCTCTCCGAGTTTGTACTGGGCGACGAGCTGCTTGGCGAGGCCCAGCACGGCCGTATTGCCTGCCGGTGTCCAGAGCAGCCGCTGGTAGTCATCCTCCAACACGAGCCCTCCACCCTCGGGGCGGGGCGTTTCGCCGCGTTTGCCCTTCTTTTCGGGAAAGACGATCTGCAGGTTGCGCGTATTGACATAGCGCTCGCGGCCGAGCAGCGGGCGCCACTCTGTGGCGATGTAGGAGAGGTTGTAGCGTTCGTCGTTGCTGCGGTCGATCCATTCGGGAACTCCGGCGGCGTAGTAGAGCGAGGTGGTCCAGTCGCACCTCACCGGATCGAGCCAGAAGACCTCGCCTCCGCGGCCGGCCAGCATGGCGGCCGAAGCGGCTTCGGCGGCGACGGTCGCCGTACGGCTCTCGGGCCGCTGACGCCGGAAGGTCTCCGAAAGTGTCGGAGCAATGAGGTGATAGGCTCCCGGGCCTTTGCGCCCGTCGGTGAGCGAAACGATGCCGTTCGAGGTGTAGTCCACCCACTGGTCGCCGATGATGCCGTGGGTCGAGGGCAGGGCGCCTGTCGAGAGCGTGGCCAGCGAGACGGGGGTCGTGGTCTGCTGGAAGTCGTAGCGGCTGTCCGTATAGACCGTGCCGCCCTGCATCAGGCGGCGGAATCCTCCTTCGCCGAAGTTGGCGGCGTAGCGTCCGAGATCCTCGGCGCGCATCGACCCGACAACGATCTGGACGATCAGACGGGGCGGTTCGGCGCAGAAGCTCCGGGTGGCCGTGAAGAGGGCTATGGCGAGTAAAATCAGTTTCTTGTTCATGGCTTGTATCGAATCGGCCGCAAATTTACGAATTTATTTCGATACATCGGCGGAAATATTCCTTTTCGGCCCGAAAATCGGGCCCTTCGAGAGCGGCGATCCGTTCCAGCTGGCGGCGGCAGAAATCCCGGTGGGCGCGGCTCTGCGGATCGCGGGGCCGATGGGCCGCCGCGGCGACGATCTCCTCGACGGCGGGCTGGAGCTTTCGGGCCGTTTCGGTAAGGGCTGCGGCGACGAACCGCTCCCAGATATACTCCACGGCTTGCGGGGCGGGGTGCACCAGGTCGTCGGCATAGAAACGGTAGTCGCGCAGGTCGTCCAGGAGAATTTCGTAGGAGGGGAAGTAGGCGACGCGGCGGAAACGTCCGGCAAGTTCTTCGGCGGCCAGGCGCAGCGTCGCCTTGCTCACGGCGTTGCCCGCAAGACCGTCGCCCAAGTGGCGTACGGGGCTTACCGTAAGGAGCAACTCCTTGTCGGCAAGCGGCCCTTCGATAAGTTCCGAGAGTGTCCCGACGATCTCCTCGACCGAAACCATCCGGCGGGTGAACTCCGCGGCGGGACGGCGGTGGCAGTTGGCGACAACCTCGCCGTTCCGTTCATAGACCCAGGCTGTGCCGAGCGTCAGGATCACCCGGTCGGCCGTGCGGAGCGCCTCGGCTCCCGCCGTGCGGGCGGCGTTCATGCGGCGGAGCGCCTCCTCGGCCGTCGGTGCCGCAAAGTCGCCGTGGAATCCGAAGTGGAACCACCGTTCCGCATCGTGCTGCAGTTCGTCGCGCCGGACCTCCGTGCCGAATGCTCGGACGGCCGCGGCGATCGACAGCGGATTGAAGAGGATGCCCGTGGGGTTGGCCGTAACGTGGAACCGGGCGCGTGCAAGACGGTCGGCGATATGCGTGGCGAAGCATGAGCCGAGGGCTAACGTGCGGTTCTCATAGCCGAAGCGCACGTCCAGCGGTGCGATCTCGATTTCGGTGCGGAATTTCATACGGCAAAAATAGAAAATTCCTATCTTTGTTGTATGATTCTGCAAGCGAACTGTAAAATAAATCTGGGTCTTGACATCCTGCGGCGGCGTGCGGACGGCTACCACGATCTCGAGACGGTGATGTTTCCCGTCGCGGAGCTCTGCGACGAGGTGGAGGTTCTCCGTACGGAGGGGCTCGGCGCGACCTTTCGCGCGGAGGGGATCGCCGTGGACTGTGCCCCCGAGGAGAATATCTGCCTGAAGGCCTTCCGCCTCATGCAGCGCCGTTACGGCGTGGAGGGCGTTTCGATCCGGTTGTTGAAGCGCGTTCCGTTCGGAGCGGGGCTGGGCGGCGGATCATCCGACGGCACGGCCGTGCTGCGGGCGCTCGACGCGCTCTTCGACCTGCGGCTTCCGGAGCGGGAGCTCATCGCCTGCGCCGCCGAACTGGGCAGCGACACGGCCTTCTTCGTGCGCAACACGCCCCAGCTGTGTACGGGCCGCGGAGAGGTGATGGAGCCCTTCGACCTGCACCTGCAGGGGCTGACGCTCGTCGTGGTGAAGCCCGCGGAGGGGGTCTCGACCCGCGAAGCCTATGCCGGCGTGTGCCCCCGCGTGCCGGCGCAGCCGCTTGCGGAACGGCTGCGGCGTCCCGTATCGGAGTGGCAGGGGACGGTAACCAACGATTTCGAGACCTCCGTATTTGCCGCACATCCCGCCATCGGCGGGCTCAAGCAGCGGCTTCTGGATGCCGGGGCCCTCTATGCTTCGATGTCGGGGAGCGGCTCGGCGGTCTTCGGACTCTTCGAAGCGCCCGATCCGCAGATTCCGCTGCAGGAGGGGGAGTTCCTCCACCGGGAGCGGATCCGATGACCGGCTGAAAAAAACGGCTGCCCGCATAAGGCAGCCGTTTTTCTTTTCGGAAGATTTCGGTTATTCGGCCCCTCCGACAGGGATCTTGGCGACGCGCCGCTCGTGGCGTCCCCCCTCGAATTCGGCGGCGAAGAAGGCCTCGAGCATCTTGACCGCTTCGTCGTTGGTGATGAAGCGCGCCGGGAAGACGATGACGTTGGCGTTGTTGTGGCGCCGGATGAGCGTAGCCACTTCGGGCTCCCAGCACAGTCCGGCGCGGATGCCCTGGTGCTTGTTGAGCGTCATGGCCATACCTTCGCCCGAGCCGCAGAGGGCGACGCCCTGCGTCAGCTCGCCCGCCTCGATCGCCTCGGCCAGCGGATGCGCATAGTCGGGATAATCGACGCTTTCCGGCGAGTGGGTGCCGAAATCCAGCACCTCGTAACCCATGGCTCCGAGGTAGCCTACCAAAAACTCCTTCATTTCGTAGCCCGCGTGGTCGCAGGCGATGCCGATCTTGCTCATGCTCTGTTCGCTTTTTTATGATGCCGCAAATATAATGCAACCGATTGCCATTGCCAAATTTCCCCGGGGCTTTTCGCCGTGCAGCCCGACAATGCCGCTCCGTTTGCGTTCATCCGGATAATTTCCCTATTTTTGCCCCATGAAATCGCTTTTGGTCGTTCTCGGAGCCTTGTGTCTCGTGCTCGGCGTGGTCGGCATCTTCGTGCCGCTGCTTCCCACAACGCCCTTTCTGCTGCTGGCGGCGGCCCTGTGGCTGCGCTCCTCGCCGCGGCTTCATGCCTGGCTGCTTTCGCACGGCCGGCTGGGGACCTATATCCGCGATTTCCATGAGAAACGGGCCATTCCCCTGCATGCCAAGATCCTTTCGGTAACGCTTCTGTGGGCTTCGATGTTCTACTGCATCGTCTCCGTGGTCGATCGCTGGTGGTGGGCACAGCTCCTTCTGCTGGCCGTGGCCGCCGGTGTTACCCGGCATATCCTTTCGTTCGCCACGCTCCGCAAATGATTGCTCAAAGGGTCGGAATCCCCTCGGAATCCCGCCGCTCCTCGGCGCACAGTTCCGTCATGCGGTAGTGTACCGTGTAGTCGCCTGCCGCTTCGTCGTACAGGGCGACGGGGCGGACCCGGATGCGTGCCTCGTAACCCGGCTTGAAAACGAAGCCCTCGATCTTCCGCGGAAAGGGCTGCCACTGCGGCTCGTCGTAGCGCAGATCGCGGATCCACCAGGTTTCGGGATCTGCGTCGGCGAGCACGGAGGCGACGAGCAGCTCGTATTCGGTGCTGAACGTCATGGGATCGACTGCGCATGCCGCCCGGGTGCGGGAGAGTTGCTTTTCCAGCGTGCATCGGCGGCTGGGCCCGTCGGCGGGCGGATTGGCGATCGGGTCGATGCGCACGCGCAGCACCGTTTCGTATCCCCGTTCGAAGGTGAAGCCCGCAATGGATTCCGCCGAGGCCTCCCAGGATGCCGATACTCCCTTTTTCAGGATATAGGCCGGAACGTGCCCGAAGCCCGAGGCAATCCCCGCCACCCCTTTTTCGGAGGCGACGGTCCAGATCTCGGTGCGCGATGCGTCGTCGCACTCGCAGGAGCCCAACATGAAGGGCAGCAGCAGGAAAAGAAGCAGTTTCTTCATGTTGTCAGGTTTTAAGGGCGAAGTTTTCATGTAAGAAACGGATCGGATGCCGTAATACTGCATTCGCGTCTCCGAAAAAAATGCCCTCCCATAGTGGGAGGGCATCTCGTGACGGGCTTCCGCTGCGGAAGGTCCGGTCTATTTCGCCGCCCGCTTGCGGTCTACCTCATGCAGCAGGATCTTTCTCAGACGCATGGCATGGGGCGTAACCTCGACGTATTCGTCCTCCTTGATGTATTCGAGCGCCTCTTCGAGCGTGAAGACCTTCGGCGGGGTGATCACCGCCTTGTCGTCCGAGCCCGAAGCACGCATGTTCGTGAGCTGTTTCGCCTTGGTAACGTTCACCGTGATGTCGTTCTGCCGCGTGTGTTCGCCGATGACCTGGCCTTCGTAGACCTGGTCCATCGGGGAGATGAAGAAGCGTCCGCGGTCCTGCAGCTTGTCGATCGAGTAGGCGTAGGCCGTGCCGGTTTCGCCCGAGATGATCGAGCCGTTGGTGCGCATCTCGATGTCGCCGACCCACGGCTCGAAATCCTTGAGCCGGTGTGTCATGATCGCCTCTCCGGCCGTGGCTGTCAGCATGTTCGAACGCAGTCCGATGATGCCGCGCGAGGGAATGTCGAACTCCAGCCGCACGCGGTCGCCGTTCGACTCCATGTTGCGGAGCGTACCCTTGCGTTTGGTCGTCAGCTCGATGACCGTGCCCGAACACTCCTCGGGACAATCGACCGTCATCTCCTCGATCGGCTCGCACTTCTTGCCGTCGATCTCCTTGACGATCACGCGGGGCTGACCCACCTGCAGTTCGTAGCCCTCGCGGCGCATCGTCTCGATGAGCACCGAAAGGTGCAGCACGCCGCGGCCGAAGACGTTGAACGAGTCGGCCGACGGCCCGGGCGTTACGCGCAGGGCGAGGTTCTTCTCCAGCTCGCGGTCCAGACGCTCCTTGATGTGGCGCGAGGTAACGTATTTGCCGTCCTTGCCGAAGAAGGGCGAGTTGTTGATCGTGAAGAGCATCGACATCGTCGGCTCGTCGATGGCGATCGGAGGCAGCGGTTCGGGATTGTCGTAGTCGCAGATCGTGTCGCCGATCTCGAAGCCCTCGATGCCCATGATGGCGCAGATCTCGCCGCAGGGAACCTCCTCGACCTTCTTTTTGCCCAGCCCCTCGAAGACCATCAGGTCCTTGATCTTGCACTTCTGCATCGTTACGCCGTCGCGCTTGGCCAGCGTAACGTTCTGCCCGGCCTTCAGCGAGCCGCGCGTCAGCTTTCCCACGGCGATACGTCCCGTGTAGGAGGAGTATTCGAGCGAGGTGATGAGCATCTGCGGCGTGCCCTCGACCGTCGCCGGTTCGGGAATTTCGTCGATGATGGCGTCGAGCAGCGGGACGATCGAATCGGTCCGCTCGTTCCACTTGTGCGACATCCAGCCCTGCTTGGCCGAGCCGTAGATGGTCTTGTAGTCGAGCTGCTCCTCGGTGGCGTTGAGCGTGAACATCAGGTCGAATACCTGTTCGTTCACCACCTCGGGGCGGCAGTTGGGCTTATCGACCTTGTTGATCACCACGATGGGTTTCTTGCCGAGCGCCAGGGCCTTCTGCAGCACGAAGCGCGTCTGGGGCATCGTGCCCTCGAAGGCATCGACGAGCAGCAGCACGCCGTCGCACATGTTCAGCACGCGCTCCACCTCGCCGCCGAAGTCGGCGTGGCCCGGGGTGTCGATGATGTTGATCTTGTAGTCCTTGTAGATGACCGAAACGTTCTTCGAGAGGATCGTGATGCCCCGTTCGCGTTCCAGGTCGTTGTTGTCCAGAATGAGTTCGCCGCTCGGCTTGGCGTTGTCGCGCAGGATGTGCCCCGCCAGGATCATCTTATCGACCAGTGTGGTCTTGCCGTGATCGACATGGGCGATGATTGCGATGTTCCGCAGTTTCTGCATAGGTGTGTGTTTTGTCGTGCAAAGGTAAGAATTTCTCCGGAAAATATATTACATTTGTTCGATTGTTAAAAATATTGAATAAATGAAACCTGCTTTCAGCCTCCGCGACCGGAGC
>DWWQ01000044.1 GCA_019119615.1 Candidatus Alistipes stercoravium | reverse complement strand
ACCCCATCGTCAGCAAACTCGGAATCGCCCGCAACAAGGCCGTCACCATCGCCGTGGGAGGCACCGTCATCACCGACACCCTGGCCCTGCTGCTCCTTACGGTCATCGTCGGAATGGCCACGGGAAACACCGACGACATGTTCTGGTGGAGGCTCGGGATCTCCGTGACCCTCTGCATCGCCGTCATCGTATTCCTCTTCCCGCTGCTCGCCCACTGGTTCTTCAAGCAGTGCAGCGACAGCGTATCACAATATATTTTCGTGTTGGCGATGGTCTTCTTCGGAGCCTATCTGGCCCATCTGGCGGGACTCGAACCCATCATCGGAGCATTCCTTTCGGGCATGGCCCTCAACCGGCTCATCCCCAAAACCTCGCCCCTGATGAACCGCATCGAGTTCGTCGGAAACGCCATCTTCATTCCCTTCTTTCTGATCGGCGTGGGCATGCTCATCGACTACCGCGCCTTCTTCCGCGACTGGGAAAGCCTCGAGGTGGCTGCCGTGATGATCGCCCTGATCACGGTCGCAAAGTACATCGCCGCTTGGCTCACCCAGAAGAGTTTCCGGCTGTCGAAGGACCAGCGCACCGTCATCTTCGGATTGAGCAGCGCCCATGTGGCCGCCACACTTGCCGCCGTAATGGTCGGATACAACGTCATCCTGGGAGAAGATGCGAACGGCGAACCGATCCGGCTGTTGAGCGAAAGCGTACTGAACGGCACGATCCTGATGATTCTGGCCACCTGCATCGTCTCAACCTTCGCCACGCAGCGCGGTGCCCACAACATCGCCATGAACCATGCCCAGGACGAAGACGAAAAGACACCGACCCGCGAAGATCACATTCTGATTCCCGTAGCCAACGACCGAACCGTCGAGGAGCTGGTCGGCTTCAGCGCAATGATCAAACGGGCCAAGGACCCCAACGGTCTCTATGCCCTGCATGCCATCGACAACCGCGCCGAGGATCCCAACAGCGAAAAGCGCGGACTGAAAGTTCTCGACATTGCGGCAAAATCGGCGGCTGCCGGAGACATGTATCTCCAGCAACTCATGCGTTACGACGTGAACATCTCGAATGCCATCATCAGCGTTGCCCGCGAACGCAACATCACGGACATCGTCATGGGCATGCACCAGCGGAACCCGGCCATGACAGCAATACCGGCCATCCCCGGCATTCCCGGCACTTCGGGTCCCGGCATCGGAAGGATGGTTACCGATGTACTGACACACAGCAACATCACCACCTTCATATACAGCCCGGCACAACCGATCACGACCGTCAAGCGACATCTGATCGTCATTCCGGAACGGGCCGAAAAGGAGGCCGGATTCCAGGCTTGGGTCCGCCGCATCCGCCTGATGGCCGAAAACTCCGGGACAAAGGTCATTCTTTTCGCGGCCGAGAGTACACTCGAACACCTGCGGCCGCGCCGGGGGCGGAGAATGCCGGCAAATGTCGGATTCGTGGCCTTCGACCGCTGGGACGACCTTCCGTCGCTCGAGCACGACCTGCGCGACGACGACTGCCTGTGGTTCGTCATGAGCCGCCGCGACCGCGTCTCCTACCATCCGGCCATGAGCCGCATCCCGGGATACCTGGAGCAGTACTTCGCCGGATACAGCCATGTCCTGCTCTATCCCGTACAGGCCGGAGCCACCGAAAGCCGGTACATGTAACCACCACAGCCGCACAAAGCCGGGATAGGGCCCTTTTGTAATTCGTTCGATTGTTGTATCTTTGTCCCGGAAAAACGAAAAGACGGGCAAATGCCCATACCCCGGGAATCCGGAACAAGCCGCCTGTCAAAAAACTGAATAGTATGAGTCTCGTAGCAATCGTCGGACGTCCCAACGTCGGCAAATCGACCCTCTTCAACCGCCTCGTCGGCGAACGCAAGGCGATCGTGGACGCCACGGCCGGCACCACGCGCGACCGCCACTACGGCAAAACCGACTGGAACGGACGGGAGTTCTCCGTGATCGACACGGGCGGATATACGGTCAATTCGGACGATATTTTCGAGGAGGAGATCCGCCGCCAGGTGATGCTGGCCATCGACGAGGCGGACGTCATCCTCTTTCTGGTGGAGGTTTCCACGGGAATCACCGACCTCGACCAGATGATGGCCGACATCCTGCGCCGCACGACGAAGAAGGTGATCCTCGTCTGCAACAAGGTGGACAACAACGACCAGATCTACTCCTCGCACGAATTCTACGCCCTCGGGCTGGGAGATCCCTACTGCATCAGCTCCATGTCGGGAAGCGGCACGGGCGACCTGATGGACGCCATCCTCGAGGCGCTGCCGGCGGATGCCGCAGCCGAAGAGGAGGAGGAACTGCCCCGCATCACGATTGTCGGACGCCCCAATGTCGGCAAGTCGTCGCTCACGAACGCCCTGCTCGGCACCGAACGCAACATCGTAACCTCGATCGCCGGGACCACGCGCGACTCGATCCATACGCGTTACAACAAGTTCGGCATGGATTTCTACCTCGTCGATACGGCCGGCATGCGCAAGAAGGGCAAGACGATGGAGGATCTCGAGTTCTACTCCGTCATGCGCTCGATACGGGCCATCGAGCAGTCGGACGTCTGCATCCTGATGCTCGACGCGCAGCAGGGTCTCGAGTCGCAGGACCTGAACATCCACAACCTGATCGTCCGCAACCGAAAAGGGTGCGTGATCGTCGTGAACAAGTGGGACCTCGTGGAGAAGGAGAGCAACACGATGAAGGAGTGGACGGAGTTCCTCCGCAAGAAGCTCGCCCCGTTCAACGACATTCCGATCATCTTCACCTCGGTACTCAACAAGCAGCGCATCCTCGACGTGCTGCAGACCGCCATCCGCGTGCACCAGGCCCGCAAACGCCGCATCTCCACCTCGGAGCTCAACGAAACGCTCCTGCCGCTGATCGAGAACTACCCGCCCCCCGCGACCAAGGGCAAGTACATCAAGATCAAGTACATCACGCAGCTGCCGACACCCACGCCGCAGTTCGCCTTCTTCGTAAACCTGCCCCAGTACATCAAGGAGCCCTACCGCCGCTTCCTGGAGAACAACATCCGCGAACGCTGGGACTTCTCGGGCGTGCCGATGCAGATCTATTTCCGGCAGAAATAGGCCGGAAAGGCTATGGACGACATGGCGGCCGGAGAGATTCCGGCCGCTTTTTCCATATGGATGAAGGAGCGGCTTCGGCAACGTTTTTTGCAGATTCGAAAATATTCGCTACTTTTATCCCCGTAATACCGATCCTCTTGGACGACCCGTGTAAACATATGTTCCGCCTGCTGGCGCTCCTTACGGCCTTCGTGTGGCTGCATGGCCGCCGCAACGGTCCGCGCTGAAAAGCCGGAACTCCATGCCGCGGATGCGTATACCGAGGTCTTTTCGGAGTGGTCCGCCCGGAGGCTGCCG
This sequence comes from Candidatus Alistipes stercoravium, assembly GCA_019119615.1. Taxonomy (GTDB): domain Bacteria; phylum Bacteroidota; class Bacteroidia; order Bacteroidales; family Rikenellaceae; genus Alistipes; species Alistipes stercoravium. The sequence goes on along the minus strand of DWWQ01000044.1, from coordinate 38,391 downwards.
AGGAGCATATCGGCCCCAATTCCCCATACGACCATCAGACGACACTCGCCCTGCGACCGCGCCGCAGCCTGCACGGTTCCCGCACGATGACGGGGGCCGCATCATACGGTATTCCGGCACCGCTGGCAACCTACCGCAGCAGACCAGCCCGCCATACGGCAAAATCCCGCGTGCCGATACCGCTGCGACGTTCGATGTTCTGCGTCTACCGGATCTGACCGGAAATGAAAGCCGGGCGGCGGCACACCGCGGCCATCCGGCACGGGATTCGGGGCACATGCCGCCCCGATATCGGCATCGGAGGCCATAAACTCCCTCAAAAACCATTATTCACTCCAAAAACATGAAAATCTGTCGCGCGGATACCGTGCGGCAATCCCCATATATGGAACTTATCATACTCTATCTTTCGGTCGCACTGGCCATCTCGTTCCTCTGTTCGATCCTCGAAGCCGTCCTGCTCTCGACGCCCATGTCGTTCATCGCCATGAAGGAGCAGGAGGGCGCCAAATACGCCCCGCTGCTCATGCGGCAGAAGCAGGATATCGACAAACCCATCTCGGCAATCCTCTCGCTGAACACCATCGCCCACACGATCGGTGCCGCCGGGGTCGGCGCCGAGGCCGTCAAGGTCTTCGGCGAGGAGTATTTCGGCATCATCTCCGCCGTGCTCACAGTGCTCATACTCGTTCTCTCGGAGATCATTCCCAAGACCGTCGGAGCCTGCTACTGGCGGCAGCTGGCCATGGTCGCGGCTCCGGGTATCCGCGCGATGATCGTCGTCTGCTACCCGCTGGTGCTCCTCTCGGAGCTCATCACCAAGCTCGTCTCCTCGAAGAAACAGCCCCTCTCGGTAAGCCGCGAGGAGGTTTCGGCGATGGTGAGCGTCGGACGTCAGGAGGGTGTCTTCCAGGACCGCGAGAACAACGTGATCCAGAACCTTATCCGCCTGGGCAACGTCAGCGTCCGTGAGATCATGACGCCCCGCACCGTGGCGGCCACGGCCGCCGAACGTACGACGCTCCGGGAGTTCTACGCCAACCACCTCTTCCGCATCTATTCACGCATCCCGGTCTACGGCGACAGCCCCGACTACATCACGGGCTACGTCCTCAAACAGACGGTGCTCGAACGGCTTGCCGAGGACCGCTTCGATATCCGGCTGGCCGATATCCGGCGCCCGATCCTCGCCTTTCAGGGACAGGACTCCGTGGCGACGGTCTGGGAAGAGATGCTTAAGAAGAAGGAGCACATCGCCCAGGTGCGCGACGAATACGGCTGTTTCCAGGGCATCGTAACCATGGAGGACGTCATCGAGACGCTGCTCGGCATGGAGATCGTGGATGAGAAAGACGCCGTGGCTGACCTGCAGGCACTCGCCCGCGAAAAGTGGCGGCAGCAGCTGGCCGGGAAATCCGGCGAAGGAAAATAGAGAACGGGGAGCCCGATAGGCTCCCCGTTCTTTTTTCGCCGGCGCCTATTCGGACGCCTTGTTCGACTCGCCGGCCGGCGCGGCAGATGCTTCGCTGCCGCGGCGGCGGTGGCGTCGTCCGCCGCGATGACGGCGGCGACGTTTTGCCTCGGTATTTGCGGCATCGGCGGCAGCCGGTGCGGAGTTTCCTGCCGGTGCCGGTTCGGCGGCAGCCGGTGCCGGTGCCGTCGAGGCCGCATTGCTGCGTCCCCGGTTGTCGCGCAGACGGTCGCGGCGCCCGCGGCCGTGTCCGCGGCCGTCGCCGCCCTTGCTACGGCCCCCACGTCCCTTGCCGCGCCCCGAGAAGGCCTCGGGGTTGTATTTCGGGCCCTCGCCCACGCTCTCCGGAAGGTCGGCCTTGCGGATCTCGCGCTCGATGAACTTCTCGATCGTGTGGAACTTGCCCTGCTCCTCCTCGCAGACAAACGTGATGGCGCTGCCCGTAGCGGCGGCACGCGCCGTACGGCCGATGCGGTGGATGTAGTCCTCTGGATCGTGCGGCACGTCGTAGTTGATGACCAGACCGATATCCTCGATATCGATACCGCGGGCCACGATGTCCGTAGCCACCAGGATATTGACCTTGTTGTTCTTGAAGGCGAGCATCACCTCCTCGCGCTGCGCCTGCTCCAGATCGGAGTGCATGGCCGCCACGTTGAGCTTCATGCGCTTGAGCGTATGGGCCAGCTCCTTGACCTTCATCTTCGACGAGGAGAAGATAATGGTCTTCGAGTCGGTCGGTTCGGCGAACAGCTCGCGGATGATACCCAGCTTCTGGCGCTCGTAGCAGATGTAGGCCGACTGGTCGATCGCCTCATTGGGCTTCGAAATGGCGATGCTCACCTCGACGGGATTGCGCAGGATGGTCTTGGCCAGCTCGCGGATCTTCGGCGGCAGCGTCGCCGAGAAGAGGATCGTCTGACGCTCGCGGGGCATGTAGGAGACGATCTTCATGATGTCGTCGCTGAAGCCCATGTCGAGCATCCGGTCCGCCTCGTCGAGAATCAGGTACTCGACGTGCGAAAGATCCACGCCGCTGTTCTGCAGGTGGGCGATCATGCGGCCCGGCGTGGCGATCACCACGTCGGAACCCATCAGCATGCCGCGCTTCTGCACGTCCCAGCCCTTGCCGTCGCCACCGCCGTAGACGACCGTCGTCGAGACGGGCAGGTAGTACGAAAAACCCTGGAACTGCTGGTCGATCTGCTGCGCCAGCTCGCGCGTCGGCACGATGATGACCGACTTGACCACATTGTCGGGGTTGCCCTCCAGCAGCAGCTTGTTCAGCAGCGGCAGCGTATAGGCCGCCGTCTTGCCCGTGCCCGTCTGGGCGCAGCCGATGATGTCGCGGCCCTCCAGAATGACGGGAATCGTGTGCTCCTGCACAGGCGTCATTTCGTGAAAATTCATATCCTCGAGACCGTCGAGGATCTCATCCTCCAGGTCGAGTTCGTCAAAACGCATAGTTTTCTTCAATTTTTATATGGCTCCGCACGCACCGGCACTGCCCGCAGGCAGCTCCGGACGGCGGAGCGTCCGACAATTCAAAATCTCAACGGGCGACCTCCTCGCCCAGCAGCGTCGCCGCCGTACAGTCCGTAATCCGCACCCGAACGTAGTCGCCCACACGGTGCGCACCGCGGTCGAAGACCACCACCTTGTTCTGCGACGTACGGCCCGACAGCCGGTTCGGGTCGCGTTTCGATGCGCCCTCGACCAGTACCTCGAACTCCCGGCCCACGTCGCGCCGATTGCTCGCCAGACCCAGTTCGTTCTGCAGCGCGATGATCTCCGACAGGCGCCGCGACTTCACCGCATCGGGCACGTCGTCCGGCAGGTGCTTCTGCGCGAAGGTTCCCGGGCGTTCCGAATACTTGAACATGTAGGCGAAATCATACCCTACCTCGCGCATGAGCGAGAGGGTTTCGAGGTGCTCCTCCTCGCTCTCGCCCGAGAAGCCGGCGATCAGATCCGTCGTGATCGCGCAGTCGGGCATATGACGGCGGATGGCGGCCACGCGGCCGAGGTACCACTCGCGCGTATACTTGCGGTTCATGCGTTCGAGCATCGTCGTCGCCCCGGACTGTGCCGGCAGGTGGATCGCCCGGCAGATGTTGGGCATCGAGGCCATAACCTCCAGCAGGCGGTCGCTCATATCCTTGGGGTGCGACGTGGCGAAGCGCACGCGCAGCAGCGGCGAGATGGAGGCCACGCGACGCATCAGCTCCGGAAAATCGACCTCCCCGGCCCGGTACGAATTGACATTCTGCCCGAGCAGCGTAACCTCGCGGTAGCCGTTCTCGAAAAGGCTCCGCGCCTCGGCAAGGATCGTCTCCGGATCACGGCTCCGCTCGCGGCCCCGCGTATAGGGCACCACGCAGTAGGAGCAAAAGTTGTTGCAGCCCCGCATGATCGAGACAAAGGCGCTCACGCCGTTGCGGTCCAGCCGCACAGGGGCGATCTCGGCATAGGTCTCCTCGGCCGAGAGCTGCACGTTCACCCCCTTGCCGCCCGCCTCGGCCAGGTGCACCAGCCGCGGAAGGTCCCGGTAGGCATCCGGCCCCGCGACGACATCGACCCCTTCGGAGCCTTCGGTGAGCCGTTCGCGGAGCCGCTCGGCCATACAGCCGATAACCCCGATAACAAGGCCCGGTTTCGCACGCCGGTAGCGTTTCATCTCGGCCAGGCGGCCCCAGATGCGCTGCTCGGCATTGTCGCGGATCGAACAGGTGTTGAGCAGGATAACGTCCGCCTCTTCGATGCGTTCGGTATAGACATACCCTTCGCGCTGCATGAGCGAGACGACGATCTCCGTATCGCCGACATTCATCTGGCAGCCGTAGGTCTCGACAAAAAGCCTGCGCCCGGCCCCTTCGAGCGGACGCAGCGTATTGATATTCAAATTCTTCATTCCAAAATTACATTCCACCGCTCCGGGACGGCGGCGTTTTCAAAAAAGTTCCCGCCGCACTACTCGGCCTGGATCGTGTTCTTGTCGGGGAACTGCTTGAAGCCCTCGCCGAACGTTTCGTAGGCATCCGTAACGACGACAAAGGCCCCCGGGTCGATCTCCCGAATCTGATGCTGTACCAGATGCACCTCCTTGCGGCTCACCACCAGAAAGATCATGTCGCGCTGCTTGTCCGTATACATGCCTTTTGCCTTGATGTAGGTCGCACTCCGGTCCAGATCCTCGATGATGAAGCGCTTGAGCTCCTCGTGGTGCTCGCTGATGATGAACAACAGTTTGTCGTACGACGCGCCGTCGAGCAGGTAGGCGATCACGCGTGAGGTCGTATAGATCGTGATGAGCGAATAGAGCGTCAGCATCCACCCGCGCGGGTCGGCCTCACCCGTACCCAGGCCGAAGCCGATGACCACCAGTCCCGAGAGCACGACGAAGCCGTCGGCCAGGAAAATACCCGTGGAGAACTTGATCCCCGCGAATTTCTGCAGGAGCATCGCCACGATGTCCGTACCGCCCGTCGTGGCCTGCTGGCGCACGACAATGCCCTGTCCCACGCCGATAATCACCGCACCGATGATACAGGTCAGCAGCAGATCGTCCGAAAGGTTGAGCCGGCCGCCCAGTAACTGTGCCGGGTCCAGCGCCTCGACGGCCTCCGGCGTCGGGTAGACCAGCCGCGTCAGCACGTTCATGTAACCCGGCGTGAAGAGCGCCGCCAGCACCGTGCGCGTGCCGAACTGCCCGCCGAAAACAAGCATCGCCGTGATCATGAGCGGGATGTCGAACATGTAGCCGAAGGTTCCGACCTGCACCGAAGGGAAGATGTTGTGCAGCACGATACCCATGCCGTAAACGCCTCCCGGCACGAAATTGTAGGGGTTCACGAAGAGCACGAAACCCGTACCCATGAGTATACACCCGAAAAAGATCAGAAACCACGAGCGCCACCACGCCCACGAACCCATCGGTTCAAGAAATGCTTTCGTATTCATAAAATAGGTCTCATTCCTGTTTCCGGACCGGGCCATGCACAAAGGCTCCGGGCCGGTTGCCGGACCGACAGGGCAGCGCCGAAACGACGTTCTTTCAGGCCTGCCGGAGGGTGCAGTCCGGACAAAATTCTTCCAATTGCCCACAAAGATACGAATATTCTCGAAAAAGCCCGCTCCCCGGAATGATTTTTCCCGCAACGTATCCGGTTCTCGATTTTTTTTCTATATTTGCATATAAAACCATATCGACAGGGGCTATGATTCTGACATACTACACCGCTACGACCATGATTATCATCGCCTATCTGCTGGGCTCGATTCCGAGCGCCGTGTGGATCGGCAAGAAATACTACGGCATCGACATCCGCGAATACGGTTCGAAAAACGCCGGAACGACCAACATGCTCCGCGTACTGGGACGCCGGGCCGCCCTGCCGGTCTTCGCCCTCGACTTCCTGAAGGGCTTTGTCGCCGTAACGATCATCGAAATGCTCAAATACGACGTACACATCGGCGACAACGATCTGATCAACCTCAAGATCGCCGCCGTATTCGCCGCCGTGCTGGGACACATTTTCCCCATATTCGCAGGATTCCGCGGCGGCAAGGGCGTCGCCACCCTCGTGGGAGCCGTAACGGGCATCTACCCGCCCGTAGCGCTGCTCTGCTTCGGCGTATGGTTCGTCATCCTGATGATCTTCCACTACGTCTCACTCGCCTCGATGGTCGCCGGATGCTGCTTCCCGCTCTTTACGCTCATATCGCCCAAGGTCAATGAGTCGATTCCGTTCGTCGTCTTCTCGTTCGTGATCGCCATCCTGCTCATATACACCCACCGCAAGAATATCGAACGGCTCAAAAACGGAACCGAATCGAAAACCTATATCTGGCGGCCGCGCCGGGTTTCACCGCCCGCAGCCGGGCCGCAGCAACACGGCGGAGCCGGAGCGGCAAAAGAGGCAAAGGCAGAACCGAAGGCAGCCCAGGAGGCCAAACCGGAGAAAAAGGAGATGAAGGCCGAACCGGAAACAACCCCAAGCGCCGAATCCGGAAAAGAAGAGACAAAGGCCTAACCGGAAACAGCCCCGAAACCGGGCCGGAAACAGAGGGGAAAACCGCACCGAAAAAAGAGAACGGAATCGGGGCAGAGGGAGACGGAAAATAAACGACTTGCAACAACAACCGCAGTTTCACCATGTTAGAGGAGAATCTGATCAAGATATACGAGAAAAGTTTTCGCGAAAACCGGGAAATGTCGGCACTGACCGACTACTTCAAGAACGAGACCTTTTCCTACTATGAAATGGCCAAGGAGATTGCCAAACTGCATCTCCTCTACAAAAAGGCCGGGATCAAACAGGGCGACAAGATCGCACTGATCGGCCGCAACAATCCCCGATGGTGTATCACCTATATCGGAACAATCACCTACGGCGCCGTGATCGTCCCCATCCTGCAGGATTTCACCCCGGCGGATATCATCCACATCATCAACCATTCGGAGAGCCGGCTGCTCTTCCTCGGAGACAATTTCTGGGACGTGATCGAGGAGGATCAGATCAAACAGATCGAAGCCGTGTTCTCACTCACGGACTTTCACGTCATCTACGAACGAAACGGAAAGGCGCTCACCAAGTTCCAGCGGGATATCGTGAAGAACTACCGGTCGAAATACCCGCGGGGGTTCAGCGCCAATGACATCAAATATCCCGACATTCCCAACGACCGCGTCGTGCTGCTCAACTATACCTCCGGGACAACCGGGTATTCGAAGGGTGTGATGCTCACGGTGAACAACCTCACGGGAAATGTCGTCTTCGCCATGACGGCCCTCAACACCCAGACGGGCACCCGTTACTTCCAGAAAGGCGGGCGCACCCTCTCGTTCCTCCCGCTGGCACATGCCTACGGCTGCGCCTTCGACTTCCTGGCCCCGCTGGCCGTCGGCGGACACATCACCCTGCTGGGAAAGATCCCCTCGCCCAAGATCCTCATCGAGGCAATGGGCGTGGTCAAGCCGACCATCATCTGCTGCGTGCCGATGATTCTCGAAAAAGTCTACCGCAAGCAGGTGCTGCCGCTGCTCGAAAAGGGTCCCATGTCGATCGCCGTGAAGGTCCCGCTGCTCAATACGGCCATCTACTCGGCCATCCGCAAAAAACTCATGGATGCCTTCGGGGGCAATGTCAATATCTTCATCGTCGGCGGAGCACCGATGAACCAGGAGACCGAATCGTTCCTCATGAAGATCCGCTTCCCGATCACGATCGGATACGGCATGACCGAATGCGCCCCGTTGATCAGCTTCACGCCCGACAACGAATTCAAGCCCGGATCGTGCGGCCGATACCTCAAGCAGATGCTCGAAGTAAAGATCGATTCATCGGATCCCGAACACACGGCCGGAGAGATTATCGTCCGTGGCGAGCACGTCATGCAGGGCTACTACAAGAACGAGAAGGATACGCAGAAGGTGCTCGACCCCGACGGGTGGCTCCATACGGGCGATATGGGAACGATGGATCCCGACGGAACGCTCTACATCCGCGGGCGCTCGAAAACGATGATCCTCTCGGGAAACGGACAGAACATCTATCCCGAGGAGATCGAAGACAAGCTCAACAACATGTACATGGTGCTCGAATCGCTCGTGCTCGACGCCGGGAACGGCCGCTTGAGAGCCCTCGTCGTCCCCGACTACGAACAGGCCGATGTCGAGGGTGTGGACAAATTCGAACTGCCCCAGATCATGCAGGACAACCTCAAGGAACTCAACGCGCAGCTGGCCGCCTATGAGCGCGTCGCCGACATTACGATCTACCCCACCGAGTTCGAGAAGACGCCCAAACGGAGCATCAAGCGATTCCTCTACAGCACCTCGCTGCTGGATCGGTAAGCAAGTCCGAACGGCATGAGGATCCGGGGGAAACAAGCCATAGGCGAGAACCTGCTCTATGTGATGGTCTGGTCGGCCATCATCCTGGTACCGGTGCTCAACTCGCAGATGATGTCCGAAATGCACATCAATCTGGAGAATGTACTGATCGCCTGGAGGCAGATTGCGCCCTATCTGATCATCTTCGTGATCCACAACAGCTTTCTCGCCCCGAGGTACATGCTCCGGCGGAAGTACGGAAAGTACCTCATCCTCAACATCGCACTCATCACGACCGTTTTCTTCCTGGTGGACCTCTACGAGGAGCACCTGCTCCGCGTCATGCCCGAGCAACCCGACCCCGAAACGATCGACTCCTACCGCAAGGTCTCGTTCTCCAATCTGGAGATCTACTGGAACATCGTGCTGGGCTTCTTCATGACCGGCGCCAACACGGGCATCAAGCTCATCTACCAGTCGATGCGCGACGAACAGAAGATGGAGGCCCTGCAACGGCAGAACCTCCAGGCCGAGATGGATTATCTGAAGTATCAGATCAATCCGCACTTCTTCATGAACACGCTCAACAACATCCATGCGCTCATCGACTTCGACACCGACTCAGCCAAAAGCGCCGTCATCGAGCTCTCGAAGATGATGCGCTATGTACTCTACGACTCGGGGCGCGAGATCATCTCGCTGAACCGGGACATCCAGTTCCTGAAGAACTACATCGAGCTGATGCGCATCCGCTACACCGACGACGTCGATATCCGCATGGAGTATCCGGAAAATCTGCCCGAATCGGTATCGATCCCCCCGCTGCTGCTCATCGTCTTCATCGAAAATGCCTTCAAACACGGAGTGAGCTACAACCGTCCTTCGTATATCCACCTGAAGATCGAATATGCCGACGGGATGGTTACGAGCACCTTCGAAAACAGCCGCCACTCCGGATTTCCCGAACGCAAAAGTACTCCGGGAATCGGGCTGGAGAACGTGCGCAAGCGCCTCGCACTGATCTACGGCGAGAAGAACTACTCGCTCGAAATCCGCGAACTGGAAGATTCCTACACCGTAAAACTCGTAATCCCCACGCTGCATGCTTAAATGTATCGCCATAGACGACGAGCCGCTGGCCCTGCGGCAGATCACCGCCTACATCTCGAAGATCCCCTACCTGGAGCTGACCGCCACGTTCAACAATGCCATCGAAGCCCAGGCATATCTCGCGGGACAGCCTGTCGATCTGATTTTTGTCGATATCAACATGCCCGACCTGACCGGCGTGGACTTCGTCCGCTCGCTGACCAACCGTCCGATGGTGATCTTCACCACGGCCTACTCGGAGTATGCCATCGAGGGGTTCAAGCTCGACGCGGTGGACTACCTGCTCAAGCCTTTCGGATTCGCCGACTTCAGCCGCTCGGCGGCCAAGGCCCACGCGCTCTATGAACTGCGGCAGAACCAGCGCTCCGCATCGCAGAAGGAGATGCCGGAAGCCGAACCCAAAGACAAGGAGTATCTCTCCGTGAAGGCCGACTACAAGGTTTCGCTCGTGCGCATCGCCGACATCGTCTATCTGGAAAGCGAGGGCGAATATGTACGCATGCATCTGGCCGACGGATCGACCATCACGACCCTCTTCCGCCTCAAGAACATGGAAGCCGCACTTCCCGCCGACTCCTTCATGCGCGTACACCGCTCCTACATCGTAAACCTACGGGCCATCAAGGCCTATGTAAAGGGTCGCATCTTCCTGAACGACAGCAACGAGTACATCCCCATCGGAGAGAGCTACAAGGAGGCCTTCCAGGCCTATATCGACAAGAATTTCCGAAATCTGTAACAAGGGACACGCGCCATCGGGCGGCACGCGACGACATCAGCAACCGTCGAGCCGCGGAAATGCCTGCAACTGCTCATACTGTCCGTCCCGATAGGTGCAGCAATAGTGTTTCAGACCGTTGGTCAGGATGATGTAACGGGCCTGCAGCACCGAATTGTAACGGACGGCCTGCGCCAGTGTCTGCCGGTTGATTACAACGTCAGGCGCCTTGCATTCGGCCAGGAGCAGCGGTCGCCCCGCATCATCGACCACCACGACGTCGGCCCGCTGCGGCTGCCCGTTGAGCAGTACGGCATACTCCTCGACAATGCGCAGGGGCTGCACGCCGCAATGCGAAACCAGATAGGCGATCAGATGCTGTCGCACCCACTCCTCGGGAGTCAGCACGAGATAGATTCCCCGAATGGGATCCCACACCTCGACCTTGTCGCCGCAGCGACGGGCCTTCAGGCGAATGGACGGAAAGTTCAGATTAGGCAGCACGGACATCGCAACTATGGAAAAAATTCGTACCTTTACCGTGCAAATATACGAAATATGCGGATCATACTCTCCATACTGGCTCTGTTTTGCATCGGTACGGCCGATGCCCAGCAATACAATCCCTCCTGCGGACGCGAACTGCCCCGCACGCCCATCCGGATCTATCCTACGGCGGCCGAAGCCTCCGAAGCAGGCAGGGAGGGCAATCGATACATGAGCCCCCTGACGACGTGGGAGAACGACGGTGAACGGATGACGGCGACCTTCACCGTACCCTTTGCATGGATCAACCGGCAGGTATTCTTCCGTCTGGAATGGGTTTCGCGCGCCTACGAACTTTGGATCAACGGCCGTAAGGTCGGATACGACGCCAACGGCAACGCCCCGGCGGAGTACAACATCACCAAATACGTCGAGGAGGGGCGCAACCGGGTGGAGATCGTGGCTGCGGAGAGCGCCCACGGCGCCCTGCTGGAGAGCTGGAAGAGTTCCTCGCAGCTGGAGGCGGGCGAGGCTTGGGTTATGAGCCAGCCGACGCTCCACGTCCGCGACATTCTCTCGCGTACGCGGATCGGCGAGGACGGCGACGCCACGGCCGAAGTCGGGGTTGTCCTCCGTACCGGATCGCTCAATCCGCGGACCTCGAGGCTCTACTACACGCTGCTCTCCCCTTCGGGCAGAACCGTAACGACGGGCAGCCGCGAAATCACGCTCAACATGCGCCGCGAGGATACGGTGCGTTTTCTGGCCCGCATCCCCTATGATTCGCTCTGGTGCGATACGATGACACGCCCCTACCGGCTGCAGCTGAAAACGCAGCACGAAGGCCGCTACGAGGAGTATCTCGAGCAACCGCTCGACTTCCGTACCGTGGAGGTGCGAGAAGGACACATGTCGATCAACGGCCGCAAAGTAGCCCTGCGCTGCCGCGAAGTTCCGGGCGACTATGATCCCGGGAAGCTCCGCGAACTGCGCGGCGAGGGATACACGACCCTGCGCCTGCTGCCCGGCCCCGTTGCGAAACCGCTGCTGGACAGTTGCGACCGTCTGGGCCTCTATGTAATCGTACAGGCGCCCGTAGATACGCGCCGCAGCGGTGATTCGCGCCGCGTAGGCGGAAATCCGTCGAACAACCCCGCCTGGCGCGAGGCATACGTCGAACGGGCATTGGACAGCTACCATTCGACCAAGCTGCATCCGTCGGTTATCGCCTTTGCGCTGGCTACGCAGTCGGCAAACGGCATCAACCTTTATGAAAGCTATCTGAAAGTCAAAGAACTGCATGAAGAGCGGCCCTTCATCTACCCCGATGCCGAAGGGGAATGGAACAGCGACCGGCTCCTCGTGGAGTAAATCCGGAGGAGGGCACCGAAAGGCTCCGGAATAAAAAAATCGAAAATTTTTACCCCGTTTTTTTGGAGATACGAAAATTATAGCTATCTTTGCACTCGCAATCAGGAAATGATTGATGCCTCTCTAGCTCAGTTGGTAGAGCACGACACTCTTAATGTTGGGGTCCAGGGTTCGAGCCCCTGGGGGGGTACCAAAGCGGAAAACTCAAGTTTTCCGCTTTTTTTGTTTTCCAGACAAAGGTGTTTCAACGCAAAACATTCCGGAGCTGCCTATTCCACGAAGCATGATGCATTGCATGGGGCGACAGCTATCAACGGCCGGCAAGAGCATGATGCATGAAAACAAAAAAACGGACAACCGTATGAGTTGTCCGTTCAGGTAGCGGGAGGAGGACTCGAACCTCCGACCTTCGGGTTATGAGCCCGACGAGCTGCCAACTGCTCCATCCCGCGATATATCTTCGATATGTGATCTATCGCTTTTGCAAGTGCAAAGATAATACAAATAATCGGTCTTTACAAATAAAATTTCCCGACCGCCGTCGTCTCGGACAATAATCCCCCCGCAATCAACCGGTTATCCGGAAAACTTTTTTTCAATCGACGCGAAAACGCCCCGCACGGCTGCCGGCGCCGGAGCAGTCAGTCGTCGAATCGGTCGAACATCTGCGTCGAAAGGTACTTCTCGGCCCGGTCGGGAAATACGACCACGATGTTTCCCGCGTCGATCCGTTCGGCCGTGCGGAGTGCCGCCAGCATCGCCGCGCCGCTGCTCATGCCGGCGAAGATTCCCTCGCTGGCGATGATCCGACGGGCCATGTCGATCGCCTCCTCGCTCTCTACAAGCTCCTGAATGTCGATCTTCGCGGGATCGTAGATCTCCGGGACGATCGCCTCCTGCATGTTCTTCAATCCCTGGATGTAGTGTCCCCGCGTAGGCTGCGCGCAGACCACGCGGATCGAAGGCTTCATCGCCTTCAGAAAGCGCGAAAGCCCCATAAGCGTCCCCGACGTGCCGAGGGCGCAGACCAGGTAGTCGATCTCGCCGCCGGTCTGCTGCCAGATTTCGAGAGCCGTATTCTCATAATGGGCCAGGTAGTTGCAGGCATTGGTGAACTGATCGGGCATGAAATAGCGGTCGGGGTGCTCTGAAACGAGCCGCCGCGCCAGGCGGATGGCCCCGTCGGTACCCTCCGCGGCCGGTGTGAGACGCACCCGGCCGCCATAGGCCCGGATGATCTTGCGCCGCTCGATCGACACGGCCTCGCTCATCACGATCTCGACGGGATAGCCCTTGACGATCCCCACGATCGCCAGGCCGATGCCCGTATTGCCCGATGTGGGCTCGATGATCGTCTTGCCCGGCGTGAGGCGCCCCTCGCGTTCGGCCGCCTCGATCATCCGAACCGCAATGCGGTCCTTGATGCTGCCCGTCGGGTTGAACCCCTCCAGCTTGGCAAAGATCTGCACGCCGGACTTCGTGCAGAACCGGTTGATCCGAACCATCGGAGTGGATCCGATGGTTTCAAGAATGTTTTCTGCGATTTTCATTGACTTCCTACAACCTAACCTGAAAAGAGAGATATCACGTTCCACAGAGATTCTCGGCCACAATTTCCGCGAGATCCCGCACCGGCTCCTTCGTACCGCGCCCGAGCGCCTTCTTGCACAACGGACAGGCCGTAACGATCACTTCGGCACCCGTGGCCTCCAGTTCGCCGCACACCGAACGGGCGATTTGCAGCTGTCCGCCGTCCGAAATGGCCGTATTGGCCACCGAGGAACCGCAACAAAGCGCATTTTCGCGCGTCGAAGCCGGTTCGAGCAGCTCGCCGACCGCCTCGATAACGGCCCGCGGCTCGTCGTAGATGCCGCTGCCGCGTCCCAGCTCGCAAGGATCATGGTAGGTGAAGCGTGTTGCCGAATGGTTCGGCTGAAGCCGTCCGGAACGGATCAGACGCAGGATATATTCCGAGTGGTGGAGGATCTCCACACCCTCCAGGTCGTAATCCTCACGAAAGACCTTCAGGCAGATCGGGCACGAGGTAACCAGCGTCGTGATGCCGTGCTTGCGGAAGAGTTCCGTATTGTAGCGCATCATCCGGTGCGCCGCATCGGTTTCGCCGGAGAGCTTGAGCGGACGGCCGCAGCAGACGCCACCCTCGCGGTCGGCCCACCAGACCTCCTCGCCCGCCGCCTCGAAAAGACACTCCATGGCCTGCAGCGTACGGGGCGTGAGCAGGGTCATGCAGCCGGCAAAGTAACCCACCTTGCCTTCGCCCGAGGAGCGGTCCAGACCGGTCAGATAGCCGTAGCGGCGTTCGTCGGGGAGATTGCGGATCCGGTCGCGCGAACTGAGGCGCAGCGTATTGAGATCAATCCCTACGGGGCAACGCTCGGCACAGCGTCCGCACATGAGGCAGTCGTCGGCCGTCTCGCGGCACAGCATGCCGTAGCGGCGGTCGCGGAGGAAGTAGACCGACTGCACGGTATCGACCTTCAGCACACTCTGCAGCTGGCAGGGATCGATACAGATGCCGCAGCGCGAGCAGGCCTCGATCTGGAAATGGTCGTAGGAACTCTCCTTCTCCCCCGAGCGCAGGCCGTAATGGCGGAGGAAGATCAGCGGAATCTCCGTGAAGATATGCATGTAGCGCGAGAAGGGCAGCGCCACGAAGAAAATCCCGAGGCAGGAGGAGTAGAACCACCAGGCCGCCGACTCGAGATTCATCAGCGGCAGCAGTCCGACATGCGCCGAAAGCCATTCGCCGAGGCTTCCGGTCAGGAAACCGCCGCCCCCGTAGAGGGCGCAGGTTGCACTTTCGGCCACCAGACGGGCCGGGAAGATGAACCAAAGGGCCGAAAGGGCCAGCCGGTCGCCCCAGACATGTTTCGTCGTGCGGCGCAGTCCCAGCATCCGCGAACGCAGCCGCTTGAACCAGGCCAGCGCCACACCCGAGAGGACGAAGAGCAGCAGCAGGTCCATCAGAAAGTCGAAGGCGGGCTTGTGTTCGAGGCCCGTGGAGAAGTATTTGAAGAAGACATGCGCCTGCAGGGGAACATAGCGGAAGCCCAGGAAGGCAACCGTCTCGATCCACCCCACGGTGATGAGCAGGAACCAGCCGAAGGCCAGCGACATGTGCATGTAGCCGAGCAGCGGATTGATGCGGAAGATCCGGCGGTGCAGCAGCGACTCGCGGATGACCTCCCAGACGGCCGCAAAGGTATGGCGCGTAGGAAGCCCCCGCAGGATCCGCATCTTGTCGGCATGCGGAAGCTGCCAGAGCCACGTCGCCCACTTCCCCGCGAGGGTGAGGAACATCACGGCGGCACCGACTATGAACGGTATGCAGAACGGAGCGAAGAAATTCATCGTCAGAGATCTCCCAGTTTACGTTTGATGAGCAGCACCACGCCGCGCGTATTGATTCCGCGCGGGCAGACCAGACGGCACTTGCCGCAGAGCATGCACTTGTTCATCTCCTCGTAGGCACCCTGGTACTCGCCGCGGCGGACGAGCGTATGGACCTTGCGGAAATTGAACTCCGTGAGGTTGCCGGCCGTGCAGACCGCCGTGCAGGCCCCGCAGCCGATGCAGGTCTGCAATTCGGGCATCTCACGCAGGATTTCGTCGCTGCGGCGCAGGTTGTTGCGGTCGAGATTGATCGCCCGGGGCTTCGAGATGGTATATCCGAAATTGATCGCCATAAGTTACAATCCCGCATAACGGGCCGCCGCATCGGCCGCGGCGATGCCCTCGTTCAACGTTTCGCCGATGCTCTTCGGCGCGGAGACCGTCCCGGCATAAAAGATACCATCCACATTGCTCCGGACATTGTCCAGGAAGAGGTCGCGGGGCTTCATGAAGCCGCTCGGCGCCCGGTCCAGACCCGCCGAGGCGGCCAGCGCCGCAAGGTCGTCGTTCGAGCGCATGCCCACCAGCAGGATCAGCATATCGACGCTCATGCGCAGCGGGCGCCCCGTAAGCGTATCCTCGGCCTTGATCTGCACCCGGCCGTCGATCGTGGGGCTCGCCTCCGAAATACGCCCGCGCACGAAGTGGATGTTGCAGCGCTGCTGCGCCTCGCGGTACATCTCCTCATACCCGGGACCGAACATGCGGATATCCATATAGAAGTTGAAGACGTCGGCCTCGGGAAAGAGGCGTTTCATCTCCATGGCCTGCTTGACGCCCGTGATGCAGCACACTTTCGAGCAGTGCTGCTGGCACACCTTCTCGTCGCGCGAACCGACGCAGTGCAGGAAGGCGATGCGCCGCGGCCGCGTACCGTCGGCCTTTGCCACGCGCCCCTCGCGGAACATCCGCTCGAGATCGACCGACGTGAAGACATTGTCGTAGATTCCGTAACCGTACTCCTCCTTGATCGCTGCGTCGAAGAGCGTGAAGCCCGAGCAGAGCACCACCGAGTCGCACGCCAGTTCGCGTCCGTCGCGGAGCGAAACGCTCTTTGAGGTTAGCGACACCACCTCGGCACCCGTGAGCACCTCGATGTCGCTGGCGTTGATCCGCCGCCGAAGCTCGGTAAGCACCTCCGAGGCGGGTGTAAAAGAGGGAAACAACACATGCCAGTGGCGGAGTTTCCCGCCCAGCTCGTTCTCCTTCTCGACAAGGAGCACTCCCGCACCCTGTTCCGCAAGCCGCAGCGCCGTCTGCATGCCGGCAACACCGCCGCCTATGACGATAATCCGTTTCTTCATTGCAATCCGTTCAATCGTTTTTGAATCGTCCGCCTACTCCCGGATGTCGTAGACCGTATCCGCCGATCCGCAGTTCACCACCGCAGAGGCGGGTTTTCCGATATATTTGCCGTTGCGGCCCAGGTATTTGGCCGCAGGATCGTACTCCACGCCCATCTTGTCGAGCAGCGGTTCGACATCGACCTGGTGCATCTGCATGCCCAGCTCCCAGGGATCGTAGCCCAGCACCAGTCCGGCCATCTCCTCGTAGGTCAGCACCGGAATGCCGTGGCCGTTTTCGCCGTAGGTCGTACCCTCCATCTCGGCAATCGCATACTGCCACTTGTCGAGGAACATCGTACAACCGGGGCAGTTGGCCACGATGAAATCGGGTTTGTAGGGAGCCATGCTCTCGAGTTTCTTGTGCGAATTGGCGATCGAATAGCCCCGGTTGGCCTGCACCAGATAGTTGCGGAAACCGAAACCGCAGCAGTGGCGGCGTTCGGGATAATCGACGCACTCCCCGCCCCACGACTCGACCATGCCGGCCAGCACATAGGGGAACTCCGAACCGCCGATGCCCGACTTGGGGAAGATCTTGGCGTAATGGCAGCCGATATGCTCGACGACCCGCAGCGGCTCACCCGTCGCAACGTTCACCAAACGCCGTTTAGCCCGCGCGGCGATCTCGTCGCGGAAGTGGAACATCACGTCCGAAGTATGGGCCAGGCTCGCCGGCTTGCGGAACTCGCGGCCCGTGGCCTTCAGCAGGTTTTCCCGCGTGCGCTCCTCCGTCTCGGGGAACTCGGCCCAGGTGGCCAGCACCTCCGTGTAGACGCCGAACGAGGTGATGCACGAGGTTACGAAATTCTCGTAGCCCGCCTCGTTCATCAGCGAGAACTGGCGCGCCACGACCGTCATGATCGTCTCCAGCGGCACGATGTCCGAATGGTAGCCGATGCCCGTGCACGACGAGTGCTTGGGATCGTCCAGCAGGTCGCGGCCCAGATCCCGTTGCAGGATGTCGATAAAGGCCTTCTCGCTCCCCGGGAAAAAATTCTGACGGATGCAGCTGCGGCCGTAATAGTAACGGTCGTCGGCAATCTGCTTCTGGTAATCCGTCCAGCTTGAGCGTTTCATCATGGTCTATTCCTGTTCTTCGTTGCTGCTTTTCGTGAAGACGTCCATCATATACCGCTCGTCGGCGCCCTCCTCATAACCCATTTCGCGGGCCTTGCGGTCCGAATGGCGCTCGATCGTCTCGAACATCTCGCTGCCGCCGCTTACGTCGAAAATCCGCCGGATCTCGTCGAGCGACGCCTCGTCGATGCGGCGCAGGGCTCCGGCGCCTTCACGCATGTATACGGGAGTAAAACGGCCGTAAACCTCCCGGTCGTTGTCGTAGATCCACTGCCAGACGGTACCCTGCTCGGGATGCAGCTCGGGTTTGATGAGCCGCGGAACGAGGCAGTAACCCGTGCGCAGGATGTTGTCGCCGATGATGCGCTTCAGAGCCAGCTGCTGGCGTCCCTTCTCGCTCTCGACGAAAAAGCCCAGCTTCTGCGACAGACGCCGCAGCGCCTGGATCACATATCCCGGCGTATTGCCCCGCGGACAGCGCGGCCGGCACGACATGCACTCGCCGCAGAACCAGATCGTATCGCTCTTGAGCAGTTTTTCGATCGCCTCGTCGTCGCGCGTCTGCACGATGCTGACGATCTGCCGGGGATCGTAGTTGTAGAACTCGGCCGCCGGGCAGACTCCCGTGCAGACGCCGCAGTTCATGCACGCATGCAGCCCTTCGCGCATCCGCACATCCTCCATCAACATATCGAAATAACGTCCCATTTCCGCATTTTTTCATTCGCAGCCGGGGCAGTGCCCCGGAGAGGCAAAGGTCCTTCGTTTCCCGGTTCGGCAGGAGGCCCCGCACGTCGGATCGGATCGCCAAAGGACATAAAAAAACCTTTGCAGAGGCAAAGGTAGGGATTACGGCGCAGCCGCGCAGTGGTATAAATGCGTAATTTACCGCCGCTCGTAGGTCTCGAAGACAAAGGGATAGGGATAGACGGCCCCCCGTTCGAACGCCTCCGAAGCCACCAGACGCCACTCTGCCGCATTCCACGCCGGAAAGCGCGTATCACCCTCATAGGCGTGGCAGACGCGCGTGAGGTAGAACCTTGCGGCATGCGGCAGCGCCTCGGCATAGATCTCCGCTCCGCCGATTACGAAGAGCTCCTCGTCCCGGGGGAAGAGCGCCACGGCCTCGTCGAGCGAGTGGACGACACGGCATCCGGGAATCTCCAGCGCCTGCCGCGTCAGGACGACATTCTCCCGATTGGGCAGCGGACGGCCCAGCGACTCGAAGGTTTTGCGGCCCATGATGACGGGATGCCCCGTAGTGAGCGCCTTGAAGTGCTTCAGATCTTCGGAGATATGCCACAACAGCGCGTTTTTGTCGCCGATCACGCCGTTCTCCGCCACGGCAACGATGATTGAAAGCATGTTTTTTCGTTTTTCGCGTTTTCACCGGGAGACAGGCACCGGTCCTGCCGATCAGAAGGACATCGGGGCCTTGATCGCCGGCCAGGGATCGTACCCCTCGAGCCGGAAATCCTCGTAACGGAAGTCGAAGAGCGAGCGCACCTCCGGATTGAGGTGCATGGCAGGCAACGGACGCGGCGTGCGCGACAACTGCTCGTCGGCCTGCTCGAGATGGTTCAGATAGAGGTGCGCATCGCCGAGCGTATGGATGAACTCCCCCGCTTCGAGTCCGCACACCCGGGCAACCATCATCGTCAGCAGGGCATAGGAGGCGATATTGAAAGGTACGCCGAGGAAGGTGTCGGCGCTGCGCTGGTACAACTGGCAGGAGAGGCGACCTTCGGCCACATAGAACTGGAACATCACATGGCACGGCGGCAGGGCCATCTGTTCGACCTCGGCGACGTTCCATGCCGAAACGAGCAGGCGGCGCGACTCGGGGTTGCGGCGGATCGTCTCGACGACCTGCGCGATCTGGTCGATCGCACCGCCGTCCGGACGGGGCCACGAACGCCACTGGTAGCCGTAGACATGGTTCAGATCGCCGTAACGGTATCCCGCGAGCGGGGACTCCCCGCCGGCGCGGAAGAGGAACGTCTCGCGGTCCGCAGGCGCCAGCCCTTCCCGGGCGCACAGCTCCGTATAATAGCGATAGGCATCGTTGTCCCAGATATGCACGCCGGCCTCGACCAGCGGAGCGATGTTCGTCTCCCCGCGGAGGAACCACAGCAATTCGTGGATCACCCCCTTCAGAAAGACCTTCTTGGTCGTCAGCAGCGGGAAGCCCTCGCGCAGGTCGAAACGCATCTGGTGGCCGAAGACCCCCTGGGTCCCGGTTCCCGTGCGGTCGCCCCGCACGACGCCCTCCGTACGGATCCGGCGCAGCAGGTCGAGATATTGTTTCATGCCTCCAATGTTTTCAGTGTCAGTTGTCCCGCGGCATCGAGCACGGCATAGGCGGGATTCTTCTCCCAACAGCCCAGATGCACCACATGGAGCTTGCCGTCGCGGTAGTCACGGGCGAAGTGCATGTGTCCGAAGACGAAGTGGTCCACCTCGTGCGTGAGGGCATACTCCCGGGCATAGGCGATCAACGGCTCCGTGAGCGAAGCGTCGAAACCGTCCCCGCAGCCCGTTTCCACGGCCTGCCGGTCGGCGTCGTTGTGCCGCTTGCGCGACTTTCCGCTCCACCAGCGGCCGAACTTCATGGCCCAGTCGGGATGCACGCCCCACGAGAAGAGGAAGCGCAGCGTGCGCGACCGGAACGTTCGGTTGAGCAGTTTGAGCACCGGCTGCGAGTCGATATTCATATTGTCGCCATGAGCCACAAAAACCCGGCAGCCGGCCAGTTCGAGCAGTTGCGGACCGGTATGAATCTCCATGCCGCATTCGCGCGTCAGGTAGTCGCCGACCCACATGTCGTGGTTGCCCGTAAAGAAAACCACCCGGATACCTCGGTCCGTCAGCTCGGCAATCTTGCCCAGCGTGCGGACGAAGCCCTGCGGCACGACCCGCCGGTACTCGAACCAGAAATCGAAGATGTCGCCTACGAGAAAGATCGCCTCGGCATCGCGGGAGACCATATCGAGCCACGCGACGAAACGCCGCTCGACCTCGCGGGCCGTGCGGACATCGCCCGCGCCGAGATGTATGTCCGAAGCGAAATAGATCATGCTAACGGATCAGCTCTGCGAGTTTCGACTCGAGGCTCTTGCCGTAGAGGTTCTTGGCCACGATCGAACCGTCGCGGTCGATCAGGAAATTGGCCGGCAGCTGCTGCACGTTGTAGAGTGCGAGCGACGACGAGGCGCGGCCCCGCAGATCGGTTACCGAGGCCCACGGCAGCTGCTGTTCCTGCACCGACGTGATCCACAGCGGTTTCGACGTATCGATGGCAACCTGGTACACCTCGAATCCCTTGTCGGCATAACGGGCGTAAATCTCCTTCAGATCGGCATTCAGGGCATTGCTCGTGCCCAACTCGGCGGACCAGAAATCGAGCAGGATGACCTTGCCCGCAAGCGACGAAAGACGAATCTTCTTGCCGAACATGTCGGTCATCTCCAGATCGGGATAGCTCATCTCGGTGATCTTCGACGAGAGATCGATGCGTGCATCCATGCGGGCCACCTCGGAGAGCAGCGACTGCACATAGGGCGATTCGGGATACTTCTGCTCCACGGCCTCGGCCACCTGACGGTAATAGACCACGTCGCTGTCGCCGTTGAAAAGATATACGTCGCCCGGAAGTCGCTGGTAAAGCGCATAGACGGCCGCCAGCGAAGCCGGATTCTCGACGATGAAACGCAACTGCTCGCGGCGGATCCGGAAATACTCGTCCGTATACTGCTTCATCAGCTCCTGCTGACGCTCTTCGGAGATATTCTCCGCCGCGGCGAACTGCTGGGCGATTTCGTCGAGGCGCTGCGCTCCGATGACGAAGGCCTGGTAGAACCGGCGCAACAATTCCGACTCCTCGGAACCCTTGACCGTATAGTTGCGGACAAGGCTGCCCACGGCATTGACCTCGACACGGTCTCCTCCCGCAAGCAACAGGGGAATATATTCCCCATTGTAAATCACATTGTAGAGCGAAGGCATACCGGAGACCTCCTTGAGCTGGAACCGGTAGTTGCCGTCGTCGGAAAGCATCGTCGAATCGACAATCGTCTGACGGAGCGGCGAGACCTCCTCCAAATAAATGGTCCGGGCCTCCGAACCGACGAACCGGCCCGAAATACGGACTTTCGAAGATTGGCATCCGCACAGTCCTGCGACCGCCGCGCACATCACGAAAAGCGTTTTTTTATTCATTTATATTCGTTTCCGTTATAATCGAACGCAAAGATAATACAAACCGCGCGGAGCACCAAATCCCTGCGGACCGGTACCCTTTACGCAGGTTCTATCATGTAAAGGTAAGAATTTCCCGCGAAATTATACGATTTATTTCGAAGAATTGCGGAAGGAGGCTCCGTTTTTCGGATAATTCCGGCCATGCTGCTGGTTGCGGTTTTTCTGGCGCTGCTGCGCATGAGCCGGACGGCTCTGCTGGGGCCCTTTCTGGGGACGCGCCGAAAAGTGCTGTTTGTAGTCGTTTCGGAGGTTGTTGATGGCCGATTCGTCGATTTCGATGGCCCCTCCGGACATACGGCGGATGTCCTTTACGATCACCTCGTTGTTGGGGTGTTCCTGATTGTATTCGAAACTCTTCGCACGCATGTAGCGGGCCACATTGTCCACCGTGCGGGCCACGACCCGGCGGTCGCTTTCGCCGGCAAGTTTCTCGACGATCCGCTCGACATACTTGCCGTAGTGCTTGTAGGTGATCCGCCCCTGCGTATAGGGCATGCGATGCGGCGACACGGTCAGCTCCTGACGGGTCGGACGCGGATAGGGACTATCCACATCCAGCTGAAAATCAGACATGATGAACAGATGATCCCACAACTTGTGGGTGAAATCCGCCGTATCGCGCAACAGCGGATTCAGGTTACCCATGACGGCGATGACGGCCCGCGCCTGGCGGTTGCGCTCGTGCCGGTCCTCGATCTCGAGCAGCGAATCGATCATCTCCTGGATATGGCGCCCGTATTCGGGCAGGTACAACTTGCGTCGTGTGTAGTTATAGTTCTTTTTCATAGAGCGGTTGCGATCCCGGATGCTGTTTCATTCGGGCGGCGGAAGCCTCCCGTCGGACTTGTGCGATAGATCGTTTCAAGACGATTCGGGCTCTCGTTTTCAATAGCCTACCGGCATCCGCGAATTCGTTTTACAAAAGGGAAAGTCCTAACTTTGGGACAAATGTAGATAAAATTTCTCAAATACGAATCATGGCGAAAGTTTTAATTCTGGATCGATCAAAAAGCGTGCGAAACATTCTGCGTGAACGTCTCGAATACGAAGGTTTCTCCGCCGAAGCGGCCGAAGACGACACGCAGGCCTCGGAACTGTGCGAAAAGATTCCCTTTGACGTGATCCTCTCGGACACCGCCTGCAAGGTTCCCGACCGGGGCATTCCCTTCATCGCGCTATCGAACGACGCCTCGATCGACTCGGCCGTACGGGCCGTACGCAGCGGAGCCCGGGACTTCCTCACCAAACCCATAGACATGAACCACCTGCTGCAGTCAATCCACCGGACATTGGAAAATCCACCCGCGACAGCGCCAACCGCCGCAGCTCCGAGCCTCAGACGCTGTCGCAGGGCCCATGCGGCACAGGCCGAACAGATCATCGGCCTGTCACCTGAGATCGAACACGTCCGCCAGCTCATCGACAAGGTGGCACCGTGTGAAGCCCGCGTGCTCATTACGGGCGAGAACGGAACGGGCAAGGAGCTCGTGGCGCGCTGGCTGCATGCGAAAAGCCCGCGGGCCGCAGCCCCCTTTGTCGAGGTGAACTGCGCGGCCATCCCCTCCGAACTGATCGAGAGCGAACTCTTCGGACACGAGCGGGGCGCCTTCACCTCGGCCATCAAGCAGCGCAAGGGGAAATTCGAGCTGGCCGACGGCGGCACGCTCTTCATGGACGAAATCGGCGACATGTCGCTGGCCGCACAGGCCAAGGTGCTGCGGGCGCTGCAGGAGAACCGCATCTGCCGCGTAGGCGGCGACAAGGAGATCGAGGTAAATGTCCGCGTGATCGCCGCCACGAACAAGGACCTGCGCGAGGAGATCCGCAAAGGCAACTTCCGCGAAGACCTCTACCACCGCATCGGCGTCATCGTCATCCGCGTCCCGGCCCTGCGCGAGCATGCCCGGGACATTCCGACACTGGTCGAGCACTTCATACGCCTCGTCAGCGAAGAGTACGGCACGCCGCCCAAGGCGATCGACCCGGAGGCGATGGAGGCCCTGCAGGCGATGCCCTGGACGGGCAATATCCGCGAACTGCGCAATGTCATCGAGCGGCTCATCGTCCTCTCGGCCGAGCGCATCACCCTCGATGACGTGAAGGCCTACTGCAACTGACGGCCGCATCCGACAGTATCCGACAGATTTACAGCAACGCGAGAATCTCTTCGGGGCGATCGGCCAGATGCCGCGCACCGGCCGCCTCCAGTTCTTCACGATCGCGGAAACCCCACGTTACGCCGACCGAGCGGACTCCGGCGGCGGCAGCTGTCTCCATATCCACGCCCGAATCGCCGACATAGAGTGTATGCTCCCGGGCCACGCCCGTCGCCGCGAGAATCTCCTTCACGACCGCCGGATCGGGTTTCAGGGGGACATTCGGACGCTGCCCGAAGACCACATCGAAGGGCGCTGCGGGAAAAAACAGCCGGACGAGTTTCTCGGTGCCCGCCTGGAACTTGTTCGAGGCAACGGCCATGCGGACACCCCGCCGCGCAAGTTCGGCAACCAGTTCCGGGATGCCCGGATAAGGTTTCGTATAGGTGTCGATGTGTTCGGTATAGTACTTCACGAAATCGGCACGCACGAGCGCCACGTTCCCGGGTGTACGCAGCGGCTCGGGAAGCGCCCGCTCGACAAGGCGCATGATGCCGTTGCCGACAAAATGGCAGTACTCCTCGTAGGAGTGCTGCGGAAGGCCGCGAAGGGCCAGCACGGCGTTGCAGGAGACGGCCAGGTCGCCGATCGTATTGAGCAGCGTGCCGTCGAGATCGAAGATGACGAGGTCCGTATTCATTTCGCGGGTTTGATTTTCCAGCCTATGGCCGCCACCAGGAGCGACATGAGCGGGCTGACGATATTGAAGATGCAATAAGGCATATAGACGAAAGTAGAGACCCCCAGCACCGTGGCCTGCGTCATGCCGCACGAGTTCCACGGGATGAGCACCGAGCAGACCGTGGCCGAATCCTCGACCGAACGGCTCAAGAGGCGCTCCTCAAGCCCGCGGCGGGCATAGAGGTCGCGGAACAGACGGCCTGAGAGGATGATCGAGATATACTGGTCGGCCGTACAGAGGTTGAAGAAGATGCCGGCGCCGACCGTGGAGGCCACGGCCGAGAAGGCCCGTCGCACGAATCGCAGGAAGATGGCCGTCAGCGAGCGCAGCATGCCGCTGCCGGTCATCACGCCGCCGAAACACATGGCACAGATAATCAGCCACACGGTATTGAGCATGCCGGCCATGCCGCGCGTGGCGACCAATTCGTCCAGCTGGGGCGTACCCGTCTCCAGCGACGTGGGGCCGAAGCACGACATGAGCACCCCCTTGAATCCCGACAGGAAGTCGAGTTCGCCGACACCCGCCACGCGGGCCACCAACTCGGGCTGCGCCGCGAGCATCGCCACGCAGGCAAAGACTGCAGCCAGGAAGAGCGTTACGATGGCCGGGAGCTTCCGGGCGATGAGCAGGCCCGTGGCCAGCGGCACGAGCAGCAGCCACGGCGTGATACGGAACGTCTCGCGGAGCGCCTCGGCGTAGAGTCCCGTCTGCGAATCGGCGCCGTGGCGCAGCATCAGCCCGGCAACCGTAAAGACGCCCAGCGCCACGAGCATCGACGGAACGGTCGTATAGAGCATATAGCGGATATGCTGGAAAACGGGGACGCCGACGGTCGAGGAGGCCAGCACCGTCGTATCGGACAGCAGCGAGATCTTGTCGCCGAAGTAGGCGCCCGAGATGATCGCACCGGCAACCCAGCCCTCGGGGAAGCCCATCGCCTCGCCGATGCCCATGAGTGCCACGCCGATGGTGGCGATCGTGGTCCACGAGCTGCCGGTCATCAGCGACACGATGGCGCAGATGACGCAGGAGGCGACCAGAAAGAACGACGGATGGAGAATCTGCAGACCATAATAGATAAGCGTCGGCACCACGCCGCTGATCATCCACGTTCCGGCGATGGCGCCGATCAGCAGCAGGATGAGGATGGCCGAGGCCGAAGCCCGGATGTTGTCGATGATGGCCTCCTCCAGGACGCTCCAGCGGCAGCGGTAGAGCCCGATGGCGAGCATCACGCAGACCGACGTCGCCGAAAGCAGCGCGATCTGGCTGCCGCCGTTGATGGCATCGCCGCCGAAGCAGCGGATGACGATATAGAGCAGGCCCGTAAGCACCGCCAGCGGGATGAGCGACACCCACGGCGAAGGAAGCCGTTCGGCCGTCTGTTTTTCGTTCATGCGCATTCCTGTTATAATTCCGCGCGCAAAAGTACGAAAAACTTGCGAAATGCGTTCCCTTTCATCCCCAAACCGACGGACGTCAATGGAAACAGGACGGAATCGAAGCCGATTTTTGGGGCATTGTTGCGGATTTTCCGATTTTTTCCCTACATTTGAAAATACAGAACCCCGGAAAGGCATGGAG
This sequence comes from Candidatus Alistipes stercoravium, assembly GCA_019119615.1. Classification (GTDB taxonomy): domain Bacteria; phylum Bacteroidota; class Bacteroidia; order Bacteroidales; family Rikenellaceae; genus Alistipes; species Alistipes stercoravium. Next base: position 11,878 of record DWWQ01000044.1, on the reverse strand, counting down.
ACACTCCGCAAAATAGCCCGTTTCTACATCGACGGATTCCGCGAGATGACTCTCGGACGCACGCTTTGGGCCATCATCCTGCTGAAGCTCTTCATCCTCTTCGCCATCCTGCGGCTCTTCTTCTTTCCCGACCTGCTGGCCGGAAAAAGCGCCGAGCAACGCGCCGACCATGTACTTGAAAATCTGATTCCCGAAAATTGACGCCATGTTCACCGATTACCTTTCGACCGTCGATTGGTCGCGGGCGCAGTTTGCCCTGACGGCCATCTACCACTGGCTCTTCGTGCCCCTGACCCTCGGGCTGGGACCGCTGATCGCCATCATGGAGACCCTCTACGTTCGTACCGGCGACGAATTCTGGCGCCGCACGACGAAATTCTGGATGCGCCTGTTCGGCGTCAATTTCGCCATCGGCGTGGCCACGGGCCTCATCCTCGAATTCGAGTTCGGAACCAACTGGTCCAACTATTCGCACTTCGTGGGCGACATCTTCGGCGCCCCGCTGGCCATCGAGGGCATCTTCGCCTTCTTCCTCGAGAGCACCTTCATCGCCGTGATGTTCTTCGGCTGGGGAAAGGTCTCGAAGGGATTCCACCTCACGGCCACCTGGCTCACGGCCATCGGCGCCAACCTCTCGGCCTGGTGGATCCTGGTGGCCAACGCCTGGATGCAGTATCCCGTGGGCTGCACGTTCAACCTCGAGACGGTCCGCAACGAGATGAGTTCCTTCTCCGAAGTGGCCCTCTCGCCTGTTGCCGTGAACAAGTTCCTGCACACGGTAACCTCGTCGTTCACCCTCGCGGCGCTCTTCGTCGTCGGAGTCAGCGCCTGGTACCTGCTCCGCGGCCGCGAGAAGCGTATGGCCACAAAGAGCATCGCCATAGCCTCCCTCTTCGGCCTCGTCTCCGCCCTGGCCACGGCCTGGAGCGGCGACCAGTCGGGAGCCATCGCAGCCCGCACGCAGCCCATGAAGCTGGCCGCCATGGAGGCCCTCTACGACGGTGAGCAGGGCGCACCGCTCACGGTCATCGGACTGCTGCGCCCCGAAGCCGAGCGCAGCTCGAACGACGACGCCTTCCATTTCAAGGTGGACATTCCGAAGTTGCTCTCCGTGATGAGTTTCCGCGATGCGGAGGCCTTCGTGCCGGGCATCAACGACCTGCTCGAAGGCAATGCGGAGCACGGAATCCTTCCGGCCGAGGAGAAGATGGCCCGCGGCCGCGCCGTCATCGCCACGCTGGCCCGCTACCGGCAGGCCCGCAACGAGGGCGACACGGGGACCATGCAGCAGATCGAAGCGCTCTTCGACTCCGCAACGCCCCAGGGCGAGCACTTCCTGCGCGAATACTTCGCCTACTTCGGATACGGGTACCTCGAATCGCCGCAGCAGCTCGTACCGAACGTACCGCTGCTCTTCTACTCGTTCCGCGTGATGGTCGGCGCCGGCTGTCTGTTCATCCTGCTGCTGGCGCTCGTCTGGTGGTTCAACCGCCGCGAGCGGCTCGACACGAAGCGCTGGCTGCTCCACGCCGCCGTATGGTGCATTCCGCTGGCCTACCTCGCCTCGCAGGCCGGATGGATCGTCGCCGAAGTCGGACGCCAGCCCTGGGCCATCCAGGGGCTCATGCCCGTGAACATCGCCGCCTCCAAGATTCCCAGCGGCTCCGTAACCACGACCTTCATCCTCTTCCTCGTGCTCTTCACGGCACTGCTCATCGCCGAGGTGAGCATCCTCTGCCGCCAAATCAAAATCGGTCCCAAAAACGAATAAGCCATGGATACGCTGACACTGCTCCAACACTACTGGTGGTTCCTTATCGCGCTTCTGGGCGCCCTGCTGGTCTTCCTGCTCTTCGTACAAGGCGGGCAGGCCCTGCTCTACCGCCTCGGACACACGGAGGAGGAGCGCAACATGATCGTCAATGCGCTGGGACGCAAATGGGAGCTCACCTTCACGACGCTCGTAACCTTCGGAGGAGCTTTCTTCGCCTCGTTCCCGCTCTTCTACTCCACGTCGTTCGGCGGTGCGGTCTATGTATGGATGGCCATCCTGCTCTGCTTCGTCCTGCAGGCCGTGGCCTACGAGTACCGCCGCAAGCCCGCGAATGTCTTCGGCGAACGCACGTTCGACGTCTTCCTGATGATCAACGGGCTGCTCGGTCCGCTGCTCCTCGGCATGGCCGTCGGGACCTTTTTCACGGGAGCACCGTTCACCGTAGACCGGCTCAACCTGGCCAATGCCGAGGGCGGTGCCGCGGTGATCTCGCAATGGGCGACCCCCTGGCACGGCCTCGATGCCGTGGCGAATCCCCGCAACTGGGCGCTGGGACTCTCCGTTGCACTGCTCTCGATGATCCTCGCCTGCCAGTTCCTCGCACACGACATCGACGACGAGACGATCCGGCTCCGCATCCGGGGCTGCCTGCGCCGTCTTGCGGGTGGCTTCGTCGCGCTGTTCGTCATCTGGCTGCTCTGCCTGCTTATGGCCGACGGATGGACGGCGGACCCTGCAACGGGAATTATCTCTGTGGAACCCCACAAATACCTGCACAACCTGTTCGAAATACCCGTTGTGGCCGTCATGCTCATCATCGGAATCGTCGCCGTGCTCGCAAGCATCGGCATGGGGTGGGTCGGAAAGCGACGGGCCATCTGGTTCGGCGGCGCCGGAACCGTCCTCACGGTCCTCGCCCTGCTGCTGCTGGCCGGCTGGAACAACACGGTCTACTACCCTTCGACCGCCGACATGCAGTCGTCGCTGACGATTAGCAACTCCTCGTCGAGTCTCTTCACGCTGAAGACCATGTTCTGGGTGTCGCTCTTCATTCCGGTCGTCGTGGCCTACATCGGGTATGCCTGGCAGGCCTTGAGCCGCCGCCCGATCACCCGCGAGGAGATTCGCGGAGGAGGACACCAGTATTGATCCCCGGATACGACAAAAGAGCGGAGGCCCGACGGGCCTCCGCTCTTTTTCATGCAGTGGCGGGAATCTGCTCCCGGTCCAACTATTTCTCCTCGGCTATTTCTCCTCCGGACCGCCGAAGGGGTACTGGTGTTCGTGCACGTCGTCGAAACGCATACCCTTTTCGTAGGTCTTCATTGCACGACGCGACATACCCATCGACGAGAAACCGCCGTCGTGGTAGAGATTCTGCATCGTAACCTTGCGCGTCAGATCCGAAAAGAGCGTCAGCACATAGTCGGCGCAATCCTCGGCCGTGGCATTGCCCAGCGGCGACATGCTCTCGGCGAAGGACATTAGATCGCCCAGACCCAGCACACCGCTGCCGGCCGTGGTCTGCGTCGGCGACTGCGACACGGTGTTGATGCGCACATGCTTCTCGCGGCCGTAGATATAACCGAAGCTGCGGGCGATCGACTCGAGCAACGCCTTGGCATCGGCCATGTCGTTGTATCCGTAGAGCGTGCGCTGCGCGGCAATATAGGAGAGCGCCACGATCGAGCCCCACTCGTTGATGGCGTCCTTCTTGCGGGCTACCTGGATGGCCTTGTGGAACGAAATGGCCGAGATATCGAGCGTCTTCGCCAGGTAGTCATAGTCCAGATCATCGTAGGTACGGCCCTTGCGGACGTTGGGCGACATGCCGATCGAATGAAGCATGAAGTCGAACTTGCCACCGAAGTGCTCCATCGTCTTGTCGATGAGGTTCTCCAGATCCTCGACGCTCGTGGCATCGGCCGGAACAACGATCGTATGGCACTTCTCGGCCAGCTTGCCGATCGTACCCATGCGGATCGACACGGCGGTATTCGTGAGGACGATTTCAGCTCCCTCCTCAACGGCACGTTCCGCCACCTTCCAGGCGATGGACTGCTCGTTGAGCGCTCCGAAAATCAGACCTTTCTTTCCTTTCAATAAGTTGTAAGCCATCGTAATTGTATTTTGATTTCGCCGGCAAAGATAGTGCATGGTTGCCGCAATGCCAAATTTTATGGTCAAAACGTCCGGACGCACCTCCGGAACCGGGCCCCTGACACGACAAAAAAGGACGGACGCCTCCGGGCATCCGTCCTTTCAAAAAGGGTTTTTCAATGGGTTATTCTGCAGATACGGCCGTTGCAACCTCATCGGTGTGCATCAGCATTCCGGGTTGCCAGGTCTTTGCATAAAGCGGTTTGGCCTGCGGCTGTACCACGGCGGCACGGGTATCAACCTTACGCATCGAGAACGGTCCAACGGGGAAGTCCATACTGGTATATCCCGTCGCAGGATTGTAAATGTAGAATGAGCTGCCAAGTTTAGCGAAGTACTCCATACCGCAGATCTGCCACGAACCCAGATCGTTGCCGACCATGACGGCCGTCGTCTTGTCGGCTCCCAGCATACCGCCCATGGCAATGTAACTACCTGTTAAGATCGTATAACTTCCTCCCTGATACGGAGCACGTCCTACAAAGGTTACCGTATAGTTTCCGTCGGCACCGAGATTCTGCTCATTGTCAAACGTAATCATACCCGTTTCAGCATCCCAATCGGCAATGGCAGGATAGTTATAATCCCGGAGAATCGAGATCGTCCAACCATTCATATTCAACGTGCTGTTCGGAACCTTGACGGAGAACGTAACATTGAAGGTCAGCTGAGACTTCGTAACCTCCGAGGAAGTACTGGTTACTTCCCAGGTGCCGATCCATGCCTCGTAATCCTCCTCCAGCGGCGGCATCTCCGCAGAAGTGAACTCCTCCTTGAACAGGTCGGTCGTCGAAGTAAAGGCACTGCCGTCTTCCAGAAGAGCGATACCGAAGGCCGCTACAACATATTCCGTTTCGGGCGACAGCTGATTCTCGAATGTTCCTTCCGACGGACCCATATAAGCAAGCGCCGACAGGATTATCTCAGGCTCAAGTCCCAGATCAAGATAGGAATTCAGCTCATCGACAAGCGCACGCATAATCGCCTTGTCACTCATCGTAGCGATGCTCGACTTCGGGAATACGGCCCACTGGTAGTACTCGTCGTCGATCGTCGGCGTTACGGACACGGTAACACTGCTGAACGTAAGGTCGGAAATATCGATCGTGAACTGGTTGTCCGAGCGGATCGGCTCGGCAGCGCTGATGCGAACGCTTCCATCCTCGTTCTCGAAGTAATAATCCTCCTTGAAGGTCATCTCCGATACGGTCTTGTTACCGATCGTCAGCGGCTCGTAGAAGCGGATGCCCGTCTTCGTGCAGACATAGGGAGCGGTGATCTCCTGCGTCTCGGCATCCTCACCTGCGGGCGTATAGGCGATCGTGAAGACACGGGCAGTGAAATTATTCAGCGACATCCGCATCGTAACGGGATATTCGACACCATCCACCGTGCAGGTCTTGCAATTCACCTCCATATCGGACGCAGCATTGATATACGCCTGCATCTCCGTAGCCCAATCGCTGGTCTCCAGCGGATAGAGGTAAGCGTAATTGTTGGTCTTGCGTCCCTTGAGCTTGATGAACTCGTTGGAAGCCTCCATGACCACGAAGTCCGAATCTCCCTCGAGACCGCCGTTGGCGGTTCCGATACCCTGCTCGGCACCCGTCGAAGGCGACGAGTAGAAGTGGAAGATCTCATTGTAGGTATCGAACGAAAGAACGGCTCCGCTTTCACCCTCGACCGTATAGTAGGAGGTTGCGGTCTGTGTGGGATCGGCATGCTCCGACGAAGCCACAACCGTACCGTCGGCATTGAATTTCAGGAAAACGGTATATCCTCCGTAAATACGGTTACCTTCGGGATAGAGCTCCATTCGCCAGCCGTTGGCAGCGCTCTGGAGTGCCGTGGTGGCTTCTTCTACGGCCGTCTCCAGACGCTCCGATGCCGACTGGGAGAATTTATCGTCATCCTCCATCAGACAGGAAACGAACAGCGTGGAGAGGAGCGAAAATATGAGTAATTTTTTCATAACGTTCACGTCTAAAGGTTAAAGAGTATCCAAATCCATCGTGGGCACCTCGGCCTGACGTTTGAGGACGACCTCACGCAGCTGATCCAGATCGATATTCCACTCGTTCTGCATGTACTTGTAGGCAATCTCAAACTTCGATTCGATCATCGAGCGGCCCGTTGAACCGGCCGTGGAGAGCATGGAACTCCACGTCGATGCCGTATTGGTTACATAGATCGAAATAAGCTCCACGAAATCCTCGTCGGCCGACGTGGCAGCATAACGGCTGATAAAACCGGCCTTGAGCGCCGCGGATTCGGTAGCATATACATCCCAGCAGGCATTACCCACATAACGGCTCGTTTCGGAAGTACCGGTAATCTGGTCGAAGTCCGTCGAATAGGGTTTCGTCTGGTGAAGGATGTGGGCAAACTCGTGGTGGATCGTCTTGAAATACCACTCGTTGAGCAGATCGACATCCGTCGGATCCATCCGGTTCACGGCATAGAGCGTAATCTTCGTTCCGCCCTCGGCCGTACCGAGAATAACCGTACCGTTGTTGTTATAGGCCGGGCTGCCCACCAGGTAGATCATTTTCGGGAAGTAGTTGCGGATAAACTCCTCGCTACCGGTAATCTCGTCATAAGACTGCAGGCAGAGGTGGCGGACCAACTTGGCCATCTGCACCGCCTTCTCGTAGCTGGCCGGAGTAAGGTTATAGGTCATATCCGACTCCATATCCTGATAACGGTAGGCAAATTCGATGTTATAGGGCGTAACGAAATTATCATACAGCCAGGCATCGAGCGGCGTAGGCTCGGACGTCACCTCCACGATAACGCTGTTCGGGTTCAGATCGTCCTCGGCGCAGGAGACACCTGCCAGCATGCATCCCAGCGCTACGATCGCAAACAAAACTATCTTTTTCATACTGTTCACTTTTTTCGTGGTTAAGATTATCTCGGATTGGGGGTCAATCCGGCTGCGATAACATCGGCCGGGAGCTGGATGGCACGACGAGGATCGCGTACGACAAGCTCGTCATCAACACTCAGAATACCGAGGTCGTTGCTCGTAAGCGTACGACGGGCAATCTCAATACCGAAACGCTTCACATCGAACCAGCGGAGACCGCAGTGCAGCGTCTCGTAGCGGCGGAGCATCAGCAGCGGGTGGATCATGGCCTCCTGCATCTCGTCGAGCTGGAATGCCGGGTTGAGCTTCTTCTTGGGGGTCGGCTCCGTCGGCGTATAGTACGCAGTGGCATCAGCCCAGGCCTTGACGTTCTCCTCAGTCATGGCCGTATAGCGCGAGCAGGTATTCGACAGGAAGAGGTTCATGTCCGCGAGGGCGTTCGTATACTCCTTCTTCATGATGTAAGCCTCGGCACGCGTCAGCAGCAGTTCGTCAGCCGTGAAGAGCGGATAGACCGTATGGGCATATCCGATTTGGGCAACCGGGTCGGTAAACTCAAACAGATAAGGCGTATGCGGCAGCAGGGTCTTGTCCAGACCGCTCGTGTAGCTCAAAGGCCGGCATTTCCAGGTATAGGGAGCGAACGGCATGTTCGTGGCGCTGATACCTTCATTTTTGGCGATATACTGGCCGTGGTTGTACTGCAGACCGACAGTGTATCCTCCGAAATAGGTTCCGGAATCCGAATAGGCCGTAGCGAGCAGGTAGTTGCACGGCAGCTCCGTACCGATATAGTAGGTGGCGGCGGTATTCTGCGTCGGACCGTTGTTCATCGGGTACTCGAGCAGCTCCTCATAGTTACGCAGCGTGCTGGAGGGCGTCTCGCTCAAGGCGGCCGTAGCGCAGGCGATGGCCTCGTCCCACTTCTGGTAATAGAGGTAGAAACGTGCGGCAAACGCATTGGCGGCGCGCTTGTTGAAGTGGTACTTCGGCACCGAGTAGATGGCGTCGCTGATCAGCGGCAGGCCCTCCTCGATATCCTTGGCGATCAGTTCGTAGACTTCGGCCACCGTACCACGCTCGTACTTGGGGTTGAGCTCCGTCTCGGCTGCCTCCATGTAGGGGATACCCAGATCATCGGGATAGGCCGGATCGTAGTGCTGACAGAAGATATTGACCAGAACGAAGTGCGCATAGGCACGGCAGATGAGCGCCTCACCTTTGGCCGCCTTCAGTTTGTCGGTCATCTCCATCCCTTCGATGGCCTTCAGCGCCTGGTTGGCGTTGGCAATGGCCAGGTAGTGGGACGACCAGGTGTTGGCGGGACTTTCATTGTCGGTCTCCGTCGGCTCGCTCCATTCGTAGCTCTCCTGCCAGAAACGGCTCCAACCGCTGTAATTCGTACCGTGGTTGTCGGTATTGTCGGATGCCAGCTCCAGAAAGAGCCACGGTTGGTTGTCGGGATAGGCCGAAACCAGCATGTTTATAGCCTTCTCCTCCGAGTCGATCGTCGTGCGGTTGTCGGGCTGCTGGTCGAGAAAATCGTTACATGCCACGAGCCCGGCCGCAAGAAGCGACGAAAATAGCAAACGTGAGAATTTATAGCTTTTCATAGATATCGTTTTGAGGGTTTATAAACCGATTTTGAGCGTCATCGTGAACTGCTTCGGAACAGGAGTTGCCACACCACCCGAGTTGAAGAACTCCGGATCCTGGCCGTTGAGCTTCTTGTCCGCATAGATCAGGAAGAGGTTCGTGGCCTGCAGCTTGAGCGAAAGGCTCGACAGCTTCATCTTCTGGATCCACCGCTTGGGGAAGTCATAGGTCAGCGAGATCTCCTTCATGCGGATGAAGTCGCCCTTCGCGATACGGGCCGTGGAGTAGTTGTAGGCGTTGTAAGCATAGGACAACTGATTGTTGTCGTGGTACTGACGGCTCGACAGAATAACCGGCACATCGGTATGCTTCTCGTCGCCGGGAACCATCCAGCGGTTCTTGAACTCACGCGGCATGGAGGTCAAGTCGTTGTAGGAGCTGGAGAAGACCGGATCGAGGCGAACGACATTACCGAACGAATAGGTAATGAAGACATTGAGTCGCAGACCCTTGTAACGGAAGATGTTGCCGAAGCTACCTACGTCCGTAGGCTCCGAGGGACCCGAGTAAACCAGATGGTCGAAACGCTCGGTCTCCTGGAAGTTGATGTCGGTCGAGGTAAGCTGGCCAGCTTCGTTGATGAAGGTCGGGATACCGTTCTCGTTCAAACCGCGGAAGTCATACGAGAAGAGCGAGTTTGCGGGATAGCCCTCACGCGAGTAACCGATACCCGATACGAGGTCGAAGGCGTAGGTCGAGGTCTCGAACTCGGTAACCTCATTCTTCATGTGCGAATAAATGATGTCGGTCGTCCAGCTGAAATCCTTGGTCTGGATGTTCTTCGTCGAAAGCGAGATCTCGATACCCTGGGACTTCATCGTGGCGACGTTACCCCACTTCTTGATCTGTCCGCCGATACCCTGCGTGACAACCGGGCCAATCAGGTCGTAGTTGTTACGCTTGTACCAATCGACCGTCAGGTTGATCCGGTTATTGAGGAATCCGAGGTCGGCTCCGATATTGAGCTCGTGCTTCTTCTCGTAGGTCAGTTCGCTGTTCTCCAGTTCGGAGAGATTCATACCCGTTTCACCGGCACCTGCCGTAGGACGCCACGGCGTATAGCTCTTGATAACCGCCAATGCATTCGTTACAGCGGGACGGTCGGCGGTCAGCGAGTAGGAAGCCTTCAGCGAGAGGTGCGAGACGGCATCGCGGATCGGATCGAAGAAGGTCTCCTCGTGTGCGTTCCAGGCACCCGAAACGTTCCACGTCGGAAGCCAGCGCGAACGCGTCGTCAGACCCAAAGCATTGTTACCCTCGTAACGGATCGTTCCATTGACCGTATAGCGGCCCTTGTAGGAGTAGGTCGCATTGAGGAAGAAGGCGGCATTGCGGTAATAGGTATTACTCATTCCGTAGTAGGGCGAGTTGTCCTCCTGCCCCTTCTTGAATACATTGTAATCATAGAAAGGAATCTCACCGGCGTTGTACTGCAGACCCCAACCGCGGAACCACGTCTCCTGACGGTCGATCTGGTTGGTCTCCATACCGGCGTAGGCGTTGATGATGTGGGTGTTGTTGATGGTCGTGTTGTAGTTGGCCGACAGACGGAAGTCGTACGAAAGCATGCGGTTGTCGGTACGCGTATAGATACCGCCGACGGGAAGAACCGTCTCCGGAACGGCATAGATGTCGTCGGGATCCTTGTAGAGGAACGAGTTGCTGTCGCGGATGGTCGTCGTGCTCATGGCGCGATAAGCCATCGCCTGGTTCGAGTCGTCCTTCACATGGTGCTCCTGGGAGGTTCCCGAGTAACGTACGGCAGCCAGACCGGCAACCTCGAAGCCCTTGAAGGCCTTCCACTTCACCTCGGCCTGGAACTTCACGTCGGCGACGTTCAGGTCGATGTAGTTGTTGGCCAGCTCGTCAAGGATGTTGAACGAGGTGTAGTTGCGGACATAGTGCTCCTTGGGGTCGAGGACACGCGAGGTGTTCAGGGCGTAGGAGTAGGGGTTGATATCGAAATCACGCTTCACCTCACCGGTTACATAGTCGATGCTCGATCCGAGCGTACCGGGGGCCTTCTGCTTACGATACGATCCATTGGTGATCAGGTTCACCGAAATGGCGTCCGAAAGGTTGTACGTTGCATTGAGGTTGGCCGTATAACGGGATACTTCACTGGCCTTGCTCCATCCGGGATCGAACAGGGCGCTGACCGATGCATAGTACGAGGACTTGTCGGTACCCGACGTAATGCTCACCGAGTGCGAGTGCATGATCGTATTCTGGAACAGCTCCTGGAACCAGTTCGTATTCCGGTACTCGGCCTGACGCAGATACTGCGCACGAGCCTCCGGCGTATTGAGAAGCTGACCCGAATTGATCAACGAGTACATCTTGCCATAAACACCGCTGGACGAGGCGTTCGTTACACGCGAGTTGCCCAGCCAGCCCTTGGTGTACATCTCCTGGTAGATCGACATCTGATCCTGCGAGTTCATGATATTGAAGTTCGCATACGACGGGATCATACGGTAGGTGAACTCACCCGTATAATTGATGCGGCTGACACCCGGACGTCCCTTCTTGGTCGTGATAACGATCACACCGGCCATGGCTCGGGCACCGTAGATCGAGGTTGCCGAACCGTCCTTGAGGATGTTGAAGCTCTCGATGTCCTCGGCATTCAGACCGGCAATGGCCGAACCGATAAGCGTCGTGGCATCACCCGACGAGAGGTCCTCGGCCGAAATGTCGGCAACGTCCTCCATGATGACTCCATCGACAACCCACAGCGGCTTCGAACTACCTGTGATCGACGTTGCACCGCGGACACGGATCTTGGGAGCCGTACCGAAGGTACCCGACACGTTCTGCACCGACACACCGGCCGAACGTCCTTCAAGACCACGGCTGATATCGGCCAGACCCGAAATCTTCACATCATCGGCCACAAGCTGGTCGGAAGCACCCGTAAACAGACGTTTGTCCATCGTCGTCATACCCGTTACGACCACAGCCTCTACATTCTGAGCATCAGGTTCGAGTTTCACACGGATATTACGCGCGATGGCGACCTCCTGCGTCTTGTAACCTACATAGGAGATTACCAGCACTCCCTCCTTCGGGAGATTTTTCAGCTCGAATTCTCCATTCAAATCGGTAGAAATACCGATAGTCGGATCGTCCTTGAGGATGACCGTGGCACCGATGACCGGCACGTCGGATTCATCGACAACCAGACCCTTCACTTGTCTGGATTGAGCAAACGCACAACCCACTATCGCCAATATAGCCAACAACGATAGCGTAAGTTTTTTACCCATAAGCGTTAATTTTTGACTGTTTTGTAGAATGGAAGTACTTCAATGGCAAAGATATCATAATACTGCATGAAATGCAAGATTTTTTCAATAAAATAATTAAGAAAATTAAATTAGGTTATAAAATAACGACCGAATTATTGAAAACAAAAC
>DWWQ01000043.1 GCA_019119615.1 Candidatus Alistipes stercoravium | reverse complement strand
GAATCCTCGGTCTCACCCGAGCGGTGCGACGTTACCGAGGTGTAGCCAGCGCGGTGAGCCATTTCGATGGCGTCGAGCGTCTCGGTGAGCGTACCGATCTGGTTTACCTTGATGAGGATCGAGTTGGCGCAGCCCATCTCGATACCCTTCTTCAGGAACTCGACGTTCGTTACGAAGAGGTCGTCGCCGACGAGCTGGCACTTGTCGCCGATCTCGGCCGTCAGCAGCTGCCAGCCTTCCCAGTCGTTCTCCGACATACCGTCCTCGATCGAGTCGATGGGGTACTTGGCAACCAGACCCTTCAGGTACTCGACCTGCTCCTTCGAAGAGCGCTTTGCACCCTTCTCACCCTCGAAGATCGTGTAGTCGTATACGCCGTCCTTGTAGAACTCCGACGAAGCGCAGTCCATGCCGATCATCACGTCCTTTCCGGGAACGTAGCCGGCCTTCTCGATGGCCTTGATGATCGAATCCAGCGCATCCTCCGTGCCGTTGAGTGCGGGAGCAAAGCCGCCCTCGTCGCCTACGGCCGTCGAGAGACCGCGCTCGTGGAGCACCTTCTTCAGGTTGTGGAACACCTCGGCACCCATGCGGACACCCTCCTTGAGCGACGGAGCGCCTACGGGACGGATCATGAACTCCTGGAATGCGATCGGGGCATCCGAGTGCGAACCGCCGTTGATGATGTTCATCATCGGAACGGGCAGCGTCTTGGCATTCGCACCGCCGATGTAGCGGTACAGCGGCATGCCGAAGTAGTCGGCAGCGGCGCGGGCCACGGCCAGCGATACGCCGAGGATGGCGTTGGCGCCGAGCTTCGACTTGGTCTTCGTGCCGTCGAGGGCGATCATCGCCTTGTCGATGCCCACCTGGTCGGCCACGTTCATGCCGATGATGGCCGGAGCGATCACCTCATTGACGTTCTTCACGGCGTTCAGCACGCCCTTGCCCAGGTAACGGCTCTTGTCGCCGTCGCGGAGCTCGAGAGCCTCGTTCTCACCCGTCGATGCGCCGCTCGGAACGGCTGCACGACCGAAAGCACCGGATACGGTGCGAACTTCGACCTCAACGGTCGGATTGCCTCGCGAGTCGAGGATCTCCCTTGCGTGAATCTCTACAATCTGCATAGTTGTAATAATTTGAGTATATGGTTTTTAATGCTTGCAAATCTTTTTGCACCGCAAAGTTACAAAATAATTGTGAATTGCGGATTTCTTTGCTGTTATTTTTTTCACGGTCTCCGTGCGGTCCGGTTTCGGGATTCGGACAAAAATCGTATCTTTGCCCCGCAGCAATGCACAACATACGACCAAAGACCTCCGCAACATGAGAAAAGTACTCTCTTTTTCCCTCTTCCTGATGCTGGGGCTCGTCGCGTCCCAGCTGTTGCCCGGGACGCTCGGCGCCGCCTACGGGAGCTTCAAGGCCACGGCCGACACCCTGCTGTACATCTGCCTCGGGTTCATCATGATCAACGTGGGCCGCGAGTTCGAGATCGACAAGAGCCGCTGGCGCTCCTACACGGCCGACTACTTCATTGCGATGGCCACCGCGGCCCTGCCCTGGCTGCTCATCGTCCTCTATTACATCTTCGTCCTGCTCCCTTCGACGCTGTGGACGGACCCGGCGGCCTGGAAGGAGAACCTCCTTTTGAGCCGTTTCGCGGCCCCGACCTCCGCGGGTATCCTCTTCACGATGCTCGCGGCGCTGAAGCTCAAGGAGAGCTGGATCTATCGCAAGATCCAGGTGCTGGCCATCTTCGATGACCTGGACACCATCCTGCTGATGATCCCCCTGCAGATTCTCATGATCGGCCTGCGCTGGCAGATGTTCGCCATCGTCGCCATCGTCGTCGTGCTGCTGGCCGTCGGCTGGCGCTGGCAGGGCACCTGGGACGTGCGCCAGGACTGGAAACGGATCCTGGGCCTCTCGGTCGTCGTCTGCGCGCTGACGCAGGCCGTCTACCTCGCCACGAAACACTGGTACGGCGCCGAGAACAGCATCCACATCGAGGTGCTCCTCCCGGCCTTCGTCGTGGGCATGCTCATGCGCCACCGCCATATCGACACGCGCGTCGAACAGCGCGTCGCAACGGGCGTCTCGTTCCTCTTCATGCTGCTCGTCGGCATGAGCATGCCGCTCGTAACGGGCACAGGGGCCGATGCCGCGGCAAGCGCTACATCCGTTACCGCCTCGCAGCCCATGATGCCGTGGGGAATGGTCGCGCTGCATGTCGTGGCCGTCTCGTTCCTCTCGAACCTCGGGAAGCTCGTGCCGCTGTTCTTCTACCGCGACCGGAAGCTAAGCGAGCGACTCGCCCTCTCGGTGGGCATGTTCACCCGCGGCGAGGTGGGTGCCGGCGTGATCTTCATCGCCCTGGGCTACAACCTCGGCGGTCCGGCGCTCATCATCTCGGTGCTCACGCTGGTGCTGAACCTCATCCTCACGGGCGGCTTCGTCGTCTGGGTCAAGCGGCTGGCCCTGAAGAGCTACACGCCGGAGAGCGGCGAGACGGCAAAAGCATGAAACGGCTGGCGATACTCCTTACTCTTCTGCTGCTTACGGGCGGCGCGACACTCCACGGTCAGGAGCGGGAGAAGAACCTCCTGTCGGTCCGCGGCGGACTGACCGTTGCCCACATGCGGGCGACGCTCGACGATCTTTCGGGCATCACCGGCACCCGCGCAGGCTATCACATAGAGGTGGCCGACGAGGTGCTGCTCCACCGGCGGCTGCCCCTTTACATAGAAACGGGCATCGGCTTCACGAGCGGCGGCGGGAGCTACGACCGTCTCGCCCTGCGCCCGATGTATTTCCGCATCCCCCTGCTGCTCAATACCCGCATCCGCCTCGCCCGCGACTGGAGCCTGCTGGCCTCGGCGGGCGGCTGGTATGCCGTGGGGCTCGGCGGCAAAATCCGCAGTAGCACGGAGTGGTACGATCTGTTCGGGGAGAAGGGGGCTCTGCGCCGCGCGGATGCCGGCGTAAGGATGAGTCTCGGCATCGAGTGGCGGAGGCTGCTGCTGCGCGCCGGCTACGATCTGGGATGCCGCAACCTCCTCAAACGGGACTACACCCTGCCGTCGGACCCCGACGGCGACCTGTCGGCCCTGCATTTCAACACGCTGCGCAGCCGCAACCTCTTCATCGGCATCGGATACCGTTTCTGAAACCTCCGGTTGCATCACAAAAAGGAGCCTCCCCTCGACCGGGGAGGCTCCTGCTGTTTCTTCGGCTCTTTTTTCGGGACCGGCCGCCGCGAACGGCAGCTACCGGATCAGCACCGACGAGTCGCCGTAGCTCAAAAAGCGGAAGTCGTGCGCGAGGGCGTAGTCGTAGATGTCGCGCCACGCCTCGCCGACATAGGCCGAGACGAGCAGCAGCAGCGTCGATTTGGGCTGGTGGAAGTTCGTGATGATATGCTGCACGATGCGGAATTCGTAGCCCAGCGGGGTAATCATGATCTGCGTCGAGGCCTTCAGAGACTCCAGTCCGTGCGTCTCCATGTAGGCGAGCAGCATCTCGAGCGCCTCGCGGCCGGTGAACTCCTCCGGGATGTCGTACAGCTCCCACTGTCCGATTACCTGTTCCGTCGCGGGATCGCCCGCCGTGCGGATGCGCCAGGCCAGTGCCGGGAGCGACTCGAGCGTCCTGACCGAAGTCGTGCCCACGGCCGTGATGTGTCCCCAACGCTCAAGCAGATGCGCCACCGTGGCGCGCCGCACCTCGAAGTGTTCGGTATGCATCGGGTGCTTCGCGGCATCGTCGTCCTTGACCGGGAGGAACGTACCGGCCCCGACATGGAGCGTAACCTCCTCGAATTCGAAGCCGCGGCCGCGCATCGATTCGATCAGTTCGGGCGTGAAGTGCAGGCCCGCCGTAGGGGCCGCCACCGAGCCCTCGAATTTCGAGTAGACGGTCTGGTAGCGCGTGTTGTCGATCTCCTCGCTCTCGCGGTTCAGGTAGGGCGGGATGGGAATGCGCCCGAGGTGTTCGAGCAGCTGCCCGAAGGTCCTGTCGGCCGTCCACTCGAAGCGCACGATGCACTCGCGGCCGTGATCCTCCACGAGCCATGCCCGCAGGTATTCGGCCCGGCCGTCCAGCTCGAAGTTGATCTCCACATACCCCTCCTTCCACTTCTTGCGGTTGCCCACGATGCACGACCAGGCGCAGGATCCCTTCACGGCGAAAGCCCGCTCGTAGTCGGCCGGGTCGTGCGGCTCGAGGCAGAAGACCTCGATACGCGCTCCCGAGGGCTTGTGCATGATGATGCGGGCGCGGATCACCTTCGTGTTGTTGAAGACGAGCAGTTCGCCCGCGGGCAGCACCTCGCCCATGTCGGCGAAGTGCCGTTCCGAAATCGCCCCGCCGCGCCAGACGAGCAGTTTCGAGGCGCTCCGCTCCGCGAGGGGGAATTTGGCGATCCGTTCATCGGGCAGGTCGTAGTCGAAACGGTTTATGTCGATATGTCGCTCCATTTTGCCGGAAATTGTGCGGCAAAGTTACTATTTTTTGTAACTTTGCGTCGCTTAAAGGTCAGAAAACAATGAAAACCGACTTTCTGGTTATCGGTTCCGGCGCGGCGGGCCTCTCGTTCGCGCTGAAGGCCGCCGCCCACGGGCACGTTACGATCGTTACCAAGGGGCGGATCGAAGAGTGCAACACCAACTATGCCCAGGGAGGCATCTGTTCGGTAACCTACGCCCCCGACACGTTCGAGAAACACATCCACGACACGCTGGTCTGCGGCGCCGGGAAGTGCGACGAAAAGGCCGTGGAGCTGGTCGTGCGCCGCGCGCCCGAACTGATCCGGGACCTCATCGCCTGGGGGACGCGTTTCGACAAGACCCCCGACGGGCGGTTCGAACTCAACCGCGAGGGCGGCCACACCGAACACCGCATCCTCCACCACGAGGACCTCACGGGCGCCGAGATCGAACGCGCCCTCGTCGAGTCGGTCCGCAAGCACCCGAACATCACGGTGCTCGAGCACCACTTCGCCGTAGACCTGCTCACGCAGCACCACCTGGGCGAATTCGTAACCCGCCACACGCGGGGTCTGACCTGTTTCGGCGCCTATGTGCTCAATGAGCAGACCAACGAGATCGAGACGATGCTCGCCCGCTTTACGATCGTCGCCACGGGCGGCTGCGGCAACATCTACTCCTCGACCTCCAATCCGGTGGTCGCCACCGGCGACGGCATCGCCATGTGCCACCGCGCGAAGGCCATCACCGAGAACATGGAGTTCATCCAGTTCCACCCCACGACGCTCTACAACCCTGGCGAGAAGCCCAACTTCCTCATCTCGGAGGCCATGCGCGGCTTCGGCGCCATCCTGCGCCTGCAGTCGGGCGAGGAGTTCATGGACAAGTACCACCCGATGAAGTCGCTCGCGCCGCGCGACGTCGTGGCCCGCGCCATCTACCGGGAAATGACCCGCCGCGGCGAGGATTTCGTCTATCTCGACGTAACGCACAAGGACCCCGACGCCATTCGGAGCCACTTCCCCAACATCTATGAAAAGTGCCTCTCGATCGGCATCGACATCACCAGGCAGTGGATTCCCGTAACGCCTGCGGCGCACTACTGCTGCGGCGGCGTACGGGTCGATACCAACGGTCAGACCTCCATCAAGCGGCTCTACGCCCTGGGCGAGACCTCCTGCACGGGACTCCACGGCGCGAACCGCCTGGCGTCGAACTCGCTCATCGAGGCGGTCGTCTACGCCGACCAGGCCGCCCGCCACACCGCTTCGCTCATCGACAAGGTCGATTTCCAGGAGGGCATCCCCGACTGGGACTTCGAGGGCACGCAGCATACCGAGGAGATGCTCATGCTCATCCAGTCGAAGCGCGAGGTGCAGCAGATCATGTCCAACTATGTGGGCATCGTACGCTCGAACCTCTCGCTCAAGCGCGCCATGCGGCGCCTGTCGATCCTCTTCGAGGAGACCGAAGAGCTCTACAACCAGACCAAGCCCAACCGCGAGCTGTGCGAACTGCGCAACATGATCGCCGTGGCCTACCTGGTCATCAAGCAGGGCCGCGAGATCAAGGAGTCGGTGGGCTGCCACTACAATATGGATTACCCGAAAGCATAATACATGACCTTACAGGAAGAGATCACACGCCGACGGACCTTTGCCGTCATCGCCCACCCCGACGCGGGTAAGACCACCCTCACCGAGAAACTGCTCCTCTTCGGCGGCGCCATCCATGTCGCCGGAGCCGTCAAGAGCAACAAGATCAAGAAGGGAGCCACCTCCGACTTCATGGAGATCGAGCGCCAGCGAGGCATCTCGGTGGCCACCTCCGTGATGGGATTCGAATACGAGGGACGCAAGATCAACATCCTCGACACGCCGGGACACGAAGACTTCGCCGAAGATACCTACCGCACGCTGACGGCCGTCGATTCGGTCATCATCGTCATCGACGGCGCAAAGGGCGTCGAGGCCCAGACGCGCAAGCTCATGGAGGTCTGCCGCATGCGCTCGACGCCGGTGATCGTCTTCATCAACAAGCTGGACCGCCCCGCGAAGGAGCCCTTCGACCTCCTGGACGAGGTCGAGAAGGAGCTGCACATCCGCGTGCGGCCGCTGGCCTTCCCCATCTCGAACGGCCCGACGTTCAAGGGAGTCTACAACCTCTACGAAAAGCAGCTTTCGCTCTTCACCTCCGACGAGAAGCTCACGGCCGACGCCTCGACGGTCGAGATCACGGACCTCGCCTCCGCGGAGCTCGACGAGCGCATCGGCGCAAAATACGCCGACCAGCTGCGGCAGGACGTCGAGCTGATCGAGGGCGTCTACGACGACTTCGACCGCGACGCCTACCTGCGCGGCGAGCTCGCCCCGGTCTTCTTCGGATCGGCCGTGAACAACTTCGGCGTGCGCGAGCTGCTCGAATGCTTCATCCGCATCGCCCCCTCGCCGCGTCCGGCGCCCACAGAGACCCGCACCGTGGAGCCGGCGGAGCCGAAGATGACCGGCTTCGTCTTCAAGATCCACGCCAACATGGATCCCAACCACCGCGACCGCATCGCCTTCCTGAAGATCTGCTCGGGAACGTTCGAGCGTAACAAAAACTACCTCCACGTCCGCAGCGGCAAGCAGATGAAGTTCTCCTCGCCGACGGCCTTCATGGCCGAGAAGAAGTCGGTAATCGACTTCGCCTACCCGGGCGACATCGTGGGTCTGCACGACACGGGCAACTTCAAGATCGGCGACACCTTCACCGAAGGCGAGAAGCTCCGATTCACGGGCATCCCGTCGTTCGCGCCCGAGCAGTTCCGCTATATCGAAAATGCCGACCCGCTGAAGTTCAAGCAGCTGGCCAAAGGCATCGACCAGCTCATGGACGAAGGCGTCGCGCAGCTCTTCACCTCGTCGCTCAACGGCCGCAAGATCATCGGCACGGTGGGCGCCCTGCAGTTCGAGGTGATCCAGTACCGCCTCGAACACGAATACAACGCCTCGTGCCGCTGGGAGCCCATCTCGATCTACAAGGCCTGCTGGATCGAGAGCGACAACGCCGCGCAGCTGGCCGACTTCAAGCGCCGCAAGCACACCAACATGGCCGTGGACAAGCACGACCGCGACGTCTTCCTGGCCGACACGAGCTATGCGCTGGCATTGGCCCAAGAGAATTTCAAGGAGATCCGCTTCCACTTCACCTCGGAGTTCTGACCCAAGGAAATGTAAGAGCGGACCCCCACTTTTCAGACAGACAGAAAAGGAGGAGCAGGATGCTCCTCCCGATAAATCTCCACATGGCCGAACCGCCCGGTCAAAGGTTCAGCACCTGCCAGAAACGTTCGGGCAGGAAGATATTCTCCACCTCCCTCGCCGGTTCGAACAGCGGAGCGATCTCCCGGAGCGTGAAACCCGCAATACCGCATCCGATCTCCGTAACGAGAAACCGCAGCTGCGGATGCTGCTTCGCAAATCCGATAAACTCCTCCACATAGGGACGAATGGTCTCTACCCCGCCCTGCATGGTCGGGATGGCATAGCTCTGCCCCTGCAGGCCGACGCCCTGTCCCCAGACGGCTCCGAATTTTTGCCAGGCCAGCCGGGCGGCGCCCCCTCCATGCATACCGGCAAGATTGCTGCCGAAAACAAAGATCTCCCCGGGACGGAGCGTGTCGATACGGTCGGATGCGATTCTCATAATGCGCTGTATGATGAATTTCGGAGCTGCATCGGCAGATCCCATCCCAAAGATACGAAATCTGCGCCACGTCTGCAAACGGGATCAAAGATCGTGCGGATGATGTCCCGACACACTCCGCTTGCCATTCCAACCTGTGGCACGGTATTGCAGGGGAAGGAAAATTCCGTATCTTTGTTTGGATTTACGACCCGACGGACATTCCGGCCCAAACGGACTGCAATTTCGACAACTGACAACAACAAACCCGATCATATCACCATGAAGAGACTATGGACAGGAGCCGTCATGATGGCGGCCATCATCCTCTCGTCGTGCAAATACGACGACAGCGACCTGTGGAGCAGCGTTCAGGGGCTGGAAGAGCGCATCACCCGGCTGGAGGAACTCTGCAAGCAGATGAATACCAACATTGCCTCCCTGCAGACCCTCGTCGAGGCGCTTCAGGAACAGGATTACATCACCGGCGTCATACCGATCGACAAGGACGGTGCAACGATCGGCTACACGATCACCTTCACCCAGAGCGATCCGATCACCATCTACCACGGCGAGGACGGAAAGTCCGGTGCGGACGGGAAACCCGGAGAAGACGGCTCCACACCGGTCATCGGTGTCAGACAGGATACCGACAGCGTCTACTACTGGACCCTCGACGGCGACTGGCTGACGGATGCCTCCGGCGAACGGATCCGGGCCGAAGGCAGCAAAGGAGAGACGGGCGGGGAGGGAAGGCCCGGGAAGGACGGCATCACCCCGCAGCTGAAGATCGAAAACGACTATTGGTACATCTCCTATGACAACGGAACCTCCTGGACACAACTCGGCAAGGCGACGGGAGAAAAAGGGGATCCGGGAGAACCGGGAGAATCCAACGGCATATTCCAGAAAGTGGAAGAGACCGATCACGAAGTAATCTTTACCTTGAACAACGGCAGTACGATCACGATTCCGAAAGCCACAACCTCCGAAGAGCTGGAGATCACCTTCAGCAATGCCGGCCCTTTCCAGGCCCAGGAGGGCAAGACCTACGAAATCGAATATACGATTCTCGGAGCGGACGAGACGACGCAGATCGACGTCGTGGCGCAGAGCTATTACAGGGCTTCCGTCGTACCGACCGACTACCGGTCCGGCAAGATCATCGTCCGCACGCCGACGGCCGACCTTGAAGCCAGCCGTGTCCTGGTCTTTGTCTCCAGAGGAACGGAAATCATCATGCGCATCATCCGTTTCGAGGCGGCATAACAACCTGAACTAACCCGGCTTCAGAGACGCAGAACAGGAACCGTCAAACAAAGCCTCATCCTGCGCATACGGACAAACGGGACAAGCCTGCTTTTCCCTTATTCGAGACATTGGATCGTCTGCGATATGAAAAAGGGGTATCCGTCGCCGCCTTTCATGTTCCATTCATGTTCCACAACTGCGGCGAAGAACAGGCACAAAACGAAAAAGGCTCGACAATCAGTTGATTGTCAATCCCTTTCTTCAGTCGGGGTGACTGGATTCGAACCAGCGACCACACGCCCCCCCAGAATTAAAGTTTACTTTTTCAGATAATTTTAATGATCTGTATTTCATTGGATTTACCCTATTTCCGGCAATCCGCAGCTGAGATTTATTGGTACCTATTTCGATTTCGCGTGTTCCATTTGTGTTCCACACATCGTTCGCACCCCGACCCAAATTAGAAAAAAATCCCCGACATCCGAGAATGCCGGGGATGATTCATCCGAACAGCCGCCCAGGATTCTCCTATTTCAAATCGCGGGCCTTGATGCGCACGACCTTTCCGTCACGCACAACGACCAGTTCGCCGTCCTCCTTCTTGGTCTTTTCAATCAGACGCTTTTGGGCGAGCAAAATACCGGCATCGATTTTCTCCTGCATTTGTTTAATCTCAATCTCGCTCATAACTTATGATCTTTTGATAAGATAACGAATCTACAACCTCTTTTATTTCATCTTTGACACCCCATGCAACCTTGTGGATACCATCGGCAGCACTATTATCGTAAATTATCCAATAGTCACAAATCGGAGTATAGAGTGTCGTTAAATTTCTGATGCCATTCGCATAACGCCGACGGATCACATCCGACGGAATATGGTGTCCGCCCTCGCTTACCCGTGTCGCAACACGCTCGATAGCCTGTTCGGGTGTCGGCAGCCAAAAATAGAGCAACGTTACAAAGTAGCCTTTCGTTTGCGCCCGCTCCACAAATTTCACATAGGAACGGGTTGCCAGCGTCGTTTCAAACGCAAAATCTTCGCCGCCGGACAAAAGATCATCCATCCGCTGCAACATCAGCCGCCCGGCCTCGATCGCCACACTTTCGGGATTGAACGGCGACAGCCCTTTCGCAATCTCGTCGGCATTGACAAACTCCCTGCATCCCAACATTTCAGGCAACACGGTATAGGATGCAGTCGTTTTCCCTGCACCGTTACACCCTGCTATGATATAGAGTTGCGGCATACGTCCTAACAAAGATAACAATTTTAAGACGATCTTCTGCACAACTTTCAAAAATCCTAATAACAGCCTCTTCGACACAAAAGCCAATTTTATCCAAAAATTGCAATTATTTTCATTTAAAATGAAAATTGAATCATTGAATTTATTCAAATTAACGACAAATTTCAATCTGCAATTTTTAAAATAGTAATTACAACTCGCAGATTACCAGCAGGTCTACGATTAAAACCAAAATGTAGTTAGGAATCGCTTATTTGACATACTATTTTTGTCCTGTTTACGACCGAAAAGACAGTCCGGCAACCGCAGCATACTCAACTTTTTCAAGCAGACGGTTCTCGTTTAACAGAACCCTCTTTCGCTTGTCGTACAACATTTCGCTAACAATCAGCGAACAATAAAAACAGTGTGAAGCCATGACCTGTTCCATCCGATTTCCCCGTCGTCACGACAAGGCCGACCGCAATGGCCGCTACGCCATCAGATTATGCATTACCAAAGACAAACGGCGCAAATATATTGCACTCGATCTCTATGCGGAACCCGCATACTGGGATGAAGCGGGCGAACAATTCATCATCCTGCGCAATCTGAAAGGAGCCGAACAAAAGGCCGAGAACAAAAAGCGGGAAGCCGACAACGCATTGTTGGCAAAGTACAAGGTACGCGCCCGCGAGATTGTCGATCGCTTCGAACTGGAGGGCACCGACTGGACGCTGAATCAGTTTGAGGATGCCTTCCTCAACACCTCCCAACAAGGGAAATTCAACACTTACTTCTCCCACCGCATCGCAGAGCTGCATGCAACAGGGCGAGTCGGCAATGCCCGGACTTACGAACAGACACAGGATATGCTGAAAAAATATGACCGGAAACTGGATCAGCGCCTCTTCTCCGACATCGACTTGCGTTATGTCCGGGGATTCGACACATTCCTTCAGAAACGGGGATGCTGCGGCAATACACGCAAATTCTATTTCAAGGCATTGCGGGCCATCCTGAACAGGGCCAAAGCCGAGGGCATCGGCTCCGAGGCGACCTATCCGTTCGGACCGGGCGGATTCGAGGTTGCAAAACTCGAGGAGGCAACCGACAAACGCTATCTGCCGGCTGACGAGCTCGCAAAGATCAAAAGCACCTCCGCCAGCGATCCGCGATGCGAATATGCCCGCAAACTGTTTCTCCTCTCCTATTATTGCTACGGTATCTCGTTCATCGACATGGCGATGCTTACGACTGCGCACATCAGGCACATGGAGGACGGAGACTATATCGTCTACAAACGACAGAAGATCATGCGCCAGAAGAACGTGAAGCCGATCTCGATCAAGATCTCGCCGACCATCCGGCAATTGATCGAGAGCCTGCAATCGGCCTCCCCGACCGTGGACAACTTTCTGCTGCCCGTCGTCACTCGTTCAGGCTATACGAGAGAACGACTCTACATGCACATTCGGGCTCGCTACGACAAGTACAGAAAATACCTGCAAAGGCTCGCCGAAGAGTTTCAGATCAATTTCCGTTTGACGAGCTATGTTTCCCGGCACACGGCAGCCATGACCTTGCAGCACAACCATATTCCGCGAGAGGTGATTTCACAGATGTTGGGCCATGCCGATCTGGAAACCACCAATGTCTATCTCAACAGCTTTGACAACGGCGTAATCAACGAGGCTGCAAAAGTCCTCTAAAGATCATCTATTACATAATCCTGCATCTTACACGCATCATCATATGAAAGTACCCTTCAGCTATCGGGATTTCTTGAATTTATATCCCAACAGAGAATCCGCAATTGCGTTCTACAAAGGGCTACACTCAACCTATTGCCCAGACTGTAACACCCGACTCGAACGCCCCTTAAGGAAGAAGGAACCGCTGCTGCTACGTTGTCCCACATGCAAGAAGACCGTCTCCATCTTCACGGGAACCATCTTCCAGGGGACACGGGCCGATCTTCGCTATTGGCTCTATGTCGGCGCGCTGTTCTGCTATTGCAGGGAATATCATCCCGATTTTCAGATTGTCTCCCTATTATCACAAAAAACCATAAAAGAGGAGATCGGAGCGAGGTCAGATCAAACCATACGCCGAATATACACAACCCTTAGACGACTTTTTGAAAGCTCAACCGAGGACGATACCATATTCCGGATGCTCTTATTCCAGCCGCTCGTTTACAATCTCACCGCCCCGGGATTTCATTGACCCATACGGGCTGTAACCGTTCATTATCTTTATTTTCTCCCTCCGGCACCCCTGCGATAACGTCGTTTCGCAGGGGTGTCCTCATTTTAGGTTCCAACTAAATCGCAATATTATATATCAGAATAGAAACAATTTTAAAACAATATGACTTATGACAAAAATAGGCGATGAAACCCCAATCGGCTGTCTGACCGTGAGGCAACTGAAAGAGATTCTCGGCATCGACCGGATTCTGGGAAACCTTACACCCCTTCTGGCTCCACCCGAGCAGATAATGACCATCGAAGAGGTCGTGTGCCTGACCGGATACAGCAAGGCCACCATCTACAAATTTACGAGCGAACGGAAGATTCCGTTCCACAAACCCGAACACGGTGGCCGACGGCTCTACTTCCTGCGTGAGGAGATTCTCGACTGGTTGCAAAGCGAGTCGCACCCAACGATCGAACATGAAACTACCATAAAAATAAACCATATCAAAACACATTCATTATGAAAACTAAAAAAGAACCGATGAAACCCGCATTCAACCCCGAGGTTCCGCCCCGAGAGGGATTCATCTTCTACCGTACTTTTTATGAAGCATTAGCCTCGATGAAACCCAGAGCAAGGTTACACCTCTATGACATAATCATGGAATATGCTCTCTATGGCAAGGAACCGACGGATTTAAACGGAGAGCAACAGCGAATTTTACATTAGTCCGGCCTCAGTTGGATGCCAACGAACGAAAACGACAAAAAAAGTACAAGGAGAAGGCGGTTAAAAAGAATAATCGAGAAGAATCCAACGGATTTTCTTCAGAAAACGAAGAAGACGAGAATGACAATTTATTGATTAACAACGGAATTGAATATGAATAACAGCACCTTAAAATACAATTTAAATGTAAAAGAAAACAAAAATAAAGATGGATATATGGAAAATCAAACAGCCCGTTTGAATCTCTCAGAACTCCTTCCGATCAGGGTATCTATCTTTGAGAACTATTTCGCGCAGAAGCCCTACAGCACCGTCAGTCTGATAAAGTGGCTGCTGACGGAAAAATTCAAAAATAATGTCATCGCCTTCCGCACAACCTCAAGGGAGAAGATTCGCAAAAGGATTAAAAGCAACCTGCCGTGCATCACTCCGAGCGGGATTTTCAAAACACGAAACAGTGCAGGACTGATTCAACACAGTGGTTACGTCTGTATCGATATCGACCACAAAGACAACAGAGTGTTCGGGATTGAGTGGTTCGAGAAAAAGAAGCTACTCGCCAAAACTTTCGACTGCCTGCTTTATGTAGGCATGTCGATCAGCGGAAACGGTCTATACCTGATTTTCAGGATCGCCTACCCCGAGAGGCACAAGGAGCAGTACGACGCCCTCGTTCGGGAGATCTACGAAAGGACCGGGCTTGTAGCCGACCAAAGTTGCAGTGACGTCTGCCGCTTGCGAGGTGCCAGCTACGATGCCTACCCTTATTGCAATCCACATGCGAAACCCTATCGGGGTGTGCTTCGGGACAAAACGGCACGGGCCAAAGTCCGGACAGCCCGGGAGCAACAATTGCTCGACGAAAAGGTTCACAAATTGATAAGAAAAATACGCAAACAGGAGAAGGACATCACAGACGACTATTACGACTAGTTTCGCATTGGATGTGCCTTGGCACACGAGTATGGAAAGGATGAGGGGCTGCGGTTTACAGCAGATGCTGCATGGCCTCGTCGATTTGCGAGTTCTCGAATGAATCGAGGTAGATTTGCGTGGTCTTCAGGCTGTGATGTCCCAAGGCCTCGGATATGATGCCGATATTCACACCCGACTTCTTCAGTACGGTGGCAAAACTGTGCCTTGCGACATAGGTCGTAACGGTAACCTTGATCTGCAAACGCTTGCTGATACCCCGCAAGGCAAAATTCACCCTGCCGCACATTTTATGCACCCGATTCTTCTTTTGTATGGGCGTAATGTGTACCCGCCCATCCAATATCGGGAACAGATAACCCGCCTGCCTGCAATATCCATCGTATTTGGCAAGAATCCCTCTTGCCTGTGCCGACAGCGGGATATTGACAGCTCCATGCGTTTTCTGACGGCAATAGATCAACCGCCCTTCCACGATATTGGCAGACGTCAGGTTGGCCATATCCACAAACGAGATACCACCGCACAAATAGGAGAAGACAAATACGTCGTGGGCAAACTGTTCGATAGCCTTCCCCTGTGAACAATCAGCTGCCATGATCTTCATCACGTCCGTCTTGCTCAAGGCTCGTTTCGGCGTTCGGGTATTGAATTTACTGATCTTGTACTCGTTGAACGGATTCTTATCCCTGCTGACAATCTTGGCTCTGACTGCACGATTAAACATCGCCCGCAAGGTCCGCATCTGAAAACTCAAGGTCGTCTCCTTGTTCCCTTTCGACCGCATCCAACGCTCAAAAGCGTTCAGGAAAGCTTCATCGATCTGTCCGAACGCATAAGCCAACGGTTTATTCCCGTGGAAGGATCGCAAGACCTGATAGGAGTTCTGATAGGCATAGGCATTGCCTACCGCTCCCTCCCGTTTGAGTTGCTCAATGGTTCTCAAATAGAAATGTTCGACCGTTTCCGACTGGATTTGCTCTCGGGACTGCTCCTTGACAAGCGTTTGAGCGGTATAATCCTCATTATTGGCGCTTTTCTCCAATAGCTTGGTTTGATACTCGGTCTTTACCTTCAGGATAATCTGCTGGATATACTTGCGGTCGGGACACTTGGGCTTGGGCTCGTTGCGGGCGAAATCCCAGTTTGACGGATGGACCGACACGCCGAGACTTTTCATCGTCCGTTTACGATCCTTCGTAATGCGCAACATAAGCGGATGCTCCCCGTTGGCGAGGGTCTTGCTTTTAAAGCAAATGACTGAAATTGTGGCGTCCATAGCCTTTTGGCGGTTTACACCACGGTTTACACACCCTGCGTAAAATGCCGTAGAAACGGGGTCGAAAGCCTTTTCCCGAACAACCTGCAGAAAACGAAAAAGGCTCGGCAATCAGTTGATTGTCAAGCCTTTTCTTCAGTCGGGGTGACTGGATTCGAACCAGCGACCACACGCCCCCCAGACGTGTACTCTAACCGGACTGAGCTACGCCCCGATTCCGCCCGCCGAAGCCTGTTAGCCTCGGTTTGGGACTGCAAATATAGTACATTTTTCAAAAAAAACATATTTTCTCCCGATTTTTTCTACTTTTGCAAGGATATTTCGCCGTCCGGGACCTGCATACAGAGAGATCCGAGCCCCATCGGCACGTCCAGCACGCTGGTTATCAGAATAATGGGAAATACCCGGATCATCTGTCGCGCGAGGCCGAAGCGAATATCCGACACATATTTATAATAGATGTCCCGAACTTCCCTGATATTCACGTTGCTCACGCTGCTGCTCGCGGCACTCTTCATCGCGGATCTCGCCGTGGGTTCGGTCGCCATCGCCCCCGGGGAGGTGTGGAATGCCCTGACGGGTGGTGCCTGCGATCCCGCAACGCGGGACATCATCCTCAAGATCCGCCTGCTGAAGGCCATCACGGCGCTCGCCGCAGGTGCGGCACTCGCCGCCAGCGGCCTCGAAATGCAGACCCTCTTCCGCAACCCGCTGGCCGGCCCCTATGTGCTGGGCGTCAGTTCGGGGGCATCGCTCGGCGTCGCCCTCTTCCTGCTGGGTGCACCGCTGCTGGGAGTGGCCGGGAACTCCTTCCTGCAGTCGATCGGCATCGTCGGCGCCGCATGGCTCGGTGCAGCCCTCGTGCTGGCGGCGATCCTGGCCATCAGCCGCCGCATCAAGGATATCATGGTCATCCTGATCCTCGGCATGATGTTCGGTTCAGGGGTCAGCTCCATCGTCGAGATCCTCCAATACCTCTCCAACGAAGCCGCGCTCAAGACCTTCGTGATCTGGAGCATGGGATCACTCGGCGACGTTACGGCCGACCGGCTCGCCCTGATGCTGCCCGTACTCCTCGTAGGCTTTGTGCTGGCCGTAGCGGTCATCAAACCGCTCAACCTGCTGCTGCTCGGCGAAAACTACGCCCGCACGATGGGCCTCAACGTCCAGCGGACCCGTCTGCGGATCTTCCTCTCGACGGTGCTGCTCGCCGGAACCGTTACGGCCTTCTGCGGCCCCGTGGGATTCATCGGGCTCGCCGTGCCGCACCTGGCACGCATGATCTTTGCCTCGGCCGATCACCGGATTCTCATCCCCGGGTCGATGCTGGCGGGCGCCGTACTGCTGCTCGTCTGCGACCTGGCGGCCAAGAGCCTTACGCTCCCGATCAACACCATCACAGCCCTCATGGGCATTCCCGTGGTCATCTATGTCGTAACCCGCAACCGCAACCTTTTCCGATGAGTATCTCGCTCCGACATATCACCCTGGCCTACGGCCGCCGCACGCTGCTGGAGGAGGTCTCCGCGGAGTTCGCTCCGCAAAGCCTCACGGCCCTGATCGGCCGCAACGGCACCGGGAAGAGCACCCTGCTGCGGGCCGTCGCGGGACTGAATCCCGCCGCGAAGGGCGAAGTACGCCTCTGCGGCCGCACCCTTGCGGAACTTACACCGACGCAGCGCGCCGCAACCGTCAGTTTCGTTACGACCGAGCGGGTGCGGATCGCCAACCTCGCCTGCGAGGATGTCGTGGCGCTGGGGCGGGCTCCCTACACGAACTGGATCGGGCGGCTGCGTGAAGAGGACCGGCAGATCGTGCACCGCGCGCTGGAGCAGGTCGGAATGGGCGCCTTTGCCCGCAAGACGATGGACCGCATGTCCGACGGGGAGTGCCAGCGCGTAATGATCGCCCGGGCCCTGGCACAGGACACACCGGTCATTCTGCTCGACGAGCCCACGGCCTTTCTCGACCTTCCGAACCGCTATGAACTGGCCGTACTGCTGCGGAGACTGGCGCACGAGGAGCGCAAGTGCATCCTCTTCTCGACGCACGACCTGGATATCGCCCTTTCGCTCTGCGACGCCGTGGCGCTCATCGACACGCCGCAGCTGCACCTGCTCCCGGCCGACGAGATGATCCGGAGCGGATGTATCGAACGGCTCTTCGCCGGAGAAAACGCCTGCTTCGACGCGGCGACCCGTACGGTGCGTCTGCGCTGATTGCGCGGCAGATACCCGCCCGGTCCTTTCGGCGAAAAAACAATTTTTTCACCATATTTTTTGCACAACTCACTTTTTTGCTTACCTTTGCACCGCTAAAGCGCCCCCTTCGGGGATTCGCAATAGTGGTAGAGGCCCATTCGTCTATCGGTTAGGACGCAAGATTTTCATTCTTGAAAGAGCAGTTCGATTCTGCTATGGGCTACACGAGGGGTGCCGACGGGCGGCGCACGTTCCGCAAAAGGGATGGAGGCGAAGCCGGAAGGCATCCTACGGGTAAGATGATTTCAGGAGCGGACCGATGGTCCATCCGCACGCAGCCACGGCTGTTCCGACTACGACAAACTGAAAAAGTAAAAAAATAAACTTACAACGAATTATGGCAAACCATAAGTCTTCGAAGAAACGGATCCGCCAGACGGTTACCAAGCGGGCTCACAACCGTCTGTTCCACAAGACGGCACGCAACGCCGTGAAGGCCCTGCGCGCAACGACCGAGAAGAGCGCCGCCGAGGCACTGCTCCCGAAGGTAACGTCGATGCTCGACAAGCTGGCCAAGCACAACATCATGCACAAGAACAAGGCCGCCAACCTCAAGAGCGCCATCCAGCTGCATGTAAACGCCTTGTAGGAATTTCCGAACGGATATCCACAAAAAAAGCTGCTCGAAATCGAGCAGCTTTTTTGTTTTCGGGACCTTCCCGTTTATTTCAGTCCGTCGATCACGGCGGCAATGCGGTCGAAGACCTCGTCCATCGTGCCGACACCGTTCACCGACGCATACTTGTGCTGGGCGGTATAGTAGTCCGCCACGACGGCCGTCTGCCTGTGGTAAACCGCCAGACGCTCGCGGATCACCTCCTCCGAAGCATCGTCGGCACGGCCCGAATCCTTGCCGCGCAGCAACAGACGCTTGACGAGCTCCTCCTCGGGAACATGGAGGTCCACCATGATATCGACCTTCAGCCCCTTCTTTTCCAGGATGCGGTCGAACTCCTCGGCCTGCACCGTCGTACGGGGGAAACCGTCGAAAATGCAACCCTTGGCATCCTTGTGCTCGGAGACATAGTTGGCGATCATCCCGATCACGATTGCATCGGGAGCCAGCTTGCCCTCCTTGATATACTGCTCCATGCTGCGGCCCAGCTCCGTGCCGCGGCGGATCTCGTCGCGGATCACCTCGCCCGTCGAGACGTGGTCGATGCCGTAATGCTCCTTCAGGCGTTGAGCCTGCGTACCTTTGCCGCAGCCCGGAGCACCGAATAAGACGATGTTTATCATTTTCGTATCCGTTTTTGTGATTGAACGGACAAAATTACGCTAATTTTTGAGAAACGGCAAAGAATCGTTAGTTTTGTCAAAAATTCGACACCATGGAGTCCAAGAAACGCACCGAAATCTCCACGCTCGGGCAGTTCGGCCTCATCGAACGCCTCACGCGCGACTTTACACCCCGTAACGACTCGACCCGTCAGGGCGTCGGCGACGACGCGGCGGTCCTCACGCCGCCGGCCGGCGAAGAGCTGCTCTGCACGACGGACACCCTCTTCGAAGGGGTTGATTTCGACCTCACCTATTTCCCGCTCAAGCACCTCGGGTACAAGGTCGTAACGGCCGCATTGAGCGATCTGGCGGCCATGAACGCCACACCGTCGCAGCTGCTCGTCTCGCTGGGCGTCTCGGCCAAGCTGCCCGTCGAGGCGCTCGACGACCTCTATGAAGGGATCCGTTTCGCCTGCCGGGAACAGGAGATCGACCTCGTGGGCGGCGACACGCGCGCCTCGATGACCGGGCTGACGATTGCCGCGACGGCACTCGGACACGCCCCCCGGGAGCGGATCGCCTACCGCCGGGGCGCCAGGCTCCACGACCTGATCTGCATCACGGGCAACCTCGGGGCCGCCTACATGGGGCTGCGGCTGCTCGAGCGCGAGAAGCGCGTGCTGGCCGACGTGGCACAACCCGAACCCCAGTTCAAGGGATACGAATACCTGCTCGAAAAGTACCTCAAGCCGCGGCCCCGCACCGACATCATCGACCTGCTGGCGCAGGAAAAGATCCAGCCCACGGCGATGATCGACCTCACGGACGGACTCGCGAGCGACCTGATGCAGCTCTGCAAGGCTTCGGGCTGCGGCGCCCGCATCTACCTCGAGCGCATTCCCATCGCGCAGCAGACCACGGCCCTCGCCGAAGAGATGCACGCCGACTCTGTCGTGGCCGCGCTGAACGGCGGCGAGGATTACGAGCTGCTCTTCACCGTGCCGCTGGCCCTGCAGGAGCAGGTCATGCGCCTCGGCGTGGTGGATGTCATCGGACACATCACCGAAGCGTCGAAGGGCTGCTACCTCGTAACGCCCGACGGCGGCGAGATCAAACTGAAGGCACAGGGATTTCCGGAACAATAGACCCCGTCAGCGGCGTCCGCCCCCGAAGACCACCCCGATGGTCATCATGAGATGGTTGTTCGCCCGCTCGGTCCACACATAGCCGAGCGTCAGACGCAGGTGGCTCCAGCACTCCACACCTACGCGGGGCATGGCCCCGAAACGGGAAGACCACTCGGCAGCGGCGCCAACCGGCATATCGGCCGTAGGACCGACAAACACGGTACCGAGCCCCGCACCGAAAAAGCACTCCACGCGCCGGGCCACCACCAGGTTGTAATCGACGACTCCCATCATCCGGGACGAGTTGTAGAATCTGGCGGTGCAGCTTGCCCGGGGTTCCCGCCAATAGAACGAGCCGAAGAAATGCAGGCCCACGTCAAGCGGCGTACGCCGCAGGTTGTAACGGTATTCGGTGCCGGCGCAGAAGCCCATACGCATGTTGGACTGGTCCGCCAGCCGGGCATAGCCGAAGGTCGCGCCCCAGGCCATCTCGGCCTCGAAACGCCGCACGTTCCGACGCACCTCCGGCGTGGAGACCGCCGTCTCCTCCGGGCCGTTGCCGGGCTCCTGCGCCCACGCCCCGCACCACAGCCCGAGCGCCGCAAACAGACACAACCATCCCTTTTTCATACCTCCAGCATTTTACAAACGGAGCAAAAATAGGAAAAAAGGCAGAACCGCCACAGGATGAGCGAAAAATCCGGCGCAAATTTTTCATTTTCCGATTTATTGCCTATCTTTGCGGTCCCGAAATGGGATTAACAAACTAATTTAAAGGTATCATGAACAATTACGAAACCGTTTTCATTGTCACGCCGGTCCTCTCGGATGCCCAGGTGCAGGAGGTCGCTGACAAATTCCAGGGTGTCATCACCGAAAACGGCGGTCAGATTGTGAACAAGGAGTCGTGGGGCCTCAAGAAGCTCGCCTACCCCATTCAGAAGAAGACCACCGGTTTCTACTTCCTCCTGGAGTTCACGGGCGAAGGCTCGCTCATCAACACGCTCGAGACGCAGTACCGCCGCGACGAGCGCATCATCCGTTTCTTAACTTTCAAGCAGGACAAGTACGCCGTAGAGTACTCGGAGAAACGTCGTGCGAAACTTTCTAACAAGCAGGAGGAGTAAGCCATGGCACAGGAGAACAAAGCACAGTCGGAAATCCGTTACCTCAACCCCGTATCGGTAGACGTCAAGAAGAAGAAGTACTGCCGCTTCAAGAAACTCGGCATCAAATACGTCGATTACAAGGACGGCGAGTTCCTCAAGAAGTTCCTCAACGAGCAGGGCAAGATTCTGCCCCGCCGCCTGACGGGAACCTCGCAGAAGTTCCAGAAGAAGGTGGCCCAGGCCGTAAAGCGCGCCCGTCATCTGGCCATTCTGCCCTTCGTAACCGATTGCATGAAATAATTAACAGGGAGGACAAACCATGGAAGTAATTCTGATCAAAGATATGGAGAAGCTGGGCTACGCCAACGACATCGTGAACGTGAAGCCCGGTTACGCAAACAACTACCTGATCCCGCAGGGCTATGCGAAGGCCGCTACGGCTTCCGCCAAGAAGGTCCTCGCCGAGAACCTCCGCCAGCGCGCCCACAAGGACGCCAAGATCCTCGCCGATGCCCAGGCTCTGGCCGAGACGATCTCGAACCTGACGCTGTCGCTCGCCGTGAAGGCCGAGGAGGGCAAGCTCTTCGGTACGGTTACGGCCAATGACCTGGCAGAGGCCCTCGCCGCCAAAGGCATCACCGTGGATCGCAAGCAGATCTCGGTGGACGCCATCAAGACCGTCGGCGAATACGAGGCTACGGCCCGCCTGCACAAGGAGGTCAAGGCTACGATCAAGTTCTCGGTTACGGCTGCCGAATAAGGCGCACGGACCGCACCAAACGAAGGGAGACCTGCAAAAAGGTCTCCCTTTTTTCATGCCGTACCGTTGGTTTTCCACGCCGTCCGAAGTGAATCACACGCCGCGAAGCCCAAACGGCAGCCGCATACCGCCCGAATAATACGGCCATAAACCCATAAGCCCAAGCCGGGGACATCCAGCCACAAACCATACCGTCAGCTGCATCCGAAGCCCGAAAGCCCGGATCCCGGACCAGCATCCGGACCCACACCCACACCCAGACCTCCTCCGGATCAGCACCCGGACCACACCCGAACTGCACACCCAGGGTCCGCAGCCCGAAATCAGCACGTTCAAAACCGGCATATCCAGGGCCCACGCACCCGAAGTCCGCACGTCCAAGGTCCAAAACGCGAAGTCCGCAATGCAAGGTCCGCAGAGGCTGTTGGAGGAGGCTCTTCCAACAACAAAAAAGAGCCGCGGGCCCTCACGGGTCCGCGGCTCACGGTTTTACGGGATCGGCGATCCCGCATACGCCCGGAAGGGAATTACTTCTCCTCCTTCTTGGCGGCAGCCTCCATGGCGCTCTTCAGAGCGGCCAGACCGGCGATGTCGCCCAGCGTCGTCTTCTCGACCGAAGCGTTGATCTTCTTCACGGTCGATTTCGTAGCGTCGGCAGCAGCGCGCTTCTCGGCCTTCTCGGCTGCGGCAGCCTCCTTGCGTGCGTCATCATAGGTACGCAGGTGCGAGAGGGTGATGCGCTTGGTAGCCTTCGAGAACTCGATCACCTTGAAGTCGAGCTTGTCGCCCACCTTCGGCGTCGTGCCGTCCTCCTTGACGAGCTGGCGCGACGGGCAGAAGCCCTCGACATTCTCGCCCAGTGCTACAACGGCACCCTTGTCGGTCATCTCCGTGATCGTACCCTCGTGAACGCTCTCCACGGGGAACTGGTTCTCAAACGCGTTCCAGGGATTCTCCTCAAGCTGCTTGTGGCCCAGCGAAAGGCGACGGTTCTCCTTGTCGATCTCGAGCACTACGACGTCGATGTCAGCACCTACCTGGGTAAACTCACTCGGGTGCTTCACCTTCTTCGTCCAGCTCAGATCCGAAATGTGAATCAGACCGTCGATACCCTCCTCGATCTCTACGAAGACACCGAAGTTCGTGAAGTTGCGAACCTTGGCCGTGCACTTCGTGCCGACGGGATACTTCACCTCGATGTTCTCCCACGGATCGGGCGTGAGCTGCTTGATGCCCAGCGACATCTTACGCTCCGCACGGTCGAGCGTCAGGATAACGGCCTCGACCTCGTCGCCGACCTTCATGAACTCCTGAGCCGAACGCAGGTGCTGGCTCCACGACATCTCCGAAACGTGGATCAGACCCTCGACACCCGGAGCGATCTCGACGAACGCACCGTAGTCGGCCATGACAACCACGCGGCCCTTGACCTTGTCGCCGACCTTGAGGTTGGCATCCAGCGCCTCCCACGGATGCGGGGTGAGCTGCTTCAGACCCAGGGCGATACGCTTCTTCTGATCGTCGAAGTCGAGGATCACGACGCGGATCTTCTCGTCGAGCTTGACGATCTCTTCGGGATGGTTCACGCGGCCCCACGAAAGGTCCGTGATGTGGATCAGACCGTCCACACCGCCCA
Organism: Candidatus Alistipes stercoravium; assembly: GCA_019119615.1. GTDB lineage: Bacteria > Bacteroidota > Bacteroidia > Bacteroidales > Rikenellaceae > Alistipes > Alistipes stercoravium. The sequence continues at coordinate 26,233 of DWWQ01000043.1, read as the reverse complement.
GATCGACGAATACGCCGTAGGAGGTGATGTTCTTGACGGTACCCTCGAGGATCTGACCCTTCTCGAGCTTCGACATGATGACCTGCTTCTGGGCCTCGAGCTCGGCCTCGATCAGCGCCTTGTGCGACACGACCACGTTGCGGAACTCCTGGTTGATCTTGACAACCTTGAACTCCATGGTCTTGTCTACATATACGTCGTAGTCGCGGATGGGCTTCACGTCGATCTGCGAACCGGGCAGGAAGGCCTCGATGCCGAAGACATCGACGATCATACCGCCCTTCGTACGGCACTTGATGTAACCCTTGATGATCTCGTCCTTCTCCAGGGCCTCGTTCACACGATCCCACGACTTGAGCTGACGAGCCTTCTTGTGCGAGAGGGCCAGCTGGCCGTTCTTGTCCTCGGCCGACTCGACATAAACTTCGATCTTGTCGCCGACCTTCAGATCGGGGTTGTAGCGGAACTCCGAAACGGAGATCACGCCTTCGCTCTTATAGCCGATGTTTACGAGAACCTCGCGCTTGGTGATGGCCGTTACGGTTCCCTCGACCACCTCGCCGACAGCGACGTTCGAGAGCGTCTTGTCATACGCCTCGGTGATCTGCTCCTTCGACTGATCGTACACGCCCAGGTCGTTTTCGAAGGCGTTCCAGTCGAAATTCTCGTTTGCGACTACATTCTTTACTTCTTCCATTGTGGAAATGCTTGCGATACAATCGCTCGTTAAATGGTTAATAATTAATTCATTGCCCGCGTTTGCGCCCTTCATGCGCGTGCACGGGACTGCAAAGATAGCGCTTTTTCGCTGAAAATCAAAATTTCAGCGTTTTTTCGTCTCGGGACGAACCACCCGCTGCCGGGGCCGGTTGTCGGGCGCAAGCGGCGAATCCTCCTCCAGTTTCTCGAGCAATACGTCGGCGACCTTTTCCGAGGTGATCTCCCCCTCCGTAAAATGCAGGTCGCGGTAATTCTTGAAGGCGTAGTCGCTGATGGCCACCCGATAGGAGCGTCCCTCGCGCAGGGCCGGAAAACGCACGTCGAGCGCATTGTCCTCACCGTCGGTCAAAATCTCGTAGGGCGTCGTCGAGATGAGGTCGATACGATGCGCCTCCTTGCGGTTTTCCGTGTCGTTGTATTTGGCGAGGATCATGCGGCGCATGTCGGCCGGTGTCATGCGCATCACGGCAATCCGGCTGTCGAAAGGCTCCAGATCGTAAACCCGCGCCGTGCTCATGCCGCCCTCCGGAATCGAGTCGAGGCGTACGCCGCCGACGTGGTAGAATCCCACCTCGGCATCCATCTCGTCGGTGATGGCATCAACCATCCAGTTGGCCACGCCCCAGCCGTTGGCCGCACGGGCAAACGACCCGACCGGGCGGTTCAGCTCCGGGTCGGCGTAATAGCGGTCCACCTCCGCCTGATACGCCGCATCGGGTTCATAGCCGCCGAGCGGCACGAGGCGGTAGTCGATCCCGGTAATCCGGCGTCCCAGCAGGCGGATCGTCGTTACGCCGACATGTTCCAGATTCTTGCCCGTCTGTGTGAGCAGCGTGCCGTTCACGACCGTATCGCGCCGTTCATGGGTATGGCCGCCGATCACCACGTCGTAGCGGCTCTCCCTTGCGAGGAGCTCCGCATCGCGGTCGTCGCCCATGTGCGAGAGCAGCACCAGCACATCGACCTGTGGGCGCAGCTCTTCGGCAATACGAATAGCCTCCTGCTGGGGGTCGGGGAACTCCAGCCCCTCGAAGTTGGCGGCATTGCCGGCCGGATGCCCCGGACCTTCGTAGTTGGTTACCACCCCGACAAAGCCGATGCGGAGCCCGCCGCTCTCGACCACCGCACAGGAGGGCAGCTGCGGGAAGGTGCAGGTATCGCTGCGCAGGTTGGCGCAGACGACCTCGAAGGCCATGCTGTCGATCATGCGGCCCAGGAAGGCCTGTCCGTGGTCGAACTCGTGATTGCCGAGCGTGGCAACCCGGTATCCGAGGCGGTTCATCAGGGCGATTACGGGCATCCCGGGCGAGGGGGCCTTATCGACATAGGCGTTTCCGGTCCAGCGGTCCCCGGCATCGACCAGCAGGGCGCCGGGCAGCGTGTCGCGGCACGCCGCAACGGCGGCCGCCAGCCGCGGAAAGTGCTGAATCCGGGCGTGCATGTCGTTCGTGGAGAGCAGGACGATCGTCCGCTCGCGGGGTGCGCAGGAGGCCGTGCAGGCCACAACGGCAAGCAGGACCAGGCGAATCCATCTTTTCATCATACGATCTCGAATTGAGTTGCCAAAGTTACAAATTATTTCTACCTTTACCCTGCATTAAGCGCAAAAAACACCTTATGACCGATCCGATCCGCATCATTTGTGAAAACCTCGGCGGCGAGCTGGAGGTCCCGATGGGAACCACGCTGCTCCAGATCGCCGGACAGATCACACCGGGTCCCCGGCCGTTTCTCGCCGCCCGGGTGAACAACCGGCTCAAGGAGCTCAACTACAAGATATACACCCCCGTTACGATCCGCTTCGTGGACATCACCTCCTTCGAGGGCATCCGCGTCTACCAGCGCACCTCGTGGTTCCTGCTGCAGAAGGCCGTGCGCGACCTCTATCCGGGACGCACGCTCCACATCCGCCACTCGATGGGCCAGAACGGCTTCTACTGCGAGATCGACGGCATCGACTCCTTCACGAAAGAGCAGACCGAGACCCTGAAACGGCACATGCGGGAGCTGGTCGATGAAGACCTTCCGATCCGCCGCACAAAGGCCCTTACGAGCGAGGTCCGCGCCCGCTACGCCGAAGAGGGTTTCACCGACAAGATCGCCCTGCTCGACTCCCGGCCGCGCCTCTACAGCGACCTCTACACGCTCGGCGACACGGCCGGATATTTCTACGGCTCGCTGGCCCCCTCGACGGGCTATATCCGCCATTTCGACCTGGAGCCCTATTACAACGGCTTCTACCTTGCCCTGCCGCTGCGCACCGACCCCGACCGGATCGTCCGCACGGTCCATCAGGAGAAGATGTTCGGCATCTTCCGCGAATACCAGTCGTGGGTCCGCATCATGGGGGTTCCGACCGTCGGCGACGTCAATGCGAAGGTCCTCGCCGGGGATGCCGGCGGCATGATCAAGCTCGCCGAGGCCTTCCACGAACGCAAGTTCGCCGAGGTGGCCGACGCCATCCTCCAGGCCAACCTCTCGCGCGGCACGCGCATGGTGCTGATCTCGGGCCCCTCGTCGAGCGGCAAGACCACCTCGGCCAAACGGCTGGGCATCCAGCTCGGCGTATTGGGACTCAACCCCGTGCTCATCTCTCTGGACGACTACTTCGTCGATCGCGAAAAGACCCCGAAGGATGCCAACGGCGAATACGACTACGAGGCGCTCGAAGCCATCGATCTGGAGCTCTTCAACGACCACCTCGGACGGCTGATGAAGGGCGAGAGCGTCGATATTCCCCGTTACGACTTCATTACCGGACGCCGCACCTGGCACAACGCCCCGCTGACGCTCGACGCCCGGTCGATCCTCATCATCGAGGGCATCCACGGCCTCAACCCGCGCCTGACACCCGCCATTCCCGAAGAGCAGAAGTTCCGCATCTACATCTCGTGCTTCACCTCCGTGGCGATGGACAACCTCTCGCGCATCGCCACGACGGACAACCGCCTGCTGCGCCGCCTCACGCGCGACTACACGCAACGGGGCTCCGACGCCCTGGCGACACTTTCGCGCTGGGCCTCCGTGCGCCGCGGCGAGGAGAAGCACATCTTCCCCTATCAGGAGAATGCCGACGTAATGCTCAACTCGTCGCTCTTCTACGAGATCTCCGTGCTGCGGCCCTTCGCCGAGAAGATCCTCCGCGAGGTGCCCGACACGGTACCCGAATACGACGAGGCGCGCCGCATCCTGAAATTCCTCGACAACTTCATTCCGATCCCGCCCGACGAGATTCCGCCGACGTCGATCCTGCGCGAATTCATCGGCGGCAGCTCGTTCAAATACTGATCCCGACCCGACACACCGACCATGAAACCACACCGAATCCTCACCTTCGCCGCCGCGCTGCCCCTTGCCGCGCAGGGCACGGCCCGGGAACAACTCCCGGCAGCGGCCGCCGACTCCGTATCGCGGCCGAACATCCTTCTCTTTCTGGTCGATGACATGGGCTGGCAGGACACCTCCGTGCCGTTCTACGAGACGCGGACGCCGCTCAACGACCGCTACCACACGCCCAACATGGAGCGGCTGGCCTCGCTGGGCGTACGTTTCACACAGGCCTACGCCTGTGCCGTTTCGTCGCCCTCGCGCTGCAGCCTGATGTCGGGAATGAACGCCGCACGCCACCGCGTCACCAACTGGACGCTCGACTACGGACGGCCGACCGACGACCCGAGCGACGTGCTGCTCCTTCCGGAGTGGAACTGCAACGGCATCCAGCCCGACACGGTCGCCTCGGAATACAACACCCGCAACGCCACCCCCGTAACGACGCTCCCGCAGCTGCTGCGCGAGCACGGATACTGGACGATCCACTGCGGCAAGGCGCATTTCGGCGCCAAGACCACCCCGGGGGCCGATCCCCGGGCAATGGGCTTCGACGTCAATATCGCCGGCGGGGCGAACGGTGCCCCGGGCAGCTACCTCGCCTCCCGGAATTTCGGACAGGGATCGCCGCAGGAGGTGCTGGGGCTGGAGAAATACTTCGGCACGGACCTCTTCCTGACCGAGGTGCTGACCCGCGAGGCGATCGAGGCGCTCAAGGAGCCCATCGCGCGCCGCCAGCCCTTCTTCCTCTACATGTCCCATTACGCGGTGCATATTCCCTATGAGGAAGACACCCGCTTCACGGCCTCCTACCGGGGCCGCTACGATGCGCAGCTGGGCGCCACGCTCAACGAAAACGAAGTGCGCTACGCCGCGCTGGTCGAGGGCATGGACCGCAGCCTGGGCGACCTGCTCGACTTTCTGGAGCAGTCGCCCGAGACGGCCCGCAACACGATCATCCTCTTCATGTCGGACAACGGCGGGCAGGGACTCAACAACGCCCGGCAGGGGGTCGAAAACCGCGACCAGAACTACCCGGCACGCGCCGGCAAGGGTTCGGCCTTCCTCGGCGGCGTGCGCGAACCGATGCTTGTCGTCTGGCCGGGCGTGGTGCGCGGCGGCACGACATGCGAACAAACCGTGATGATCGAAGATTTCTTCCCGACGATCCTCGAAATGGCGGGCGTCGAAGCGTACGAAACGCGGCAGACGACCGACGGGGAGAGCTTCGTCCGCGCCCTGCGCAACCCGTCGTCGCTCCGTGCGCGGCCGATCGTCTGGCACTTTCCGAACCTGTGGGGCGAAACGCAGGATTTCGAGGAGGGATACGGCGCCTATTCGGCCTACATGGAGGGGGACTACCACCTGATCTACACCTGGCAGACCGGGCAGCTGCGCCTCTACGACATCCGCCGCGACATCGGCGAGCAGCACGACCTGGCGGCGGCAGAGCCCGCACGGGTGCGCCGCATGGCCCGCCGCCTTTCGGAGCGGCTGCGCGAAGCCGGAGCCCAGCGTCCCGCGTTCCGCGCCACGGGGCTCCCCTGCCCGTGGCCCGACGAGGCAGCCGCGGCCAACCGATAAAAATGAAGCATACAGACAGTTAAACCCAAGAATATATGTTCGACAAATTTTCCGAACGCCATATCGGCGTCAGCAACCCCGCCGAGCTGCAGGCCATGCTCGACGTGATCGGGGTCAAAACGGTCGAGGAGCTGATCTCGCAGGTCATCCCCCAGTCGATCCGCCTCAAGAAACCGCTGGCTCTCCCCGAGAAGGGGATGAGCGAGTACGAATTTGCCGCCCACATCCGGCAGATCGCCTCGCGCAACCGCATCTTCCGCTCGTTCATCGGCATGGGCTACTACCCCTGTGCCGTACCGGCCGCCGTGGCGCGCAACGTCTTCGAGAATCCCGCCTGGTACACCTCCTACACGCCCTATCAGGCCGAAATCTCGCAGGGACGCCTCGAGGCGCTGCTCAACTTCCAGACGGCCGTGATCTCGCTCACGGGCATGGAGATCGGCAACTGCTCGCTGCTCGACGAGGGCACGGCCGCCGCCGAGGCGATGCTCATGATGTTCGCGCTGCGCTCGCGCGAGGCCGTCAAGGAGGGCCGCAACCAGCTCTTCGTGGACCGCAACCTCTTCCCGCAGACGCTCGACGTGCTGCTCACGCGCAGCGAACCGTTCGGCATCGAACTCATCATCGACGAATACGACGAATACGAATTCACGGGCAAGGAATTCGGCGCCATCGTCCAGTATCCGGCCGCCGACGGCACGGTGCGCGACTATGCCGACTTCACCGCCGCGGCACATGCCCGGGGCGTCCTCGTTACGGCCGTCTGCGACCTGCTGTCGCTGGCCCTGCTCAAGGCGCCGGGCGAGTGGGGCGCCGACATCGCCGTGGGCTCCACGCAGCGCCTGGGCATCCCGATGGGCTTCGGAGGCCCCGCAGCGGGTTACATGACCACGCGCGAAGCATTCAAGCGCAACATGCCGGGCCGCATCATCGGCGTCTCGGTGGACCGGCTGGGCAACCGCGCCCTGCGCATGGCCCTCCAGATGCGCGAGCAGCACATCAAGCGCGAGCGCGCCACTTCGAACATCTGCACCGCCTCGGCCCTGATGGCCTCGATGACGGGCTTCTACTGCGTCTACAACGGTCCCGAAGGAGTGCTGCGCGCCGCACGCACGGCCCACCGCGCCGCCGTAACGGTAGCCCGCGCCCTGGAGGCGATGGACTACAAACTCACCGCGCAAAACTTCTTCGATACGCTCGAGGTCGAAGCCGAAGCCGCCGTCGTGCAGTCGCTGGCCCTCGACGAGGGGATCAACTTCTACTACCCCTCGGAAGGCTCCGTACGCCTCTCGTTCGACGAGGTTACGACCCCCCGGGAGATCGAGACCGTCATCGGCATCTTCAGCGCCGCAAAGGGCCGCAAGGCCAAGGCCGTGAAGGCCGTCGAGGAGGACAGCATCCCCGCTGCGCTGCGCCGCCGCTCGGCGTTCCTTACCGAGCCGGTCTTCAACCGCTACCGCTCGGAGAGCGCCCTGATGCGCTACATCAAGACCCTCGAGCTGCGCGACATCTCGCTGGCCAACTCGATGATCTCGCTCGGCTCGTGCACGATGAAACTCAACGCCGCGGCGCTCATGCAGCCGCTCTCGCTGGCCGAGTTCCAGATGATGCACCCCTTCGCACCCGCCGACCAGACGGAAGGTTACCGCGAGCTGATCGCGGAGCTCGAAAAGGACCTCGCGACGATCACCGGCTTCGCCGCCTGCTCGCTCCAGCCCAACTCGGGCGCCGCGGGCGAGTATTCGGGTCTGATGGTGATCCGCGCCTACCACCAGAGCCGCGGCCAGGGTTACCGCAACGTGGTGCTGATCCCCGCTTCGGCGCATGGCACGAACCCCGCGTCGGCCGCCATGGCGGGCATGAAGATCGTAACGGTGGCCTGCGACGCGAACGGCAACATCGACGTCGCAGATCTCGAAGCCAAGGCCAAAGAGCACGCCTCGGAGCTGTGCGGACTGATGGTAACCTACCCCTCGACGCACGGCGTCTTCGAGAGCCGCATCCGCGAGATCGTCGATGCCGTGCACGACGCCGGCGGACAGGTCTACATGGACGGCGCGAACATGAACGCCCAGGTGGGTCTGACCAACCCGGGATACATCGGCGCGGATGTCTGCCACCTGAACCTCCACAAGACCTTCGCCATGCCGCACGGAGGCGGCGGCCCGGGTGTCGGCCCGATCTGCGTGGCCGAGCACCTCAAGGCCTTCCTCCCGACGCACCCGATCGTTCCGACGGGCGGCGAGGAGGGCATCACGGCCGTCGCATCGGCACCCTGGGGTTCGGCCCTGCTGCTCCCGATCACCTACGGATACATCAAGATGCTCGGCGAGGAGGGGCTGCGCCACGCCACCGAGATGGCCATCGTCAATGCCAACTACATGTCCTCGGCCCTCAAGTCGGAGTACCGCACCTACTACACGGGGGAGACAGGCCGCGTGGGCCACGAGATGATCCTCGACCTGACGCACTTCAAGAAGGACTACAACATCGACTGCGGCGATATCGCCCACCGTTTGATGGACTACGGCTTCCACGCCCCGACGCTCTCGTTCCCCGTGCACGAGACGCTGATGGTCGAACCCACGGAGTCCGAGCCCAAGGAGGAGATGGACCGCTTCATCGAGGCGCTCGTAAGCATCAAGCGCGAATGCGAGGCCGCGGCGGCAGCCGGCCAGGCCGAGAACGTCGTAACGAACGCCCCGCATACGGCCGTCGAGCTGGCGGGCGAGTGGCCGCACGCCTACTCGCGCATGCAGGCCGCCTTCCCGCTCGAGTGGGTGCGCCACGCCAAGTTCTTCCCCTACGTCTCGAAGATCGACAACGGCTACGGAGACCGCAACCTCTGCTGCCGCAACGACGCATAGCGCGCGGTCGCGCGACGAAAGGCACCGGTGCGGGGCACGGCTTCGCACCGGCGTTTTTTCGGGTACGCCGGCAAAGGATTTGACAATCCCGAAAATATGTCGTACATTTGGCCGGTTTTACCGGCTGTCGCCTGCCGAAGCACGGCGACGGCGGAGACCACGGAACACGAACACGGAAATACCAAAATTCAACACATCGCATGAAAGTAGAAAAGAACAAGATGGTCGGCGTGGACTACAAGCTCACCGTCGATGGACAGATCGCGGACCAGTCGCGTCCGGGACAGCCCCTGGAATTCATCTTCGGCACGGGCATGCTGCTCCCGAAGTTCGAGGAGGCCATCGAGGGCAAGGAGCCCGGCGAGAAGGTGTCGTTCACGCTGGAGCCCAAGGACGGCTACGGCGAGCTGATCGCCGAGGCGATCGTCGATCTGCCGAAAAACATCTTCATGGTGGACGGCAAGCTCGCCGAGGATATTCTCTTCGTCGGCAGCCAGGTGCCGATGAGCGACGCCCAGGGCAACCGCATGATGGGTATCGTCAAGGAGGTCGGCAACGAGCACGTCAAGATGGACTTCAACCACCCGATGGCCGGCAAGACGCTCAACTTCGACGTCGAGGTCGTTTCGGTGCGCGACGTAACGCCCGAGGACCTGCAGGGACACTGCTCCTGCGGTTCGTGCGGCGACGGTTGCGACGACGGCTGCTGCGACGACCACGGACACGGGCACTGCGACTGCCACTAAACACACCGGCGGGCCTCCGGGTCCGAAGAACGTAACGACGCGGGACCTTCCTCGGGGACGGTCCCGCGTTCCCGTCGAAAACCATGCGCACACTCCGCCAGTACCTCTTCACGCTCACCGACCCCGAGGGCCTCACGCGACGGCTCGGGGAGATGGGCCTGTGCCGCGATGCCACGGGACAGCCCGCATACGCCGTCGGCAACTCGGCCATCGTCTTCCGCGTGCGGCACGACGGGCGGCTGCGCGCCCTGCGCTGCTTTCTGCGGCCGATGCGCCACCTGCGGGAGATCTACGGCGAGCGCCTTTTCGAACGGGAACTCTACCTCTACACCTCCCCCACGACGGGTGAATGGGTCGATGTCGTCCTCGACGAGTGGATCGAGGGCGAAACACTCCGCGAAGCGGTCCACCGCGCCGCTTCGGACGGCGACCGGGAGCGGCTTGCGGCACTGGCAGCGGCCTTCGACCGGCTGGCGCTTGCCATGGTCCGGGATGACCGGGCCCACGGCGACCTGAAACCCGAAAACGTGATCGTCGATCCCGCGGGCCGACTCCATCCGATCGACCACGACGCGACGTTCCTCCCCGCCTTTGCCGGGGAGCCGAGTCCCGAACTGGGCACCGCTGCCTACCAGCATCCGGCCCGCACGGCGGCCGACTTCGACGCCTCGCTGGACGACTACCCCGCGGCACTGATCTCCACGGCACTGCATGCCCTGGCCGAAGAGCCCGGACTCTATGCCCGTTACGGCACGGGCGACGGACTGCTCTTCACCCCGTCGCAGATTCCGCACGAGGCGTCCTACCGGGAGGTCGTGGCGCTTTTCGAACGACGCGGAATGGCCGTCGCGTACCGGATCGCGCGGCTGCTCACCGCACCGACGCTGCGCCTGTTCGGCCTCGGCGAACTGCTCCGGGAGGCCGTGCGGCAGCAGACGGCGGCAGAACGGGCGGAGGCGTCCGACGAAGGTCCCGCACCCGAACTGTTCGAACGCGGCGGGCTGTGGGGCTACCGGACCCAAACCGAATGCATCATCGCACCGCTCTACGACAACGGCTTCGAATTTTCCGAAGGGCTGGCGGCCGTGCTGCTCGGAAGCACCTGGCACTTCATCGACCGCCGGGGCCGCACGCGCATCAGTTGCCCGGACTGCGAGGCGGTCAAGCCCTTCCGCAACGGCCGCGCCCAAATCATCCGCCGCGGCATCCGCTCGGAGATCGATCCTGCGGGCCGCGAATTTGCCATTTAGGCGCAAATCGCTATATTTGCATATCCCTTTGCAACTACGACCCGAAGAAACATGTATACGCAAAGCATCACCCGCAACCACCGGACGGCCTTCCTCATCGCCATCGACTGCTCGGGCTCCATGTCCGAGCAGATCCGCTTCCGCGGACGTATCGTAAGCAAGGCCGAAACCGTGGCTTCGATCACCAACGGGCTGCTCTTCGAACTGATCGAACGGGCGCGCCGCAGCGACGGCGTACGCGACTACTACGATGTGGCCGTCCTCGGTTACATGGGCGACGACGAGGTGCATGCCCTGCTGCCCGGAGGCCGCGAGATGTGCTCCATCACGGAGCTTGCGGCCGTCGAGCCGGCCATCCGCCGGGAGGTCGTCGAGTGCCGGACCCTCGACGGCGGCATCGCCCTGCGCGAACTGCCCGTACCGGTCTGGATCGAACCGCATGCCGCGGGGCAGACGCCCATGTGCGAGGCGCTGCGCCGCATCCGCGACCTGGCAGCAGCGTGGTGTGCCGAAGCGACCCATGCCGCAAGTTTCCCGCCCATCGTCTTCAACATCACCGACGGCGAGGCGACCGACTGCGACGAAGAGGAGCTGCGCACGGTCTGCGACCAGATCAAGGCCCTCCGCACGACCGACGGGAACATCCTGCTGGTAAATATCCACATCACGGCAGGCGAGACGCCGCAAACAGCCTTCTTCCCATCGGAAGAGGAGCCGCGCGTCCCGAACCGCTACGCGGCGCTGCTCTACGACTGTTCGAGCGTCATGCCCGCCGTTTTCGACGAGGCGATCCGCGCGGTGAAGGGTCCCGGGGCCCTGCCGCCCTTCCGGGGCGTGAGCTACAACGCCTCGGCCGACGAGCTGGTCGCCATGCTCAACATCGGCTCCATCAGCGTCAAAACCGAATAAGCCATGACCGCCACGCTGCAAACCTTCACACGGGCGCTGCTGACACCCGACCTCTCGTTCCGCACGCTCACCGACGCCCGGGCCGTATGCGGCGCGGACGGGTTGCCGCAGCTGATGCGCACGACGCGCTTCGCCGAGGCGGAAATCACCCACGACGGCCGGCGCTGGCTGCTCTTCCTGCCCCTCTCGCCGGCAGCGCTGTACGGCGTCGAGCGGGTCGAATCGCGGCTGCGGAAGCTCCGCACGGACTGTCTGACCGAATACCGCATCCTGCCCGACGAACTGCTCTGGTACGACACTACGGGAAAACCCTGCCGCACGTCGCTCGTCATCGAGCATCTGCCCGCCGGGTGCAGCTTCGACGAGGCGCCCGGCTGCGCCTCCGCCGAGGAGCTGCTCCGGGCTCTCGACACGCTGCAGCAGGCACTCCGCGAGCTGCACTTCTCGCACAACAACCTCCGTGCGGAGAATCTGCGCTGGGCGGCAGGCCGGTTCATCCCGATCCGCTACCACGACGCGCGTTTCGACACCCCGGGTCGCGACGACGAGGCCTTCGGGCAGTTGCGGGAACGGATTTTGCAGTGCACGGGAGGTCCGCAGGTCTCGGACGCGGCGACCCCCTACACGGCCCTGCGCCCGCTCGACGGGCACCGTTGGACAAGCCATCTGTTCGAAGGGCTCGTCTGCGTCGAGGACGTCGCGGGCTACGGCTATGTCGATGCGCAGAACCGCCCGGTCATCGCCCCGCGCTTCCGCTGGGCCGGGGACTTCCACGAAGGCCGCGCCGAGGTGGAGACCGACACGGGCATGGGGCTTATCGACAAGCAGGGACGCTACATCATCCCTCCCGAATACGAAATCGTGGAGTACGACCCCGCGGAGAGCGTCGTCCGCGTACGGCAGCACGGCCGTTGGGCTCTCTACGACTACCTCGGACGGCGCCTTACGGAGTTCGGCGCCGTGGAACCGTAACGAAAACACAAAAACAGAAACATACCATGGAACACATCAAAGTACTGATTATCGGCAGCGGCCCCGCAGGATTCACGGCCGCCATCTATACGGCGCGCGCCAACCTGCAGCCCGTGCTTTACGAAGGCATCGAGCCGGGCGGGCAGCTCACGACGACGACCGAAATCGAAAACTTCCCGGGTTACCCCGACGGCGTGGACGGCAACCAGATGATGGCCGACCTGCGCCGTCAGGCCGAGCGTTTCGGGACCGACATCCGCTCGGGGCAGATCACGCGGATCGACCTTTCGAAGCGTCCGTTCCACGTTACGGTGGACGGCACGACGGAGCTGGAGGCCGAGGCGGTGATCGTCGCCACGGGAGCTTCGGCCAAATACCTCGGACTGCCCTCCGAGACGAAGTTCCGCGGGCAGGGCGTCAGCGCCTGCGCCACCTGCGACGGTTTCTTCTACCGCAAGAAGGACGTGGCAGTAGTCGGCGGCGGCGACACGGCCTGCGAGGAGGCCACCTACCTCGCCTCGTTGTGCCGCAAGGTCTACATGATCGTCCGCAAGCCCTTCCTGCGCGCCTCGAAGGCGATGCAGGAGCGCGTCTTCCGCACGGAGAACATCGAGGTACTCTTCGAGCACAACACCGTCGAGGTGCTGGGCGACGACTCCGGCGTAACGGGAGCCCTGCTGCGCCGGACCGACGGGGAGGAGCGCACGATCGAAGTCTCGGGTTTCTTCCTCGCCATCGGACACCATCCCAACACGGAGCTCTTCGCCGGGCAGCTCGACCTCGACGCCGAGGGCTACATCCGCACCGAGCCGGGGACTTCGAAGACCTCGGTCGAGGGTGTCTTCGCCGCGGGCGACGTGAAGGACCCCCACTATCGCCAGGCCATCACCGCCGCCGGCTCGGGCTGCATCGCCGCCCTCGACTGCGAACGCTTCCTGCTGAAATAACCACATGAAAAGCAACGCCATGAAACGCCTCCTGCTGACCTTCTGCGCCGCCTTCGGACTGTGCTCCTGCGCCGTGGAGACCACCTACATCGGCAAGACCTACCCCGCCACCGAAAATCCCGAACTCTTTTTCAGCTGGAACGATGTGCCCGGGGAGTATGAAACAATGGGGCGCATTACGGCTGCGCCGCAGCTTTTCGGCAACCTCGAGGATGCGCAGAAGGCCATCGAAAAACGCGCCCGCGAAAAGGGTGCCGACGCCGTGGTTTTCGAGGGGATCGGCCATACGGTTTCCGAGCCGACCTACACGACGACCGAGCGTGTCGAACGCAACGACGACGGCAGCAGCACCCGCACGGCCACGACCCAACGCAACGTTACGGTAACGAACCGACTCGAAGCGACCTTCATCAAATACAGGAAATAGCTCCATGAGTTTTGCGGTAACCATCCTCGGCAGCGCCTCGGCCAAACCCACGCCCGACCGGCATCCGTCGGCCCAGGCGGTGAACATCCACGAGCAGTATTACCTCGTGGATGCGGGCGAAGGTGTGCAGCAGCAGCTCGTCCGCTGCGGGATCAATCCGCTGAAACTCCGCGCCGCATTCATCTCGCACCTGCACGGCGACCATGTCTACGGGCTCTTCCCGCTGATCTCGACCCTCGGGCTCTACGGCCGCCGCACGCCGCTGGAGGTCTACGCCCCGGCACCCTTCGGCGAGATTCTCGAAAGCCACCTGCGCTACTTCGACACGGAGCTCCCTTACGAAGTCGTCTGGCACGAGGTGCGGACCACCGAACACGCGCTGCTGTATGAAAACCGCACGCTCGAGGTGTGGAGCATCCCGCTGCGCCACCGCGTGCCGTGCGCCGGATTCCTCTTCCGTGAGAAGGAGCCGCCGCTGAACGTCGATAAGTTCAAAATCGTGAAATACGGCCTTACGATCGCCCAGATCACCGCGGCCAAGCGCGGCGAGGCGGTGCGGCTCGACGACGGCACGCTCCTCGAAAACGGCGAACTGACCTACCGCCCCTACGCGCCGCGGTCGTACGCCTACCTCTCGGACACGAACTACTCGGCAAAGGCCGCCGGCCTGTGCCGGGGCGTCGATCTGATGTACCACGAGGCAACCTATGCGGCCGCCGAGCAGCGCTCGGCCCGCGACCGCGGACACGCGACGACGGTCGATGCCGCGAAGGCGGCACTCCGGGCCGGAGCGCGGTGTCTGGTGATCGGCCACTACTCGTCGCGCTACAAGGACGAAACGCTTCTCGTCGAGGAGGCCCGCACGCTCTTTGCGGAGAGCTACGCCGCCCGCGAAGGCACCACATTCACGATCGAAAAGAGACCATGACCCGATCCGAAATACAACTCGTACGCTCGTTGTCCGACAAGCGGGGACGCTCCGAACACGGGCTCTTCGTCGCCGAGGGCGCGAAGCTCATCGGCGAACTGCGCCGTTCGGACCTCCGCATCCGCAGGATCTTCGCCACCGAGGGGCTGTTCGAAGGCCCCGAAGTCGAATGCGTTACGGAGAAGGAGATGGAGCGGCTGTCGCTGCTCAAGACCCCCTCGAACTCGCTGGCGCTCGTCGAGATACCCCGCTACCGGCTCGATGCGGCACACGTCGGGCAGCGCCTCACGCTGGCACTCGACGACGTGCAGAACCCCGGGAACCTGGGAACGATCATCCGTCTGGCCGATTGGTTCGGCATCGGGGAGATCCTCTGCTCGCCCGCAACGGCCGACTGCTTCAACCCCAAGGTAGTGCAGGCGACCATGGGAGCCATCCTCCGCGTCAGGGTTCACTATGTGGAGCTCGCGCCGCTGCTCGCGCAGGCCGCAGCCCGCGGCGTACCCGTCTACGGCACCTTCCTCGAGGGCGAGAATCTCTACGACACGCAGCTCGGCCGGGGCGGGATCATCGTCATGGGCAACGAGGGGCGCGGCGTGCGGCCCGACGTGGCGCAGGCCGTAACGCGCAAGCTCTTCATCCCGCCCTTCCCGGCGGAGCGCCGCGCCTCGGAATCGCTCAACGTGGCAATGGCCACAGGCATCGTCTGCGCCGAATTCCGCCGCCGGGGCATCGAATGACCGCCGGGATGCCCCCTCCGGCAGCGCCGCAGCAGCCTGCCGCCCGTACCGCCCGGGGCTCCTCCGCCCCGGAGAGGGAACCCGCAATCCGCGCGGGGTTCGAATTTTTCGCGGAAATCCCCGCACAACGCATTGGTTATTCTGAATATTTTATACCTTTGTGGGTTGAAACACACCTGTCTATGTCCGAACAGAAACTCAAGATAGGCCTTACGCAAGGCGACCCGAACGGAATCGGCTGGGAAGTGCTCCTCAAGGCACTTGCCGATCCGCGCATGACGGAGCTCTTCACGCCCGTCGTCTACGGTTCGCCGAAAGCCGCGGCCTTCTACCGAAATACGCTCCGCGACACCGAAAACGCCGCCTTCAACCAGGTGGCCTCGGCCGCCGAAGCACGCCGCGGCAAGGTCAATCTCGTCGCCTGCGGCGAGGTGGCGGCCGTGGAGCCGGGGCATCCGACGCCCGAAGCGGGCCGTGCCGCCGTGGAGGCGTTGCGCGCCGCCGCGGCCGACCTCCAATCCGGCATGATCGACGCCGTGGTAACCGGACCCTTCGACAAGGAAACCGTCCAGGGCGACGACTTCCGCTACACGGGCCACACCGAATTTTTCGGGGCCGAATTCGAGGGAACGCCCATGATGATCATGTGCAGCGAGATCCTCCGCGTAGGACTCGTTACGAAGCATATTCCCGTGGCGGAGATCGCCCGCAGCATCACCAGGGAGCGGATCGTGGAGTCGATCACCACGCTGCGCCGCGCGCTCATCGAGGACTTCGGCATCGTCGAGCCGCGCATTGCCGTGATGGCTCTCAACCCCCACGCCGGCGACGGCGGCCTGCTGGGAAGCGAGGAGGAGGAGACGATCCGCCCGGCCATCGCCGAAGCCTTCGAAAAGGGAATGCTCGCTTTCGGGCCCTTTGCCGCCGACGGGCTCTTCGCCGGAGGTGCATACACCCGCTATGACGGCATCCTGGCCATGTACCACGACCAGGGACTGGCCCCCTTCAAGAGCCTTTCGCCCGACGGGGTGAACTTCACGGCGGGACTCTCCGTCGTGCGCACCTCGCCCGACCACGGCACCGCCTTCGACATCGCCGGCCAGGACCGCGCCGACGCCCAGTCGATGCGCAACGCCATCTATGCGGCCATCGACATCGTGCAGCACCGCCGCGCCTGGGCCGAATGGACGCGCAACCCGCTGCAGAAGGCCGAACGCGAGAAATCGAACCGCGACGTCTCGGTAAAGGACCTGCCGCAGACCGAAAAGGAGGAGTAGCGGCAAATCCCGCAAGAATCACCCCTACGGCAGGGGAGAGAGGAGCGGACAAACCATGGAAACACCGGGCAAACCGGAGGCGTATTCCGTCTCGTAATTGTGGAAGCGCCGAAGGCCCCGAAAACTTAAATTTATAAACTTTATGATCCAGATCACTTTTCCCGATGGCTCGGTAAAGGAGTATGCCAAAGGGACAACTGCCTACCAGATCGCGGAGAGCATCAGCCCTCGTTTAGCTGCTGACTCGCTGGCGGCCTCGGTAAACGGCGCAACGGTAGACATGATGCGTCCGATCGAAGAGAACGCATCGGTCAAGTTCTACAAATGGGACGACGACGAGGGCAAGCACGCCTTCTGGCACACCTCGTCGCACCTGCTGGCCGAGGCCCTCGAGGCCCTCTACCCGGGCATCAAGTTCGGCATCGGCCCCGCCATCGAAAACGGTTTCTACTACGACGTCGATTCGCCGACGCCGATCACCGAGGCCGACCTTCCGCGCATCGAACAGAAGATGCAGGAGCTCTCCCGCAACAAGGAGCCGCTCGTGCGTCGCGAAGTACCCAAGGCCGAGGCCCTGAAGACCTTCACCGAGAAGGGCGACCAGTACAAGGTCGAGCTCATCACGGACCTCGAGGACGGCACCATCTCCTTCTATACGAACGGTGCGTTCACGGACCTCTGCCGCGGACCGCACATTCCCAATACGGGCTATATCAAGGCCCTGAAGCTCACCTCCGTGGCCGGAGCCTACTGGCGCGGCAACGAGAAGAACAAGATGCTCACGCGTATCTACGGCATCTCGTTCCCCAAGAAGTCGATGCTCGACGAGTACCTCCAGATGATGGAGGAGGCCAAGAAGCGCGACCACCGCAAGCTGGGCAAGGATCTCGAGCTGTTCACCTTCTCGCAGCGCGTGGGTCAGGGCCTTCCGCTCTGGCTGCCGAAGGGCGCCGCACTGCGCGACCGCCTGGAGCAGTTCCTGCGCAATGTCCAGAAGGAGTACGGATACCAGCAGGTCATCACCCCGCATATCGGCAACAAGGAGCTCTACGTTACCTCGGGACACTACGCCAAGTACGGCAAGGACTCCTTCCAGCCGATCCACACCCCGATCGAGGGCGAGGAGTACCTGCTCAAGCCGATGAACTGCCCGCACCACTGCGAGATCTACCGCTCGAAGCCCCGTTCGTACAAGGAGCTGCCGGTCCGTCTGGCCGAGTTCGGTACGGTCTACCGCTACGAGCAGTCGGGTGAGCTCCACGGACTGACGCGCGTGCGCGGCTTCACGCAGGACGACGCCCACCTGTTCGTACGCCCCGACCAGCTGCTCGAGGAGTTCGAGCGCGTGATCGACATCGTGCTCTATATCTTCAAGACGCTGAAGTTCGACAACTATACGGCGCAGATCTCGCTGCGCGACCCGAACAACCGCGAAAAATACATCGGTTCGGACGAGAACTGGGAGAAGGCTGAGTCGGCCATCATGCAGGCCGCCAGGGAGAAGGGCCTCAACACGGTCGTGGAGTACGGCGAGGCGGCCTTCTACGGCCCGAAGCTCGACTTCATGGTCAAGGACGCCATCGGCCGCAAGTGGCAGCTGGGAACCATCCAGGTGGACTACAACCTCCCGGAGCGTTTCGACCTGACGTACAAGGGCGCCGACGACAAGCTCCACCGCCCGATCATGATCCATCGTGCGCCGTTCGGCTCGATGGAGCGCTTCGTGGCCGTGCTGCTCGAGCATACCGGCGGCAAATTCCCGCTGTGGCTCTCGCCCGAGCAGGTCGTGGTGCTTCCCATCTCGGAGAAGTTCAACGACTACGCCCACAAGGTCTCGGAGTACCTCAACGCCGGCGACGTCCGCTCGGAGGTCGATGACCGCAACGAGAAGATCGGCCGCAAGATCCGCGACAACGAACTCAAGCGCATCCCCTACCTGCTGATCGTCGGCGAGAAGGAGGAGGCCGAAGGTCTCGTCTCGGTACGCGCCCAGGGCGAAGGCGACAAGGGTCAGATGACGCTGGAGGCCTTCCGCGACTTCCTCACGGGACTCGTCAAGCAGGAGGTCGAGGCCAACCGGCTGAAGAAAGAGTAACTTTTCGAATCATTCACTAATACTTTACAACTATCGCAGCACCGAAACCATTCCCGCCGAGGCCGTTCAACCCCGGGAATAACAAACCGAAACAGGACAACCGCTTCGGGCGCAAACTGCCCGAGAAAGAGAACCCGCACCGCATCAACGAGCAGATCACCGCACCCGAAGTGCGCGTGGTGGGCGACAACGTGGAGCAGCCGCAGGTCATGCCGATCCGAGACGCCCTGCGTCTGGCCGACGAGCTGGAGCTCGACCTGATCGAGATCTCGCCCAAGGCCGATCCCCCCGTCTGCCGCATCGCGGACTACCAGAAGTTCCTGTACCAACAGAAGAAAAAGGCCAAAGAGCTGAAGGCCAACCAGGCGAAGGTTACCGTCAAGGAGATCCGCTTCGGACCCCAGACCGACGACCACGACTACAACTTCAAGCTCAAGCACGCCATGAACTTCCTCAAGGAGGGTTCGAAGGTCAAGGCCTACGTCTTCTTCCGCGGTCGCTCGATCGTCTTCAAGGAGCAGGGCGAGATCCTGCTGCTGCGCTTCGCCACCGACCTCGAGGAGGTGGCCAAGGTGGAGATGATGCCCAAACTCGACGGCAAGAAGATGAACATGATGCTGGCGCCCAAGGGCAAGAAGTAGAGTGTGCACATGCAGCGCATCCGGCGGCCGCCGGATGCCGTACGACCGAAACGGCGGTTGCAGGGGGAAACCCGAAGCAGCCGCCGTTTCCTGTCTGTCGCAGGCGGGAGGGGCCGCGGAACGGCTGCGACGAGGCGGTGGAGAAGCCGGCGGAAAGGGCCGCACCGCCATGCCGGGGAAAAAGCCGCCGGAAATGTTGTTTCTGCCCGCCGATTGTCGTATCTTTGTCCGTGATGACAAGTTCCGAAACGATATTCGGAATCGATAGCCGCGAGGCGTTCGAGCGGCTGGCGCTGGAGGTTTTCCGACGCCAGGCCGTCGCCTGCGCACCCTACCGCGAGTACCTCGCCCTGATCGGCGTCGAACCGCAGCAGGTGCGGCATTCCGGGGAGATTCCCCACCTGCCCATCGAGCTTTTCAAGAGCCACGAGGTCTATTGCGGCGACCGGGAACCCGAGGCGGTCTTCACGTCGAGCGCCACGACGGGCATGACCTCCTCGCGCCACGCGATGCAGTCGCTGGCGCTCTACGAAGCGGCCTTCCGCGGCTCGTTCCGCACCTTCTACGGCGACCCGGCCCGCTGGAGCCTCTATGCGCTGCTGCCCAACTACCTGCGACGCAAGGGTTCGTCGCTCGTCTACATGGCCGACCGGCTCATCTCGGACTGCGGCTCGGGCGGCTTCTACCTCGACGACTGCGAAGCGCTGCTGCGCGACATGGCCGCCGATCCGAAGCCGAAGATCCTGCTGGGCGTCAGCTACGCATTGTGGGACCTTGCCGAGCAATATGCCCCGAAACTGCACGACACCGTCGTCATGGAGACCGGCGGCATGAAGGGCTACCGCGAGGAGATTCCCAAGGAGGAGTTCCACCGCATTCTCTGCGAGGCCTTCGGCGTCAAGGAGATCCATTCGGAGTACGGCATGGCGGAGCTCACCTCGCAGGCCTATTCGCAGGGCGGAAACCGCTTCCGCTGCCCGGCGTGGATGCGCGTCACGGTACGCGACATCAACGACCCGTTCTGCACGCTGCCGGCGGGAAGCCGCGGCGGGCTGAACATCACCGACCTGGCCAACTGGTGGTCCTGCGCCTTCATCCAGACGGCCGACACGGGGCGTGTTGCCGCCGACGGATCGTTCGTGATCGAGGGGCGCATCGACCGCTCGGACATCCGGGGCTGCAATCTGCTCGTACAGTAAAAATCCTATCGCATGAAAACCGTTGCGTTCGTTCCGATCCGGCTCAACAGCCAGCGTGTCGCAGGCAAGAACCTGCGGCTGCTGGGCGGCGAGCCGCTGATGTGCCACATTCTGAAAACCCTGACGGCGGTCCGCGGGATCGACGAGGTCTATGTCTACTGCAGCGACGAAAGCATCCGCGGTCTGCTGCCCGAAGGGGTGCGTTTCCTGCGGCGCAGCGAGGAGCTCGACCGCGACACGACCCTCGGCCGCGAGATCTACGACCGCTTTACGGCCGAGGTCGAGGCCGACCTCTACATTCTGGCCCACGCCACCTCGCCCTTCATCCGCCCCGAGACCCTCGCCGAGGCGCTCGGAAAGGTGCAATCCGGCGAATACGACTCGGCCTTCAGCGCCGAGCGCATCCAGACCTTCGCCTGGTACGAGGGGCGTCCGCTGAACTATGCACTCGACAACATTCCCCGCACGCAGACCATCGAGCCGGTCTATATCGAGACCAGCGCCTTCTTCATCTTCCCGCGGACATTGTGGTGCGAACGCCACCGCCGCATCGGCGACCGGCCGTGGATGGCCGTCGTGGACCGCATCGAGGGGATGGACATCGACTATCCGGAGGATTTCACCATGGCAGAGATCATCGCCGCCAGCCGCAACCTCCGGCAATAACGCCCGCGGCGTCCGAACCAAAAGGGACGGCCTTGTGCGAAGGCCGTCCCTTTTATCTATAAGGTAAACCGGATCACTCCCCGCGCCGTTCGTAGGCGTCGATCATCGACGAGCGCGTGCAGTTCACGATCCGTACGCCGAGCCACCGGGCATAGTCGCGCAGCACCTCGTGGCCGCGGAACAGTTCGGCAACCTCCGCAAGATAGGAGGCCATCGTGTAGGGCACGGGCGGCACCTTCTGGAAGATGGGCTGCGGATCGCGGGCCGGTTCCTTGTCGTAATAGTGGCGGTCGTTGCGGCACAGACGGTTGCGGTCGTCCACGCAGAGTCCCTCGAGCAACGTATGGTCCACGCCGTAGAGCTCCACGCAGCGGTAGCCCAGCAGCAGGCCGATGTATTCGCCGACCTGCACCACCGTGCCGAAGTTGGCGCTTCCCAGCCCGCGGCGGAAGAGGCGGAATTCGAGCGAACGGAAACCCCGGAACATCGTGGTATGGAAGGGCACGATGCGGATGAGCGGATTGGGCAGCGCCGCGCGGTAATCGAAATGCTCGGGATTGTAGTACTGCACATAGAGCGTCATCGGCCACACGACGCGCGCCGTGAGCACGCGGTAGAGCTCCGCCACGCGTTCGCGGCAGGGGCTGTCGCGGAAGAACATCGGGTCCGAAAGGACGTAGTAGGCCGGGCGCAGCACGGTAAAGCGGCCGTCCAGCGCAAAGTAATTGACCGCCATCAGATCGCGCGGCGCCGTATCCTCCATCAGGGCGGGAAGCTCCCCGGCGAGCGAGGGGCCGTTGCCGAGGATCGCCAGCGTCGCGGCATCCGCCCCGGGGTTGCGGCCGGCGCGACCCACATAGTTGCGGAAATTCTCCTTGACGGCCATCACGGTGAAGTAGAGCACCGTCTCGAAACTGTGGCGGGCAAAGAGGAGGATCTTCTCGGAGAGGGTCATGGAACGCGGTTTTATTTGCAAAAATAGCAAAAGATCGGTATCTTCGCAAAAAACCGCAAGCCCATGTCCGAACCGGTCATCTCGGTCATCATACCCCTCTACAACAAGGAGCGCGAAATCGAGGGTACGCTCCGCTCCGTGCTGGCGCAGACGCGCCAACCCGCCGAAATCATCGTCGTGGACGACGGATCGACCGACGGCAGCGCCGCGAAGGTCGAGGCCCTCCGTTCGCCGCTCGTGCGCCTCATCCGACAGGCGAACGCCGGGGAGTGCGCCGCCCGCAACCGCGCCATCGCCGAAGCCCGCGGCGAATATGTCGCCCTCATCGACGCCGACGACGAGTGGGAGCCGGGATTTCTCGAGGAGATCGCCGCGTTGATCGGCCAATATCCGGGCTGCGGCCTCTACTGCACGGGCTTCCGCATCGTCAGCCACGACGGCATCTTCCCGGCCGAAGGGCCCGCGGCGCGGGGCGTCGTCGGGAACTTCTTCCGCGACTCGGCCCACCGTTATATCGCCATCCCCTCGGCGGCCTGCATTCCCCGCAGGGTCTTCGACGAGGTGGGAGGATTTCCCGAGGGGATGAAGATCGCCGGCGACCTCTACATGTGGATCAAGATCGGCCGCCGCTATCGGGTCTGCTACTCTCCCGAAAAGCTCGTCCGCTACTCGAAGGTGGCCTCGAATCGTTCGGCCTCGAGCTATACGCCCGAGCGGACCGCCTACTCGTTCGAGGCGCTCTACGACCCCGCGGCACCCGACGAGGAGCGCGAATTCATCGCCCGGGCCGCACTGGGCAAGGCGCTCATCCTCTCGGCCAAGGGCGACACGGAGGCCGCCGCACGCGCCGTGCGCTGCTTCGACTATACGAAGACCTACCGCCGCACGCTGCGCAAGGTGCGCCTCCTGAACCGCCTTCCGGTGCGGTGGCGCGCCCCGCTGCTCGGACTCTACAACGCCCTGGCGTGGCGGCTGGCCCGCAAGGGTCTGTAAAAACATCCAATCCGCAAACGTATGAAACAGTCCCCTCGGGCCCTGCTCCCGATGCTGCTGCTTCTGTTGATCCCGACGATCGCATGCGCCCAAAAGGACCGCACCGAGACCCTGCGTTCGGACGGCATCGAGCGTACCTACACGATCCATATTCCGGAGGGCCTGCCGCCCGGGGCGCCGCTCGTCATCGTCCTGCACGGCTACGGCGGTTCGAACGACCCGGCGGCCTTCGGCATGAACCCCACGGCCGACCGCCACGGCTTTGCCGTCTGCTACCCCCGGGGCGAGTGCGACGGCCGCGGCACGAGCTGCTGGAACGTGGGATATCCCTTCCAGGCCGACATGCCGATCGACGACGTACGGTTCCTCGACGAGCTGATCGGCCACCTGCACCGGCGCTACGGATTGAGCCGCCGCAACGTCTTCTGCACGGGGATGTCCAACGGCGGGGACATGTGCTACCTGCTCGCTTCGCGCCGTCCGAAGCTCTTCGCGGCCCTCGGACCCGTCGCGGGTTTCATGTCGGTGGAGATCCTGCGCCGCGACGACAACCCGCATCCCGTCCCGCTCTTCGAGATCCACGGCACGGAGGACCGCACCACCCGCTGGGAAGGCGATCTGGAGAACCGCGACGGCTGGGGCGCCTACCTGCCGATCCCAATGGCCGTCGGCTACTGGGCCGCCAAGGCCAAATGCCTCCGGGTGCAGCGCGATACGCTTCCCGCTGCGGACAACGGCCGGCAGGTCATCGCCCACCGCTATACGGGCGGGACCGACGGCAGCGAGGTGTGGCTCTACGAAACGGTCGGCGGCACGCACTCCTGGCACGACACGGGGGTCGATACCTGCGAGGAGTTGTGGCGCTTCTTCAGCCGCTATATCCGATAAGGCGGCGGCAGCTGCCGAACATCCGGTTCCAGACACGAAAAAAGGGTTCCGCCCCTTTCGGGGTGGAACCCTTCGTCATGCGCAACGGCGGCGATCAGTTCTTGAAGACCAGCCCGTTGGCGTCGGCATCGATCGAAATGGGCTTCGACCGATCGACCTCGCCGGCCAGAATCCGCTTCGAGAGATCGTTCACCACATAGCGCTGGATCGTACGCTTCACGGGGCGGGCCCCATAAAGCGGATCGAATCCCGCATCGGCAATCCATGCACGCGCCCTGTCGCTGTATTCGAGACGGATGCCGTTCTCGGCAAGCATCCGGCTTACGCCGTTCATCTGAATATCCACGATCCGCTCGATGTCCTTGCGCGTCAGCGGCTCGAACATCACGATCTCGTCGATACGGTTCAGGAACTCGGGCTTGAGCTGCTGCTTCAGCAGGTCGATCACCTCGCGGCGCGTCCGCTCGACGACCTCCTCCGGGAGGCGCTTGCCGTCGGCAGCCTCGGCGAAATTCTCCTGGATGACCTGCGAGCCCATGTTCGAGGTCATGATGATGATCGTATTGCGGAAATCGACCGTACGACCCTTGTTGTCGGTCAGACGTCCGTCGTCGAGCACCTGCAGCAGGATGTTGAAGACATCGGGATGCGCCTTCTCGATCTCGTCGAGCAGCACGACCGAATAGGGCTTGCGGCGCACGGCCTCCGTGAGCTGGCCGCCCTCGTCGTAACCGACGTATCCCGGGGGCGCTCCGACCAGACGCGAGACGCTGTGCCGCTCCTGGTATTCGCTCATGTCGATACGCGTCATCATCTGATCGTCGTTGAAGAGGAACTCCGCAAGGGCCTTCGCCAGCTCGGTCTTGCCGACACCCGTCGTACCGAGGAAGATGAACGAGCCGATCGGCTTGCGGGGGTCGTTCAGACCCGCACGCGAGCGGCGCACGGCATCCGAGATGGCCGCGATGGCCTGCTCCTGTCCGACGACTCGCTTGTGCAGCTCCTCCTCCATGTGCAGAAGCTTCTCGCGCTCCGAGGCGAGCATGCGCGTTACGGGGATTCCCGTCCAGCGCGACACCACCTCGGCGACATCCTGCGCATCGACCTCCTCCTTGATCATCGAACCGCCGGCCGAAGCGAGTTTGTACTCCTCCTGGAAGGCCGCAATCTGCTTCTCGGCCTCCTGAATCTTGCCGTAGCGGATCTCGGCGACCTTGCCGTAATCGCCCTGGCGCTCGGCCTGCTCGGCCTCGACCTTCAGCTGCTCGATCCGGTCCTTGTTGGTCTGGATCTTCTTCAGCAGGTCGCGCTGCCCCTGCCACTTGGCCCGCATCTCGGAGTCCTTCGCCTTCAGCTCCTCGATCTCCTTCGTGAGCTGGTCGATGCGCTCCTCATCCTTCTCCCGGCGGATTGCCTCGCGCTCGATCTCCAGCTGGCGCATACGGCGCTCCAGCGAATCGATCTCGTCGGGCACGGAGTTCATCTCCAGCCGCAGCCGCGACGCCGCCTCATCGACCAGGTCGATGGCCTTGTCGGGCAGGAACCGCGAGGTAATGTAGCGGTTCGAAAGCTCGACGGCCGCAACGATCGCCTCATCCTTGATCCGCACCTGGTGGTGGTTCTCGTAACGCTCCTTCAGGCCGCGGAGGATCGAGATGGCGTCCTCCTGCGAGGGTTCATCGACCATGACCTTCTGGAAACGGCGCTCGAGGGCCTTGTCCTGCTCGAAGTACTTCTGGAACTCGTCGAGCGTCGTGGCACCGATCGTCCGCAGCTCGCCGCGGGCCAGAGCCGGTTTGAGGATGTTCGCGGCATCCATCGCACCGGAAGACTTGCCGGCGCCGACCAGCGTGTGGATCTCGTCGATGAAGAGCAGGATCTCGCCGTCGCTCTGCACGACCTCCTGCACGACGGCCTTCAGACGCTCCTCGAACTCGCCCTGATACTTCGCGCCGGCGATCAGCGCACCCATGTCGAGCGAATAGATCACCTTCGACTTCAGGTTCTCGGGCACGTCGCCGTCGATGATCCGGCGGGCGATACCCTCGGCGATGGCGGTCTTGCCGACACCGGCCTCACCCACGAGGATCGGGTTGTTCTTC
>DWWQ01000042.1 GCA_019119615.1 Candidatus Alistipes stercoravium | reverse complement strand
TATCCGCCGCCGAATCCGAAGAATCCGATCTTGAGGTACGACAGGAAGAGCTGCAGGAAAATCATGAGCGTGCTTTTTTACCGATTGTCAGGGCCCAGGCGATCCCGGCCGCGGCTCCGGCGATGATCAGCAGGACGGGCGACCAGCCGAGACCCCACACGGCGAGTGCCGTAAGGACGACAACCACGATAAGTGCCGGGTGCATGCCCCGGGCCAGCGAGAAGACCGGCACGACGATCAGGGCTACGACGGCCGGACGCATGCCCTTGAAGGCGGCCTCCACGATGGCGTTGTGGCGGATCTCCGCGAAGAAGATCGCCACGATCAGGATGATGATGAACGACGGGAGCACGGCGCCCAGGGCGGCTGCGGCGGCTCCGCGCAGGCCGCGGACCTTGTAGCCGATGAATACCGACGTGTTGATGGCGATCGGTCCGGGCGACGACTGGGCCAGTGTCAGCAGGTCCAGAAATTCGGATTGCGGCAGCCATTTCTTCCGCTCGATGACCTCCGCCTCGATAAGCGGCACCATGGCATAGCCGCCGCCGAAGGTGAAGAGCCCGATCTTGAAAAAACTCCCGAAGAGTTCGGAAAGCGAGGTCCGTTCCATCTGTTATTCTCTTTTTTTCTTTCCCAGCAGGGTGCGTATGCCGTCGATGAAGACCATCGGGTGGGTCGGAGCTCCCGGGAGCCACAGATCGACCCGATGACGGTCGAAGAAGCTGCGCTCGACGGCACGGTTTTCGGCGAAGAGCCCGCCCGAGCAGGCCTCCGTGCCGCAGGCGACGAGGATCTTGGGCTCGGCGACGGCCTCATAGCAGATTTCGAGCGCCTCGGCCATGTTGCGTGTTACGGGGCCTGAAACCACCACGCCGTCGGCATGGCGGGGCGAGGCGGTGAAGCCGACGCCGAAGCGTCCGAAGTCGAAATTGACGTTGCCCGTGGCGTTGAGCTCCATCTCGACCGAGGCGTCGCCTCCGGCCGACACTTCACGCAACTCCAGTGCTTCGCCGAAGAAGCGGCGGATCTCGGGGCGGACCTGTTTTTCGTCGAAGGCGACACACCGGTCGCCCGGCCGTATGACAAGCCCTTCGCGTGTGGGTGCCCCGATGCGGTAGTCGTTCGTGAAACGGATGTTGTGCGGGGCGCGTCTGGCGCATTCGCCGCAGAAGAGGCAGCGTCCCAGGTCGAGTGCAAAGGGCGCGGTCGCAAGGGCCCCGGTGGGGCAGATCGCCGCGGCCTGCTCCACCGCCGTGCGCTCTTCGGCCGTTGCGGCCTCGGTCAGTTCGGGCCGCCCGCGGAATCGCGCCGTCAGCTCCACGGCGTCGAGATCCTCGATGGCCTGCTGTCCGTGGCTTCGCAAAACGCGTATTTTCGGAAAAATCATAATCGTTCGGTATTCGTTTTTCGGCTTCTCCCTGCGGTATGCGTCATAAATCGTGCCCGCAGTAGGAGAGGTTGAAACTCTTGTTGCAGATCGGGAAATCGGAGATACCCTCGCCGCGCACGGCAAGAGCCAGCGCCATCCAGTTGTGCAGGCTCGGGTCCTTGACGCGGCAGGCGGCGATGTGCCCCGCCGCGTCGGTGATGACGACGTGGCACGTCTCGCCGCGCCACCCTTCGATCAGCCCGAAGGCCAGCGAGCGGGGTGCAAGCGGTGTCGTGTAGTCGGATTGCGGCAGGGTGCCGAAGCCGATCTCCGCGCGCCGTGCCGTCAGCGTGTCGATGCAGGCGGCCGACTGCAGCACCTCGCGGCAGCGGACCATCAGGCGGGCCATGACGTCGCCCTGCCGTTTGACGATCGGCTCGTGGCGGAGCAGCGTGGCGTAGCATCCCCACGGATGCGAGGCGCGCAGGTCGCGCTCTACGCCGCTCGCGCGGGCTGCCTGGCCCACACCGCCGATGCGGAGCATCTCCTCGCGCGGCACCGTGCCGCATTGCTCGAAACGGGCCAGCAGCGAGGGCGACGACTTCAGGTCGTGGCGCACCTCGTCGTAGCGGCGGGCGATTTCGCGGACGTTGCGGCGGATCATCTCCGTCGTCTCGGCATCGAGCGGATGGTCCGTGCCTCCGGGCCGCAGCAGCCCCTTGCCGAAGCGGTTGCCGCACCACGCCTGCGTGGTGTTGATCGTCATCGTGCGCAGCGCCTCGCAGGCCACCTGCCCCAGCTGATAGCCCACATCCATCGAGAGGGCTCCCGTGTCGGCGATCTGCATGGCCATGCGTTCGAGTTCGAGGGCCAGGGTGCGTTCGATTTCGAGCGCTTCCGGCAGCCGGACCGCCGTGAGTTTTTCGATGGCCGCGGCGAAGGCCGTGGCATGGGCTACGGCGCTGTCTCCGGCGATGCTCTCCGCAAGGCATGCCTGCCGCAGCCGGTTTTCCGTGCGCACGAACTCCGCCTCCACGCCGCGATGCTGGTATCCCAGCGCAATTTCGAGGTGGAGGACCTGCTCGCCGTTGCAGATGAAGCGGAAGGCCCCCGGCTCGATGATGCCCGCATGGATCGGACCGACGTTCACCTCGTGCAGCGAATGTCCCTCCATCGTATAGAAGGGGTAGTTGTCGATCGAACTGCGGCGGTCGTAGCCGTCGGCCGGAAAACGCAGCGGCTTGTCCCACGGCATGCCGTCGAAACGGATGCCGTAGCGTTCGGTGATGTCGCGTTCGAAGGGGTGCAGGGCGGGGTGCCGGGCCGTGAGCGAGGGAAGTACCCCCTCGTCGTAATAATCCATCGTGTGCGAGGCGATCAGCATCCGGTGCTCCGCGTCGTCGAGCAGCAGGCAGATAAAGCGCATGCGGTCGCCGTCGGGCAGGGCGAAGTAGTGGGCGACATGGTAGCGCGGATCGGCGAGGCGTGTGTCCAGCTCCGCGTAGAACTCCGCATAGGGAACTTCGGGAATGTCGCGCAGCGCTACGGCGTCGGCGCGGTTGTCGGTGATGTGCCAGGTCATAGCGAAGCGATTTGGTCGATCATGTATTCGAGAAATCCGGGCTGCCAGATGCCGACGATCATGGCGGCAATCAGCAGAGCCAGGGCCGACCAGGAGCGTTTGCGGTCGGCTTTCGAGAGGTGCAACTCGTCCTGGTTGGGCTGGTAGCAGAGGCGGAGCATCCGTACGCAGAACGAGTAGATGACGATGCAGAGCAGGAGCAGCATGATGCATACGAGCCACCACTTCCCGCCGGCGATCACCTCACGGAGGATCGACACCTCGGAGAGGAAGAGCGGCGAGGGTGGAAAGGCCATGACGACGACCATGCCGACGATCAGGCCGACGGCCCCTACATGGTTGATGTGGATATAGTCGCCGATGCGGTTGATGCGGTAACTGTTGTAGACCTGCCGGACAACGGCGATCTGCAGGAAGAGGCTGCTCTTGATGAGCGTATGGCAGACGACGTGGAATACGGCGGCCCATACGCCGATGCCGCCGATGCCGAGTCCGATGGCGGCAATACCCATGTTTTCGACGGTCGAGTAGGAGAGGAAGCGCTTGTAGTTGTTCGTGCGGCGCAGGAAAAGGGCTCCGATGGCGAGCGACAGGACACCCGTGAGCAGCAGCACGGAACGCACCCAGGGGAAGACCTCGGTCTGGGCGAGGATCTTGTAGACGCGCAGCACGGCGAGGAATCCCGCATTGACCACTCCCGTGGAGATGAGGGCCGAGGCGGGCGCCGGTGCGGCGAAGTTGGCGTCCACGCCGACCGTGTATAACGGAAAGAGCTCCACCTTGCAGCTGTATCCGCAGAGGATGAGCAGGAAGGCGATCTTCAGGTAGAGGGCGTTGCTGCCCGGGGCGGCCGCCGCCACCGCCTCGTAGGAGAGCGACTCGCACTTGGTCGCCGCGGCCAGCAGCAGGATGCCCAGATAGGCCATGGCGATGCCCGTCGAGCAGACGAAGACATATTTCCAGGCCGCCTCGAGCGTCTGGGCCGTGCCGCGGTAGTAGATCAGGCCTGCCGAGCAGAGTGTCGTGGCTTCGAGGAAGATCCACGTTACGGCCAGATTCGAGGCGAAGTAGGCTCCGGCGATGGCCGTCGTGAGGAGCAGGAGCAGTGCCGAGTAGATGCGTATCTGGCGCAGGCCGCTGCCCTGCAGGTAGGATCGCGAATGGGAGTAGGCGAAGGCCGAGACGACGGTGAGCAGGATGAAGAAGAGCGTCCCGGCGTCGTCGTATTGGAAGACCCCGAGCGAGGTGGCCCCGGCTGCCCCGACAAGGATCCA
>DWWQ01000041.1 GCA_019119615.1 Candidatus Alistipes stercoravium | reverse complement strand
GCCATGCTGGCGCTGATCCAGAACGAGGTGGTCGTCCGCCATGCCTGGATGACCAATACCGTATTCACCGATATCGTGGCCGTCAGTCAGATGACCCCGGGACCCATTGCCATCAACTCGGCAACCTATGTGGGATACACCGTAGGCATGCAGGCCGGAGACAACCTCCTGTTCGGGATCCTCGGCTCGGTGATCGCCACCTTCGCCGTCTGCCTGCCGTCGCTCACGATCATGCTGCTGCTTACGCGCTTCTTCCTGCGGCTGCACGGCAATCCCATCCTTGCCGGCGCCATGTCGGGCATGAAGCCCGTCGTCATCGGCATGATCGCCTCGGCGGCCCTGCTGCTCATGTTCCCCGCCTCGCACGAAGGCGAGAGTTTCATCGACACCTGGAGCTGGGTGATCTTCGGGCTCTGCGTCATCGCCTCCATCCGCAAGGTGAACCCCATTCTGCTGATCGTCCTCTCGGCCGTGGCGGGTATTCTGATCTACCACGTCTTCTGACGCAGCGGACGGACACCTTAAAGGGCAAGCACGAACGCACCGCCCGTAAGCAGCAGAAGCAGGAAGGCCGCCAGACAGATCGCTCCGAGAATCGCCACGAAGGTGCCGATACAGCCCCAGCGCTTCTCGCCGCAGGGCAGCGGATCGGACAGAAGCGTACAGATAAGGCCCACAAGGGGTGTAAAGATCAGGCTGATCAGAAAGGACCAGCCGAATCCGATCCGGCGGTTACTGCCGAAAAGGCCCACAAGCACGGAGAACAGGCAACCGCTCAACGCACCGAACAAAACGGTAAAGACTCCCATATCGCGTAATTTTTCGAATTATCACTTCTGCCGTCCGTTATGCCCCGCCGAAAAAGGCTTCTTGCAGCAGAATCCAGAACAGGAAACGGGCAAACGATCCGGCAAGAGCCATCAGGGCGGTCATGCGGGGCCGCACGCGGTAGAATCCCAGCGCGATCATGAAGACCACGCCGATCACCGGCGCCCAGAAAAAGGGCGCCAGCCACACGCCGAAGCGGTCCACACGCGCCTTCTGCTTCTCCAGCGTCTCGGGACGTACCTTGAAGGCCCGCTCGAGCCACTCCCATTTGGCAAACCAACCGAGCCAGTAGGAGGTCATGGCCCCGAGCCAGTTGCCGACGGCTGCGAGGAAGAGACACGCCACGGGATCGGCGCCGGCGGCGAGCATCCCCACGAGCAATACGTCGGAACTCATCGGTAATATCGTTCCGGCAAGGAACGTGCCGATGAAAAGTCCCGGATAACCCAGATTCAACAACCATTCCATCGCTTCGGACTTTTATCGGGCAAAGCGGTAATAGGTTCCCAGCGGCAGCTGCTTGCCCCCGCGGTCCGTGAAACACAACTCGCCCCACTGTTCCTCGCGAGGCGTCCCGAAGGCCTGGTGTACGGCCGTGCGGGCCAGCGTCGAGGAGAGCCCCATCGAGTAGAGGTTCAGCACCAGAAAGGCTCCCGACGCCTCCAAAAGCCGGGCGCAGCACTCCAGCATCTCGCAGATACCCTCCTCGAGAACCCACTTCTCGCCGTTTGCACCCCGTCCGTAGGCCGGAGGATCGAGGATGATGCCGGCATAGCGGTTGCCGCGACGCACCTCGCGGTGCACGAACTTCAGGGCATCCTCGACGATCCAGCGCACGCCGTCCAGGCCGCTCGCCTCCATATTCTCCCGGGCCCAGGTAACCACCTGACGCACCGAATCGACATGCGCAACCTCGGCTCCGGCAGCCCGTGCGGCCAGCGTCGCACCGCCCGTATAGGCAAAGAGGTTCAGCACGCGCGGCGGCTCGGGAGTATTTGCCGCCAATGCCCGGCAGCGGTCGTAGATGAAGTCCCAGTTGGCAGCCTGCTCGGGAAAGATGCCCACATGCTTGAACGACGTAAGGGCCAGGCGCATGCGGAGGGACATCTCCCGATAGCGGTACTCCACCGTCCAGCGGTCGGGCATACCGCGCCGGAGCGTCCACCGGCCGCGCTCGTCGCTGTTCGCATCGCGCAGGAAGGAGGCGTCGGCATGCTGCCACTCCGTCTCCGGAAGGCTCTTGCGCCAGATGGCCTGCGGCTCGGGACGCCGCGTTACGAAGCGCCCGAAACGCTCCAGTTTCTCGAAATCGCCCGTATCGAGCAGTTCATAGTCCCGAAAGTCGGGCGTCAGTTGTTCTTGCATACAAGGTAAAAATGCAAACCGGTCGGAGCGCGCTTCCGCCTCCGACCGGTATTTTCTCATATCAGCGGACGACCGGTTCGATCCGGAAGCGGAAGGTATAGTCGCCATAGGGAATGCGGAACTGCTCCAGCGGGAGCTCGCCCCACGAGTTGATGCATCCGAGGCCCATCTGCCGCAGGTCGAAGTTCACATGCGTGCGGCCATCGGGCTGCAGCGGTCCGGAGTGCTGCTGCGGCGGGAAGTTGGAGACATCGAGCGCCTCGGTCGAATAGGGCAGCGCCGAAGCCGAGAAGGGTGCGTCGGAGCGGATCTCCACACCCGAGCCCGACGTATCGAGCACACGCCACCAGCGCACGTCGCTCTTCGTGCCCGACTCCTGGGGACGCACATAGGCATCGTGGTACTGATCCGAAACCCGCTGGTCATAGAGGCCCAGATCGGCCGACGAGAGGCGGTCGGCATAGTTCTCGTGCGCTCCGCGGCCATAGTAGAGGATCCGGTTGTAGCGGGCCGGCATCTCCATCGTCATGCCGAAGCGGAAGAGGTCCGGAGCCGCCTCCGCACCGGGCTCCATGGTCTCGGTAACCTCCATGCCGCCCGCACCGTCGATCCGGTAGCAAAGCGTCAGCGAGGCACCCACCTCGGGAAGCGTATAACGGGCCGTCAGCACAGCCACACCCTCCTCGACGGCCTTGTCGAACGATTCGAGCTTCATCGCGGGATGTTTCCAGACGGAGAGTTTGCGGTCGAGGCCCGCACCCAGATCGTTCTCGGTCGGCGCACGCCAGAACTGCGGGCGCAGCGAAGCCCCTTCGGCCAACAGGTCGCGGTCCTCGAAGCGGTACTGCGTGAGGAATCCGTCGCGCGAGAAGAAGGCCTCCCAGCAATCGCCCTCGACACGCGTGCCGCGCTCCCAAGTGGTAATCTCCACGGGGCGCTCCACGGCCGGAGCATCGAGGTGTCCGGCAAAGTCGTAGGCACGGACGACAAGCTGCTGGCGGGCTACGGCAAAGCCGGCCTCCAGCAGCGGCTCGGCATTGCGCAGACGGTAGGCCACATTGAGAAGCACCTCGTTGGCCTCCTCGGGGATATCGGTCTCCGTGAAGCCCAGGTCATACATGCGGCGCTGCTGCGGGGCCACCTCGAGAGCGTCCACCGTACCGCGCTTCACGACACGGCCGTCGGCCACGAGTTCCCAATCCAGCGTGTAGTTTTCCAGTCCGCGGAAGAAGTTTTCATTATAGATCTCGACACGGCCCTGCGTCAGATCCAGCGGCGTGGTCCATACCGACTGGTATTGCCGCTGCACCTCGTAGGCATGCGGATGGTAGCTGCGGTCGGCGGCAATGATACCGTTGTTGTTGAACGAGTTGTCCGTAGCGTCGTAGTTGTTGTAGTCGCCGCCGTAGCAGAACGACACGCGGCCGTCGGCCTCATAGCGGGCCAGACCCTGATCGACGAAGTCCCAAATGAAGCCGCCCTGGTAGACGGGGTACTTGCGCACGAGATCCCAGTAGAGGTCGAAACCGCCCATGGAGTTGCCCATGGCGTGGGCATATTCACACTGGATCAGCGGCTTCGTGGGGTTCGACTCGCAATACTCCCGGCAACGGTCGTAGTCCCAGTACATCGGGCAGATGATGTCCGTATAGGGAATGCCCTCCTCGGGCTTGTAGGCCATCGCCTGCTCGTACTGCACCGGACGCGACGGATCGTACTCCTTGACCCAGCGGTACGAAGCCTCGAAGTTGGGGCCCATGCCCGCCTCGTTGCCCAGCGACCAGATGATGACCGAAGGATGGTTCTTGTCGCGCTGCGCCATGCGGCTGCTCCGCTCGACATGCGCCTTGGCATAGGCGGGATTCCCGGCCAGCGCCTTCTCGCCGAAGACGCCGTAGCTGATGCCGTGCGACTCGGCATTGGCCTCATCGACCACATAAATTCCATACCGGTCGCAGAGGTCGTACCACTGCGGATCGTTGGGATAGTGGCTCGTACGCACGGCATTGATATTCAATTCCTTCATGATCCGGATATCCTCGATCATCCGCTCGCGGCTCACCACATAGCCCTTCAGCGGATCCATCTCGTGGCGGTCGGCACCCTTGATCAGCACCGGTTGGCCGTTCACGAGCAGCTGCGCATCGCGGATCTCCACGGTGCGGAAGCCGACGTTCTGCCGGACGGTTTCGGTCGTCCGGCGGCCGTCCGACACGGCAATCTCAAGCGTATAGAGGTTCGGCGTTTCGGCCGACCACTTCGCGGGATCCGCCACCCGGAAGGTCGTGGCGGCCGTCCCCTTGACGGGCGTGAGCTTCTCCGAGGCAACCTCCTGTCCGGCTGCATCGCGCAGGGTCAGCGTCAGCGCACGCACCTGCGGCGTGGTGGTCGTCTCCACACGCAACTCCCCGTCGCGGTACGAGGCGTCGAGCGACGGCGTGATGCGCACATCCTCCAGATGCGCCCGGTCGCGGGCCCGGAGCTCCACGCCGCGGGCAATGCCCGAGAGGCGCCAGAAGTCCTGATCCTCCAGATAGGAGCCGTCCGACCAGCGGAACACCTGCATGGCGATCAGATTGCGGCCCGGATGCACATATTTTGTTACGTCGAACTGCGCGGCCAGTTTGCTGTCCTCGCTGTATCCGACGAATCGGCCGTTCACCCAGACATAGACGTTCGACGTGGCCGAGCCGATCGACAGGGTGATCTGCTTGCCCGTCCACGACTCCGGAACGTCGAATTCCCGGCGATAGGAGCCCACATGGTTCTCCGCATCGGGAATCAGCGGGGGATCGCTCTGGAAGTTACCCCGCCAGGCATAGCCCACATTGACGTAGATCGGGTCGCCGTAGCCGTTCACCTCCCAAATCCCGGGAACGGGCATCGTCCCCCACGCCCGGTCGTCATAGTCCGTGCGCCAGATCCCTTCGGGACGGTCCGAAGCGTCGCGCACCCACATGAAACGCCATATGCCGTCGAGCGACAGCCGCTCGCCGGCTTCGAACGAGGAGCGCATCGGCAGCCGATTGACCGCATTGACCTCCGGGTCGCGCCATTCGTTCCAGGTCTGCGCCGCAGCGCCCCATACTACGCCCGTCAGGAGCAACGCCGTCAGGGCCAACATCTGTTTTCTCATCTTCAATCTATTTATTTGGTTTCTTTTCATTTCTCTCCTCCGAAGCATCCACCAGGGACATCTCGCACCGCACGCAATCGAATTCAAGCCGATAGCGATGCCGGCCCCGCTCGAGCCACAGCTCGCCCCGCAGCCGCGGATGCTCCTTCAGGCACTCGCCGATCTCACGGCGGATGCAGTAGGCCGTCCGCATCACCGGATGCCCCGCAGTCGTCGGAGCGAGATCCAACCCCCGCTCGATCCGCTGCACGCCGTGGTCGCGGTAGAAGGCCTCGGCCAGGCGGTTCGTAACGTTCTCCTCGGCCGCGAGCCGCTCCGAGGGGTAGCGCGCCGCCGGATTTTCGGGCAGAATGCGGTGTTCGAACCTGCGGGCCATCCGCGCCGCAAGGAGCCGGTCAAGTCCTTCGCGGCGCAGTTCGGCCAGCAGCGACGCCGGGACGAAACGCTCCGTGCCCCGGAGCTCCACGTCGCGGACCTCGAAAATCGTATCGCCGCTGCGCGCGGCCTGCTGCCGCAGCGAGGCGGCATTGGCTTCGGGATTGCGGGCCGTCTCCAGGGCGAGGTGCCGTTCGGCCGCGGCCGTGAAGCCTTCGCAATCCGTAAAGGTGATCCGCACGCCATCTTCCCAAGTCTCCACCCGGGCCGTGGCGGGAATCACCCGCCGCGTGCGGCTGCGCTCGACGCGCAGCGTGAAGAGCCGGTCGTAGTTGCGGTAGACCTCCGCGCCCGGGCGAATCCCCTCCATGCGGTTGGGCACGATCCGCGCACCCTCCACCGCATTGACGTTCGTGCCGACAAACCCCGCCTCCGAACGGAAGCAGATGCCGTCGCCCGAGGCAAGCTGCACCCCCTCCGGGTTCTCCAGCCGGAACGCGTTGCGCTCGACGCGGGCAACCCGTCCGATGCGTTCACCGACCGCCTTCGGCGTGTCGAACGACGCCACACCGGCACACTTGCCCGCGAAGAAGTATTCGGACTCGCCGCGCGTAAAGCTCTTCGAGGGGTCGGGATCGAAATCCGGACGGCTCTCGCCGACCGAAGCGCGCTGCAGCTGCGGACGCGCGGCCAGCGCCTTGTCCACGGCCCGGCGGTAGTAGGCCACCACATTGCGGATATAGGTCAGATCCTTCAGCCGCCCCTCGATCTTGAACGACGAAACGCCGGCATCGATCAGCTCACCCAGATGCTCCGAGAGGTTCAGGTCGCGCACCGACAGCAGGTGCCGTCCCTGCAGGTAGGTGCGGCCGCGGCCGTCGGTCAGGTCATAGGTCAGGCGGCAGGGCTGGCTGCAGGCGCCCCGGTTGCCGCTGCGCGCGGACATCGACCGCGACAGGAAGCAGCGGCCGCTGTAACCCACGCAGATGGCTCCGTGGACGAAACACTCCACCTCGGCCGTCGTGGCGCGGCAGATCGCACGGATCTCCTCGAGCGTGAGGTTGCGCTCCAGAATCACCCGGGCAAAGCCAGCATCGGCAAGGAACCGGACCCCCTCGGGCGTGCGGTTGCACATCTGCGTCGAGGCGTGCAGCTCGACGGGAAGGTTCATGCGCCGCAGGGCCATGTCCTGCACGATCAGCGCATCGACCCCCGCGGCGATCAACTCCCGGGCCTGACGTTCGGCCTCCCCGAGTTCATCGTCCCACAGCAGCGTGTTGAGCGTGGCATGGATCCGCACGCCGTAGCGGTGGGCATACTCCACGGCCCGGGCGATCTGTTCGGTCGTATTTCCCGCAGCCTGACGCGCCCCGAACCTCGCGCCGCCCATGTAGACGGCATCGGCGCCGTAATCCACGGCAGCCACCGCCGCGGCAAAATCCCGCGCCGGAGCAAGCAGCTCGATCTTTCCCGAAGATATCTTCTCCATCCGGAAACAAAGATAAAGCTTTTTCCGGGATTTCACCCCCTTTCCGGACAGAATCACTATCTTTAAAGTCCCAAAACCGCAAAACAAGCACGCACCATGAACGAGAAACTGCTTCTGGGCGGCCTGCTCCTCGCCGGCACCGCCACCGCAAAACAGGCAGCGGCACAAACACCCCCGGCCGACAACGCCAAACGGCCCAACGTGGTCTTCATTCTGGCCGACGACCTCGGCTACGGCGACTTGAGCTGCTACGGACAGCAGCGTTTTCAAACGCCCCATATCGACTCGCTCGCCGCCCGCGGCATGCGCTTCACGCGCTGTTACTCGGGCACGACCGTGAGCGCCCCGTCGCGTTCGTGCCTGCTGACGGGAACCCACTCGGGCCATACGCCCGTCCGGGGCAACATCGAACTCCCGCCCGAGGGACAATACCCCCTGCCGGAGGGCTCGGCACGCCTGCTGCAGCTCTTCGACGAGGCCGGATACCGCGTGGGCGTCTTCGGCAAGTGGGGGCTGGGATTCATCGGCTCGACGGGCGATCCGCAACGGCAGGGCGTAGACCGGTTCTTCGGCTACAACTGCCAGCTGCTGGCCCACAGCTACTACCCCGACCATCTTTGGGAAAACGACCGCCGCGTAGAGCTCGCGGACAACACCGAAGCGGTACCCTACGGCGAGGGAACCTACGCCCCGGACCTGATCCACCGCAAGGCGCTGGAGTTTCTCGACGAGGCGGCCGCGGAGGAGGCCCCCTTCCTGCTCTTCTACCCCACGACCCTCCCGCATGCCGAGCTGATCGTCCCCGAAGACAGCATCATGCAGCGCTTCCGCGGACGCTGGGAGGAGACCCCCTACCGAGGCATCGACTCGGGTCCCGCGTTCCGCCGCGGCGGCTACTGCTCGCAGGAGTATCCCCGGGCGGCCTTCGCCGCGATGATTACCCGGCTGGACCTCTACGTCGGAGAGTTGGTCGCCAAACTCCGCGAAAAGGGGCTGCTCGACAACACGATTCTCCTCTTCGCCAGCGACAACGGCCCCCACATGGAGGGCGGCGCCGATCCCGACTTCTTCGACAGCAACGGCCCCTACCGGGGTTACAAACGCGACCTCTACGAGGGCGGCATCCGCGTGCCGATGATCGTCTCGTGGCCCGGGCACATCGCCGAAGGCTCGACCAGCGACACGGCCGTCGCCTTCTGGGACCTTCCGGCGACCTTCGCCGAGGCGATCGGCTCCGACATACAGCTTCCCGAGGAGGGCATCAGCCTGATGCCGACACTCGAGGGACGCGGAGAGCAGCCCCGGCACGAAACCTTCTACTTCGGATTCATGGAACTCGACGGCCGCGAAGCCCTCTACCGCGGCGACTGGAAGCTGCTGCACCTCGACATTCGCTCCGAAAACCCCCGTTACGAGCTCTACAACCTCCGGGAGGATCCCGCCGAGGAGCACAACGTCATCGACCGCTATCCCGGGATCGCCGAGGAGCTCAAGGCCCTGATGCGCGCCTCGTGGCGGCCCGACCCGGCCTGGCCGCTCTTCGGGGAGTAGCCGCAGACGGAGCCCGGGTGCCGGAGCCGGAGAAAAATTCCCGGGTGCGGACGTGCAAGATTGCGCCGAATTTACTATTTTTGCACTCCGTAACGCGAAAACACGAAAAACACAAGATACCATGCTTACACTGAAGCAAATCCGCGACGACAAGGAAGCCGCCGTACGCCGTCTGGCCAAGAAGGGTGTGGACGCCGCATCCGCCATCGAAAAGATCATCGCCCTCGACGACCGCCGCAAGGCCATCCAGGTGGAGCTCGACACGACACTCGCCGCACAGAACAAGGCCGCCAAGGAGATCGGCGCCCTGATGGGCCAGGGCCGCCGCGAGGAGGCCGAGGAGCGCAAGCACTTCGTGGCCGACCTCAAGGAGAAATCCTCGCGCCTGCAGGCCGAGTCGAACGACGTGCAGCAGGAACTCCAGGCGACGCTCGTAACGCTCCCCAACTTCCCCGCGGAGATCGTTCCCGAGGGCAAGACGGCCGAGGACAACCTCGTGGTCAAACTCGTCGAAAGCTACACGCAGCTGCCCGAAAACCCGCTGCCCCACTGGGAACTGGCCCGCAAGTACGACATCATCGACTTCGACCTGGGCGTGAAGCTCACCGGCGCGGGATTCCCCGTATACAAGGGCAAGGGCGCCCGGCTGCAGCGCGCGCTGATCAACTACTTCCTCGACTGCAACACCCGTGCAGGCTATCTCGAGGTGGAGCCGCCGATCATGGTGAACGAGGCTTCGGGATTCGGCACCGGACAGCTGCCCGACAAGGAGGGGCAGATGTACCACGCCACGGTCGATAACTTCTACATGATCCCCACGGCAGAGGTTCCCGTAACGAACATCTACCGCGACGTGATCCTTGACGAGAAGGATTTCCCGGTGAAGATGACCGCCTATACCCCCTGCTTCCGCCGCGAGGCCGGCTCCTACGGCAAGGATGTCCGCGGTCTGAACCGTCTGCACCAGTTCGACAAGGTGGAGATCGTCCAGTTGTCGCTGCCCGACGTATCGTACGAGGCGCTCGACGGCATGGTGGCCCACGTCGAGGGGATCGTCCGCTCGCTCGGACTCCCCTACCGCATCCTGCGGCTCTGCGGCGGCGACATGTCCTTCACCTCGGCCCTGACCTACGACTTCGAGGTCTACTCCGAGGCGCA
Source organism: Candidatus Alistipes stercoravium (assembly GCA_019119615.1). GTDB lineage: Bacteria > Bacteroidota > Bacteroidia > Bacteroidales > Rikenellaceae > Alistipes > Alistipes stercoravium. The sequence continues at coordinate 20,007 of DWWQ01000041.1, read as the reverse complement.
GAAGCGCTGGCTGGAGGTCTCCTCGGTCTCGAACTTCGAGTCGTTCCAGGCCAACCGCCTCAAGCTCCGCTACCGCGACGGCGAGAAGAAGATCCACCTGGCCCACACGCTCAACGGCTCGTCGCTGGCCCTGCCGCGCATCGTGGCCGCCCTGCTCGAGAATTTCCAGACTCCCGAAGGAATCCGGATCCCCGAGGTGCTGATTCCTTACACGGGTTTTGATATTATCAAATAAGTTTCCTATATTTGTCGGACACAAACAAACTCATAACAATAAATTTTTACTGCAATGGCTTACAAAATCACCGACTCCTGCGTTGCTTGCGGAACCTGCATCGGCGAATGCCCCGTTGAGGCCATCTCGGCCGGCGACATCTATGTGATCGATCCGGACAAGTGCATCGACTGCGGCACCTGCGCAGGCGTTTGCCCGAGCGAGGCAATCGTTTCGGAGTAACGACCAAAGTACATTCCGAAAAAACGCACTCCGGAATACCGGAGCGCGTTTTTTGTTTTCAACATACCCCCCATGAAACGATTTCTTCTTGTCGGATGTCTGCTTCTCGCCGGATGTGCGGGAACGTCCTCCACGCTCGAACGGGAGCTCGACAGCCTTGCGGAAAGCCTTCCCGGGGCCCGGATCGGCATTGCCGTACTCGGTCCCGACGGAACCGTGTTCTCGCGACAGGACAGCCTGCTGCCCATGTTGAGCATCTTCAAGTTCCCGCTGGCCCTGGCCGTATTGGAGAAGGCCGCAAGGGAAGATATCCCGCTTTCAACGCCCATAGACGTCGGACCCGAATGGCTCGAAAGCGGGACATACAGCCCCCTGCGCGACTCGCTGCCGGAAACGGGCGGACGCGTTACGCTCGCGGCTCTGCTCCATTACAGCACCTCGCTGAGCGACAATATCGCCTGCGACCGGCTGCTGGATCTTGTCGGAGGCCCCGAGGCGGTCGATCAATACCTTCGTGCACGGGGATTCGACGGATTCCGGATCGCCGCCTCCGAGCACACGATGCACCTTGATCCGGAAAACCAGCGGATCAACGTTGCGCGACCCTCGGCGTTGTGTGCACTTTTCGCCCGCTTCCTGCAGGGAGGCTTTCTCCCGCCCGCACAGGAGACCTTCCTGCGGCACCTGCTGGAGGGCGCGACGACCGGAGCAAACAAACTGCGCGCCGGGCTGCCCGAAGGGACGGTTCTCGGGCACAAGACCGGGTCATCGGACCGCATATTGCAAGGGATCCGGATTGCGGAGAACGATGCCGGATACGTCCGGCTGCCCGACGGCAGCAGCTACTGCATCGCCGTTATGGTCATCGACTCTCCGGCCGATGACGCAGCCAATACGGCACTGATCGCAACGATTTCAAGAACCGTCTACGAATATTTCCGGAAAAACCGCTAACAGGATGAATGAACTCGAAAGAATGAAGGCCGGCTACTGGCTGCATGCCGTCTGTCCGCCGATCGGCGCGGAGCTGCACCGGGCCGAAGAGCTCTGTTTCCGGCTCAACCAGCTGCCGCCGGGCCACCGCGAGGAGCGCGAAGCGATCCTGCGCGAACTCTTCGGACACCTGGGCGAAGGATGCACGCTGCACAGCCCTTTCCACTGCGATTTCGGAACGCAGATCCGCATCGGCGACGGTTTTGTCGGGAACTTCAACCTCACGATCCTCGACGAGGCCCCCGTAACGATCGGCGACCGCGTGCTGATCGGCCCCAACGTGGGTATCTACACCGTAAGCCATGCCCTGCAGCCCGACCAGCGGGCCGAGGGAATCATGCGCTCGCTGCCCGTACGCATCGGCAACGACGTCTGGATCGGCGGGCATGTCGTCATCACGCAGGGCGTAACGATCGGCGACGGCGCCGTGATCGGTGCCGGTAGCGTCGTAACACACGACATCCCGGCGCGGGTCATCGCCGCGGGAAATCCGTGCCGCGTGCTGCGGCCGATCACCGAGGAGGACCGCATCCGGGAGGTATACTAAAGAGAGAAAGGGGAATCCTACTCTTCGTAGAGGAGGTATTTGGTCCGCAGCGTCCGGAACTGCTCCGCCTCGGGCAGCCAGCGGGCGCGGATCTCGGCATCGGTAGCCCCCGCGCGGATCATCTCGCGCACCCAGCCCGCGCCGACCAGTTTTTCGAACATCGGCGTGAAGAAACCGTCGCCCAGCGCCTCGAGGTCATGGTAGGCATCGATCACATACCGGAGGGAGAAACCGACCTGCCGCGCCTCGTCGAGAGGCATTTCGCGCAGATCGACACCCCGGCACAGGCGGCCTTCGAGCGGCGGGTGCTTGGCCCCGGCCGTCGGGCGGGGCGTAAAGGTGTAGTTGCGATCCTTCAGGTCGGGATGACCATAGCACTCGAACGGGAGGTCGGTGCCGCGTCCGAGGCTGACAACCGTCCCTTCGAAGGGGCAGAGCGCCGCATAGAGATAGATGGCCCGCTGCGTCGGCAGATTGGGCGAAGGCGCCACGGGCAGCGTGTATTCGGTGGCGTGCGTATAGTTGCGGCAGCGCACGACGGTCAGCGTCCCGGATTTGGCCCACCCCTCGCCACGGGCCATGAGGGCTATTTCGCCGAGCGTCATGCCGTGCAGCACGGGAATGGGCAGCGCCCCGACACCCGAGCGGTATTTCATGTCGAGCAGCGGGCCTTCGACCTTGTCGCCGTTGGGATTGGGTCGATCGAGCAGGATCACCTCGCGGCCGGCATCCGCCGCGGCATCCATCAACCGCAGCATCGTAATATAGTAGGTATAGAAGCGCAGCCCGACATCCTGCAGATCGATGACCAGCACGTCGAACGTGCGCATCGTTTCCATCGAAGGGCGGCCCGAGCCTCCGTCGTAGAGCGAACGGATCGGAATGCCCGTTTTCGCGTCGCGCGAGTTGCCGACATGCTCCCCGGCATCGGCCGTACCGCGGAATCCGTGCTCGGGCGAGAAGATGCCCGTCAGGTCGAAGCCCCGTTCATGGAGCAGATCGACCAGATGGACGCATCCCGAAGCATCGGCACCCGCTGCGCCGGGCATCGCGGCCACGGAGGTCTGATTCGCCAGCACCGCCACGCGGCGTCCCTCGAGCCGCGGGAAATAGGCCGCCGTATCGGTCATGCCGACCAGCACCTGCGCGGCTGCGGACGCCGTCAGCATCCACAGAAAAGCCATCGTCAGCAGGATCCGCCGTCGCATTGCCGTCAGGAGAGATTACCGCCGAACTCCATGAGATAGGCCTTGATGAAGGCATCGATATCTCCGTCCATGACCGCCTCGACGGCCGAGGTCTGCACCCCCGTACGGTGGTCCTTCACCCGACGGTCGTCGAAAACATAGGAGCGGATCTGCGAGCCCCACTCGATCTTCTTCTTCGAAGCCTCGAGGGCCTGCTGCGTGGCCATGCGCTTGTCCAGTTCGCGCTGGTAGAGTTTCGAACGCAGGATCCGCATGGCATTCTCGCGGTTCATCAGCTGCGAGCGCGTCTCCATGTTCTCGATCAGGAACTCGACCGGCTCGCCCGTATCGGGGTCCTTGCCGTGGTAGCGCAGCCGCACGGCCGTCTCGACCTTATTGACGTTCTGGCCGCCGGCACCCGACGAACGGAACGTGTCCCACTCGATATCCGCAGGGTTGATCGTAATTTCGATCGAGTCGTCCACGGCGGGCGAGACGAAGACCGACGCAAAGGTCGTCTGACGCTTGTTGTTGGCATTGAAGGGCGAGAGTCGTACCATGCGGTGCACGCCGTTCTCGCTCTTGAGGTATCCGTAGGCGTATTCACCCTCGAACTCCAGGGTGCAGGACTTCACGCCCACCTCGTCGCCGGCCTGGTAGTCGAGCACCTTGACCTTGTAGCCGTGCGCCTCGCCCCAGCGGGTATACATGCGCAGCAGCATCGAAGCCCAGTCGAGCGCCTCCGTGCCGCCCGCACCGGCATTGATATCCATGATGGCACCGAGCTTGTCCTCGTCGCGCCGCAGCATGTTGCGCATCTCGAGCTTCTCGATGCGGTCGAGCGTCCGGGCGTACTGCTCGTCCAGCTCCGCCTCGCTCACCACACCCTCCTTCACGAAGTCGGGCATCAGCTGCAGGTCCTCGACCTCCTTGCAGACGGCGTCGTAATCCTCGATCCACGCCTTGATGCCCGCCACCTTGCGCAACTGCTCGCGCGCCTTGTCGGGGTTCTCCCAGAAGTCGGGCTCCTGCGTCTTCTCCTCCTCGTTCCGAAGGTCGATACGCTTCTGCTCGATGCCCAGGCACCGCTCCAGCGCCGCACGGCGCTGCTCCATATCCTTGATCTGTTCCGCAAGTACCATAAGTCAGAATTTCATGCCGAGTTTGCGCGAGGCGAAGTCGAGGATGAAATCCGCCGTTCCTTCGTCGCCGAAAACCGAAGAGTTGATGCACAGGTGATAGGTCGAAGCCGCCCCCCAGGTTTTCGAACTGTAATAGTTGTAGTAATCGGCGCGCCGGGTATCCCCGCGCTCCATCTGCGCACGGGCCTCTTCGGCCGTACATCCCAGACGGTCGCAGATGCGGCGGATACGGTCCCCGTCATCGGCCGAAATGAAGACATCGACCCGCCGCGGATGCTCGCGCAGGATATAATCGGCACAACGCCCGACGAAGATGCACGACTCCTTCTCCGCCAGGTCGCGGATCACGTCGCTCTGGATCTGGAACAGCGCGTCGTTCGACAGCACGTTCGGAACGTTGGTGCAGCTTCCGGCAAAGGGAGAGCGCAGGTAGCCGATCATCGTCGAAAGGACGTTGCGCGACTCCTTCTCGTCGGCTTTTTCGAAAAATTCGGCACACAGACCGCTCTGTTCGGCCGCCAGGTTGATCAGCTCCTTGTCGTAGACCCGGATGCCGAGGCGGCGGGCGATGATCGCTGCGATATCCTTGCCGCCGCTGCCCAGCTGGCGACCTATGTTGATGACGAAATACTCTTTCATGATTCACTCGGTTTATTTGCGGCAGAAGGCTCCGCAGCGAGATGGCCCCGGAACTTCCGCAGTTGATATGTCAGCATGAAGAAGGCCACGACCGTAGCCAGAAAATCCGAAACCGGCATGGCGCACCAGACGCCCCAGCTACCGTCCCAGGGAGTCGAGACCTCGAAGAAGTGCGGCAGGAAGATAAGTCCGGGAAGCAGGAAGAGCAATTGCCGCGTCAGCGACATGAAGATCGCCTTTCCGGCCATGCCGATGCTCTGGAAGAAGTTCGTGGCCACCATCTGGAAACCGACGATCGGGAAGCAGATGAAAACGATGCGCATACCCTCGACGGCCAGCCGGATCAGCTCCTCGTCGGTGGTGAACAGCGACACGGCCACATGCGGGAGAAACTCGCCGACGATGAAACCCGCCGTGGTAACGGCCACGGCGCAGATGATCGTCAGGCGCAGCACCCGCAGCACGCGGTCGTACTGCCGGGCACCGAAATTGTAGCCCGCAATGGGCTGCATGCCCTGGTTCACACCCATGACGATCATCACGAAGATGAAGGCCAGCCGGTTCACGATGCCGTAGGCGCCGATCATCAGGTCGCCGCCGTAGGTTTTCAGGCCCTTGTTGATCAGGATCACGATGAAACAGGCCGTGAGGTTCATCAGGAATGGCGACATGCCGATGGCCAGGATATCACGGACGATCTTGCGCCGCAGGCGGTAGATGCCGCGGCGGAAGTGGATCAGCTCGCTGCGGTCCGAAAGCAGGCGGAACTGCCACATGAGCGAGATGACCTGCGCGAGAATCGTGGCAATGGCCGCCCCGCGGATGCCCCAGCCGAAGCCGTAGATGAACAGCGGGTCGAGCACGGCATTGATGATCACCGTGTTGATCGTCGCGTACATCGCCTTGCGGGGATGTCCCGAGGCGCGCAGGATGGAGTTCAGACCCAGATACATGTGGGTAACGACGTTACCCGCGAGGATGACGGTCATGTATTCGCGGGCGTAGCCGATCGTCGCATCGCTGGCTCCGAAGAAGTAGAGGATCGGATCCAGGAAGAGCTGGACCACGAACCCGAAGCCGATACCCAGGATCAGGTTGAGCATCACGACATTGCCCAGCACCCGCTGGGCCGTGTCGTAGTCGCGCTGTCCGAGACGCATCGACACGAGCGTCGCGGCACCCACGCCCACCAGCGAACCGAACGCCGCGGCGAGGTTCATCAGCGGGAAGGTGAGCGCCAGACCCGAAATGGCAAGCGGGCCTACACCGTGGCCGATAAAGATACTATCGACCATGTTGTAGAGCGAGGAGGCCGTCATGGCCACCACCGCCGGAACGGCATATTGCATAAGCAGCTTCCGGATACGCTCCGTTCCGAGCTCCATGGCTGCCGATTTAAGTTGTGTTGCAGGCATAAACGTTTATTTTATCTTACCGCGGCACCGCGCGGTCGAGCTTGTCGAACCACTCCCGGTAAAGCGCCGGGTCGGTGGATAGTCCCAGCTCCTCGGTACTGAACGAGGAGGTATCGTTCGAGTACCACTGGCGCGAAACATAGATGATAAGGTCCACCTCCGAGGTCAGCCCTGCCGGAGCGACCCGAAAACTCATCCGGCGGATCTCTCCGGCAACCGGAATCACCGAAGCCATCTCGAGCGGCAGCACCTGCCGGGCCACTACGATTCCCGAAGCCTTGTCCGCGTTCTCGATCAGACACCCTTCCGAGAAAAGCAGATCGACGAGCAGCGCATAGCTCTCCTCCGCACCGACCGTCATCGGATGCCGCGTCAGCTCGGCGATCCGCTGCGGATCGGGAGCCCCATCGACGACCGATGTCCGCTCACGCACCTGCAGGGCCGTCATGGGCGAACACCCCGCCAGCCCCACGGCGGCGAACAATATACCCAGGCAGACGCATCTGCGGAAAAGAGCCGTTCGTACCATTCCCATGCGCGTTATTCCAGTTCCCAGTCCGAACCGTCCTTGCGGTCCTTTACGCGGATACCCGCCGCGGTCAGCCCGTCGCGGATGCGGTCCGAAGTCGGCCAGTCCTTCGCGGCCTTGGCCTGCTGGCGGATATCGAGCAGCATCTCGACCAGCGGCGTAACGTAGTCGCGGCCCGCGGCGGCACCGGCGGCCTTCTCGTCGCGCAGGCCGAGAATATCGAACGCATAGCGGTGCACCGTCTGCCGCAGCTGTTCGAGGTCGGCGGCCGAGATCCGCTCCTTGCCGTCGGCGATCTGGTTGATCGTACGCACCCAGTCGAAGAGCGCAGAGATGACCATCGGCGAGTTCAGATCGTCGTCCATCGCCGTGCGGCAGCGCTCCTCGAGCTCCTCGGGATGCACCGTCGAGGCCTCCGACGGCTGCAGCCTGTCGAGCGTCTCGATGCCCTTCATCAGGCGGTCGAGGCCCTTCTCGGCGGCCTGCAGCGCCTCGTTCGAGAAGTCGAGCGTCGAGCGGTAGTGCGCCTGCAGGACGAAGAAGCGGATCGTCATCGGCGAATAGGCCTGTTCGAGCAGCTTGTGGCGGCCCGTGAAGAGCTCCTCGAGGGTGATGAAGTTGCCGAGCGACTTGCCCATCTTCTGACCGTTGATCGTAATCATGTTGTTGTGCACCCAGAAGCGCGCCGAGTCGTGGCCGAGGGCCGCCGTGGACTGCGCGATCTCGCACTCGTGGTGCGGGAACATCAGGTCCATGCCGCCGCCGTGGATGTCGAAGCGCTCACCGAGGTATTTGGTGCTCATCGCCGAGCACTCCATGTGCCAGCCGGGGAATCCCTCGCCCCAGGGCGAAGGCCAGTGCATGATATGCTCGGGCGCCGCCTTCTTCCACAACGCGAAATCGTAGGAGTGGCGTTTGTCCGACTGTCCGTCCAGCTCGCGCGTGTTGGCCACGATATCCTCCAGGTTGCGGCCCGAGAGGCGTCCGTAGTGGTATTTTCCGTTGTATTTCTCGACGTCGAAATAGACCGATCCGTTCGAGACGTAGGCATAGCCGTCCTCGAGGATCCGCTTCACGAACTCGATCTGCTCGATGATATGGCCCGAGGCATGGGGCTCGATCGAGGGGGTCTCGACGTTGAGCGCATCCATCGCCCGGTGGTAGCGCTCCGTATAGTAGTGGGCCACCTCCATCGGTTCGAGCTGCTCGAGGCGCGCCTTCTTGGCGATCTTGTCCTCGCCCTCGTCGGCATCGTGCTCGAGGTGCCCCACGTCGGTGATGTTCCGTACATAACGCACCTTGTAACCCGAGGCCTTCAGGTAACGGAACAGCAGGTCGAAGGTTACGGCCGGACGGGCATGGCCCAGGTGCGGATCACCGTAAACGGTCGGTCCGCAGACATACATCCCGACACGTCCCGGCGTCAGCGGCTCGAACTCCTCCTTGCGGCGGGTGAGCGTATTGTAAAGTACGAGTTTGGAATCCATAGTGCAAACAAATATTCGTTTCGAACGGGTAAAGTTACGATTTTTTCGCCATACTCCGGCATGGTGGACGCGAAAAATTCCCACGGACGGCACTCCGCCGCACATTGAGATAATAAGAATTGGAAATCGCACGTTAATTGCGTATCTTTGCCCGATAAACCCGAGTATTTTACGGATCATATGACATTTTTCAAACGCTGGAACAACATCACGGGATGGGTGGTTTTCGCCATCGCCGCGATCGTTTACCTCATGACGATGGAGCCCGTCTCGAGCCTCTGGGACTGCTCGGAATTCATCGCCACCTCCTACAAACTCGAAGTGGGCCACCCGCCCGGAGCCCCGCTGTTCATGATGCTGGCCCGTCTGGCCACCCTCTTCACCTTCGGAAATCCCGACTATGTGGGTATCGCCGTCAATGCGATGAACTCGCTGGCCAGCGCCTTCTGCATCCTTTTCCTCTTCTGGACGATCACCCACCTGGCCCGCCGCATGATGACCCGGCGCGGCGGAGAGCCCTCGCGCGTACAGACCTGTGCCGCCCTGGGGGCCGGTGCCGTCGGCGCCCTGGCTTACACCTTCACCGACACGTTCTGGTTCTCGGCCATCGAAGGCGAGGTCTACGCCCTCTCGTCGATGTTCACGGCACTGGTCGTATGGCTCATGCTCAAGTGGGAGGAGCAGGCCGACCAGCCCCACGCCTCGCGCTGGATCGTGCTGATCGCCTACCTGATGGGGCTCTCGATCGGCGTGCACATCCTCAACCTGCTGACCATCCCCACGCTGGCCTTCATCTACTACTTCCGCACCACGGAAAAGGTTACCTTCAAGGGCGTGGCCTATACGACGCTCATCGCCTGCGCCATCCTGCTGTTCGTGAACAACATCATCATCCCCTATACGGTATGGCTCGGCGCACAGGTCGATACGCTCTTCGTCAATACGTTCGGACTGCCCGCCAATTCGGGCATGGTGGTCTTCGCCCTGGCGCTGATCCTCGGACTGGGCTGGGCCGCATGGACCGCACACCGCCGGGGGCGCGTCCTGCTGAACATCCTGCTGCTCTCGACGACGATGATCCTCGTGGGATTCTCCTCCTACGCCTCGATGACCATCCGCGCGGTGGCCAACCCGCCGATGAACTCCAACAATCCGAACAACCCGCACGCCCTGCTGGCCGTGCTCAACCGCGACCAGTACGGCAGCCGCCCGCTGCTCTACGGTCCCTATTTTTCGGCACCCCCCAAGTCTCTCGTGGAGAAGGAGATCACCTACCTCGACGAGGACGGCCGCTACAAGACGGTCAAGGTCCCCTCGCACTACACCCATGCGCCGGAGTTCATGCACCTGTTCCCCCGCATGTGGGACTACAACAAGGGTGAACAGGCCTACAAACAGTGGGGCGCCTATCGCACCCGCACGGAGGTGGCCCGGGACGAGAACGGAGAGGTCGTCCGCGACGAACAGGGACGTCCCGTGCGTCAGGAGGTCCTCGACTTCGGCCGCAAGCGCGTCTACACCGACTCCTACGGAGATACGCGCACGGTGGTAGAACCGACGTTCGCCGAAAACCTCTACTACTTCTTCAACTACCAGCTCTCGTACATGTACTGGCGCTACTTCCTCTGGAATTTCGTGGGGCGTCAGAGCGACATACAGCCTTCACGCACGACGATCACCGACGGCAACTGGCTCTCGGGAATCAAATGGATCGACGAGAAGTACGTCGGCCCCCAGGACGGGCTGCCGCGCGAAGTGGCCGAAAACAAGGGACGCAACACCTACTACTTCCTGCCCTTCCTGCTCGGTCTGATCGGCTTGCTCTACCAGCTCAACCGCGACCCGCGTAACTTCTCGATCGTCATGTGGCTCTTCATCATGACGGGTATCGCCCTGGTATTCTACTTCAACACCTCGCCGGGCGAGCCGCGTGAACGCGACTACGTCTACGCCGGATCGTTCTACGCCTTCTCGATCTGGATCGGGTTCGGCGCGCTGGCCCTGCGCGAACTCTTCGCTCGCATTGCCCGCCGCGACAACACCTCCGTCGTGGTTGCCGCCACCGTGGTCGGGCTGTGCGTTCCCGCGATCCTCGCGGCACAGAACTGGGACGACCACGACCGTTCGGGACGCTACATGGCCCGCGACATCGGCTGGAACTACCTCCAATCGACGCTGCCCAACTCGATCATCATCAACTACGGCGACAACGACACCTTCCCGCTCTGGAACAACCAGGAGGTCTACGGCGTACGTCCCGACGTGCGGATCATGAACACCTCCTACCTCGGCGGCGAATGGTACATCGACGAGATGAAGACCCGGGCCAACGAGGCTCCCGGCGTACCCTTCTCGCTGCCCAAGAGCAAGTACACCTATACGAACGACTATGTTCCGATCATCGAGGCCATCGACCGGGCCACGGACATCCGCGACGTGATCGACTTCGTGCGCAGCGAGGATCCCCGCAGCAAGACCGCCCTCGTGGACGGTACGCTGACCGACTACATTCCCTGCCGGCGTATCGCCCTGCCGGTGAACAAGGAGAATGCCATCGCCTCGGGAATCGTCGCCGAGAAGGATCGCGACCTGATGGTGGATACGGTCTACCTCAACCTCAAGGGCTCGGCCCTGGCCAAGAACGAACTGATGCTGCTCGACATGCTGGCCAACTTCGACTGGAAGCGTCCCATCTACCTCACGCAGGTCTACATCCTGCAGAACCTCGGGCTGATGGACTACCTCCAGTTCGACGGCTACGCCTACCGGCTGGTGCCGATCCTCACCCCCGTGCAGAACGCCTACGAAATCGGCCGCGTCGATCCCGACTATGCCGCACCGCTGCTGCGCGATACGTTCCGCTACGGAAACCTCGCCGACCCGGACATCTATTGCGACTATTTCATCCAGTATAACCTCGCGGCATCGCATGCCCGGGAGGCCTTTGCCCGCGTGGCGAAGGAACTGATGGTTCAGGACCGGGTCGAGGAGGGTGTCGAGCTGCTCGACCTCGGACTCGAGAAGCTCCCGACGTCGCAGATCCGCTTCACCGAGGCAAATACCTACCCCTTCCTCGAGGCCTACTACGCCGCTTCGGCGCTGGGCGTCCCGGAAGCTGCGGAGAAGGGCGACAGACTGCTGCGTGAATATGCCCGCACGCTGATCGAATACATCGAGTACTATTTCCGTTTCGAGGGGCTGCAGGGCGACATGATCTCAAGCGAACTCGACGCGAAACTCGATGAGCTGGGCAACGTCTACTACCTGGCCAGTTACGCCGGACGCCGCGAGATCGTGGCCGAGCTCAACGACTACTACCGCACGCTGGGCGTTCCCGAAGAGCATCTGCTCGATGCCGGCACGACGCCGAGCGACTCCGTGGAGATCGCCCCCGTCCAATAGGGCTCCGGTCCTTCGGAGCGTTTCCGAAAAAAGAGAGCGGGTTGCCGAATGTTCGGCAACCCGCTCTCTTTTGGCTTTCCGGCATTCCGTCCGGATCCGGAATCGGCCCCGCCGGTCAATTGACGTTCGGCAGGAACGAATAGTCGCGCGAGTAGGCAAGCATCTGCCCGACGTAGTCCGCCGGATAGGAGATCTTCACATCGACGATGCGGCCGTCCTGCTCGACAAGCTCATATTCGGGATTCACGAAGCCTCCGTAAGGCTCGATACCCAGCGCATAGTAACGGTCGCGCACCTCCTTGTGCAACTCGGGATCGACCTGCACGGCATAACGCTCTACCAGATCGCGGCCCGCCTCGTAGTCGCCTTCGGACTTGATGCGCTGCATCTCGTGCAGCAGCTCGCCGAAGAGCGCACGCAGCTTCTCGAAATCGTTCACCACGACGTAGGTCTTGCCCTGCTCCTTCACCAGCTCGATGACGTTGTCGGCCTTACCCTGCTCGTAGCACCATTCGGAGATGAGCTTGCGGTTGCGCATGTGCGACTCCTCGACATTCTTTCCCGGCTCGATGCGCGCCAGCTGGGTCATCATACCGTTGAGGATGTAGTTGGCATAGCCCGCTTTGGCCACGTCGAACGACGGCACGAGGCCCAGCTCGACCATCTTCGGATCACCCAGGTAGTAGAGGCCGAACAGGTCGGCACGCGCCTCCTCGAGCGTCGAGGCGTAGCTGCCCAACGCCGTGCCGCTGACACCCGGAGCCAGCTGTCCCGAGCCGTGGCCCAGGCACTCGTGCAGGTCGGTGTGCAGGTCGTCGGCCAGCTTGCCGTAGCGGTCCATGCGCTCGCGGTCTTCGGCGCGGAGCACGAACTCCTCGTTGAAGCCGTTGCCGTGGGCGGCCTGGTCATAAGCATAGGTGATGTTGTCGATCGTTACCGACTTCGAACCGTACTCCTTGCGGATCCAGTCGGCATTCGGCAGGTTGATGCCGATCGGTGTCGAGGGGAAGCAGTCGCCGCCGAGCATCGCCACCGTGATGACCTTCGCCGAGACACCCTTGACCTCCTTCTTGCGATAGGCGGGATCGACGGGCGAATGGTCCTCGAACCACTGAGCGTTCTCGGAGATCACCTCCGTGCGGTGGCAGGCCGCCGAATCCATGAAATTGACGTTGGCCTCCCACGACGCCTTGCGGCCCAGCGGATCGCCGTAGTCCTCGATGAAGCCGTTCACGAAATCGACATTCGAGAGCGTGTCGCGCACCCAGCCGATGTTGTAACGGTCGAACTCCTTCAGGTCGCCGCTCTTATAATAAGAGATCAGCGCCTCGATGTTCGTCTTCTGCGGCTCCTCGGCCACGCCGGCGGCCTTCTCGAGCCAGTAGACCACGCGCTCGATCGCGGCGGAGTACATGCCACCGACCTTCCACGTCCGCTCGTAGAGGCGTCCCGACGCGGGATCCTTCACCAGCTGCGAGTTCAGTCCGTAGGAGACCGGTTCGGGATCGGAGGCGTGGGCTGCAGCCATCTCCGCATAGAAGCGCTCGGCCTCGGCCTGGCTCACGCCGCGGTAGTAGTTGCTCGACGAGGTGAGCAGCAGGTCGTCGCCGGCCCGCTGGTTGAGTTTCGTGGGATAGAGCGTCGGATCGAAGATCGCGCGGCAAACCTCCTCGCGCAGGTCGTTCAGCTCACCGAAACACTCCTCGGGAACCGTGGCAAGCGCCTCGCGGAAGTAGGTCTCCGAAAACTCGGGCGTGAACTTGTCGTTCGAATAGTGGTGGTGGATGCCGTTGGCGAACCAGACCTTCTTGAGGTACTTCTCCAGCGCCTTCCACTCGGCGCAGTCGCGGTCGCCCTTGTAATTCTCGTAGAGGGTCTCCAGCGTCCGGCGCACGGGGAGGTTCACGGCGCAGTTCTGGTCATAGAGAATGTCGCGGCCGCACTTCGCAGCCTCGGCGAGGTAATAGATCAGCTCCTTCTGTGCCAGCGGCAGCTCTTCGAAGCCGGGGACCTCGTAACGGATCACCTTGATGTCGTCGAAGCGATCGACGATCCAGGGTTTGTCGGCCGTTTCGGGAGCCTGCCCGCACGAAGCGAGCGTGGAAACAATGAGTGTCATGGATGCGGTTGCAAATAAATTTTTCATGGCGTTCGGGGTTTTCGTTTCAATGGGTCGATCGGAAGCACCAGCCGGTGCCGGGCCTTCCGCGATGCACAAATCCTACAGCTCGCGGATCCAGATGTTGCGGAAGCTGATCGGAGCACTTGGATCGCCGTGGGCCTGCAGGCGCAGCGGACCGGCACCGTGGGGCACGACGCGCGGGAAACCGATATACTCCGTGGTGCCGAGGATCGCCGTGTGGTTCTGCAGCACGACACCGTTGAGGATGACCGTAACATAGGGCGGGACACGGTAGGTGCCGTCCTTCTTGAAGACCGGCGCGGAGTAGATGATGTCAAAGACGTTCCACTCGCCCGGACGGCGCATGGCATTGACCAGCGGCGGCGTCTGCTTGTAGACGCTGCCCACCTGTCCGTTTACATAGGTCTCGTTCCGGTAGCCGTCCAGAATCTGGATCTCGTACTTGTCCTGCAGGTAGATGCCGCTGTTGCCGCGAGCCTGGCTCTCGCCCGTGATGTTCTCGGGAACGCACCACTCCAGATGGAGCTGGAAATTCTCGAACGACTGCCGCGTAAGGATGTCGCCCTTGCCCTTATCGACCGTGAAGATTCCGTCGTGAACCGGCCAGGCGGCCTCGCCGCCGTTGGCGCTCACCCACGCCGAGAGGTCCGCACCGTCGAACAATACGACGGCATCCGACGGAGCGCTGTTGCTCCGGATATCGCCCGGAGCGACGACGGGCGGCTGCGGCGTCCAGAATTCGGACATCCCGGGCGTCATCGCCTCCGGCTGGGGATACTCCTTCTGTTGGGCCTGTACTCCGAGGCAGGCGCCGCAGGCCAGAAGGGCACATGCGGACTTCCATGCAAAACGTGAAGACATGATTCGTGATTCGATTTAGCGGGTTGATACTTGGATATGTTCAGCAAAGATAGCACAAACACCCGGCATTTGCATCCGGACTTCTCATTATTTTTCACTTTTCGCTTCCCTTTCTTAATTATCTTTTCTACCTTTGCGCCGCAATCGTTTCACAAAGAGATGAAAATATTTACAAGCGTCAAGGAGCTCCGCGCCGCACTGGACCGAGTGGAGCCGTCGGGAATCGGATTCGTTCCCACGATGGGGGCCCTCCATGCCGGACACCGCTCGCTCGTCGAGCGCGCCCGCCGGGAGAACGACACGGTCGTGGTCAGCGTCTTCGTGAATCCCACGCAGTTCAACGACAAGAACGACCTGAAACACTACCCCCGCACCCCGGAGGCCGACGCCCGCACGCTCGAAGAGGCCGGTGCGGACTTCGTGCTCATGCCCTCGGTCGAGGAGATCTACCCCGAGCCCGACACCCGGGTCTTCGACTTCGGACAGATCGACAAGGTCATGGAGGGCGCCACGCGCCCGGGACACTTCAACGGCGTGGCACAGGTCGTCAGCCGCCTGTTCGACATCGTGCGGCCGGCACGCGCCTACTTCGGCGAGAAGGATTTCCAGCAGATCGCCGTCATCCGCGCCATGGTCGCCCAACTGAACCTCTCGGTCCGGATCGTCGAGTGCCCGATCGTCCGCGGTGAGGACGGCCTGGCCCTCTCGTCGCGCAACCAGCTGCTCGACGCCGAACACCGCGCAGCAGCCCCGCATATCTACGCCACGCTCCGCCGGGCCGTGGAGCGCTCGCGCGAAATGGATCCCGCCGCACTCAAGGCGTGGGTTACGGCCGAAGTGGAGCGCAACCCGCTGCTGAAGGTAATCTACTACCAGTCGGTGGACGCCCTCACGATGCAGGAGGTCGCCTCCTGGGAGGACGCGCCCCGCATCCAGGGCTGCATCGCCGTGCAGGCCGGGGAGATCCGTCTGATCGATAACATCCGCATCCGATAAACCATGAAATTCCAGATCGAAGTCATCAAATCGAAGATTCACCGCGTAACCGTTACGCAGGCCAATCTGAACTACGTCGGCAGCATCACCATCGACGAGGAGCTGCTCGACGCCGCCAACATGATCGAAGGCGAAAAGGTACAGATCATGGACATCAACAACGGAGAGCGTTTCGAGACCTACATCATCAAGGGCGAACGCGGCAGCGGAGCCATCTGCCTCAACGGCGCGGCGGCCCGCAAGGTGCAGGTCGGCGACGTGGTGATCATCGCCTCCTACGCCCTGATGGATTTCGAGGACGCCAAGCAGTTCCGTCCCTGGGTTATCTTCCCCGACACCGAGACCAACCGGCTTATCCGGTAAACCGGCCCGTCGGAAGGCTCCTGACCGGGCTCTGAAACAACAAAATCTCCCTTTTCAGGGAGATTTTTCTTTTCTATTGCGTATATTTGCATCGATGTGTTCCGGAGTTCCGGGAAAAGCACACCCCCAAACCGAATGGATATCACACTCGCCCTGCTGGCCCTGCTGTTCACCGTCGTCGGCATCATCGGATGCATCGTCCCGGCACTGCCCGGCGTGATTTTGAGCTACGCGGGACTGCTCTGCAGCTGGTTTACCTCCTACTCCACGATCGGAACGGCAGCCCTCTGGATCTGGCTGGCGGTAACCGTCGCCGTGAGCGTCATCGACTACTACCTCCCGGCCTGGATGACCCGCCGCTTCGGCGGATCACGCTCGGGAGCCATCGGCGCCACGGTGGGCGTCTTCGCGGGATTTTTCTTCTTCCCGCCCCTGGGCGTCATCCTCGGTCCCTTCTTCGGCGCCGTCATCGGCGAACTGCTCCACGACAAGAGCGACCCCGCCAAGGCGTTTCTCGTCGGCACGGGCTCCTTCCTCTCGTTCATCGTCGGCACGGGGCTCAAGCTCGCCGCGGCCGTCGGCATGCTGCTGCATGTCGTGGCGGACATCTGGGGCCCGCTCCGCGAATGGCTGGCAACAATTTTCTAAAACATAAGCGAATATGAAAAGATTACTGACCCTGGCAGTCGTCGTGCTTTCGCTGCTCGCCTCGTCGTGCAGCAAGTACAAGTACGAAACCGTGAAGGGAGATCCTATGCAGACACGGATCTACACGCTCCCGAACGGTCTGAAAGTCTACATGAGCGTCAATAAGGAGACGCCGCGCATCCAGACCTACATCGCCGTACGGGTCGGCGGCAAGAACGATCCCGCCGAAACCACCGGACTGGCCCACTATTTCGAGCACCTGATGTTCAAGGGCACGCCGAACTTCGGCACTTCGGACTATGCGGCCGAAAAGCCGATGCTCGACGAGATCGAGCAGCTCTTCGAGACCTACCGCCAGACCGAGGACGAGGCCGAGCGTGCGGCGATCTACCACCGCATCGACTCGATCAGCTACGAGGCTTCGAAGATCTCGATTCCGAACGAGTACGACAAGCTGATGGCCGCCATCGGCGCCAACGGCACGAACGCCTACACGTCGCAGGACATGACCGTCTATGTCGAGGACATCCCCTCGAACGAGGTCGAGAACTGGGCGAAGATCGAGGCCGACCGTTTCCGCAACCCCGTGATCCGCGGCTTCCACACCGAGCTGGAGACCATCTACGAGGAGAAGAACATGTCGCTCACGCGCGACTCGCGCAAGGTCTGGGAGGCGCTCGATGCCGCACTCTTTCCCCACCACCCCTACGGCACGCAGACCGTACTCGGCACGCAGGAGCATCTGAAGAATCCCTCGATCACCAACGTGCGGAACTACCACAAGACCTACTATGTGCCCAACAACATGGCCATCTGCCTCTCGGGTGATCTGAATCCCGACGAGGTGATCGCCACGATCGACAAGTACTTCGGCGACATGGTGCCCAACGAGAACCTGCCGAAGCTCGAGTTCCAGCCCGAGGAGCCGATCACCGAGCCCGTCGTGCGCGAGGTCTACGGTCTGGAGGCCGCCAACGTGATGATCGGATGGCGCCTGCCGGGCAACTCGACCGATCCGAATGACGTCGCACGCATCGCCAGCGCCATTCTCCACAACGGCCAGGCCGGACTGATCGACCTCGATCTGAACCAGCAGCAGAAGGTACTCGGCGCCTACGGCGGCTTCTCGGGACAACCCGATTACAGCACGTTCCTCGCCGGCGGTATTCCCAAGGCCGGACAGTCGCTCGAGGAGGTCCGCGACCTGCTCCTCACGGAGGTGGCCAAACTGCGCGCGGGCGACTTCGACGAGAAGCTCATCCAGGCTTCGATCAACAACTTCAAGCTCGCCCTGATGCGCGACTACGAGGACAACGATTCGCGTGCCGACATGTATGTGCAGTCGTTCATCAACGGCACCGACTGGGCCGACGAGGTGGCACAGCTCGACCGCATGGCAAAGATCACCAAACAGGACGTCATCGACTGGGCCAACAAATACCTCGGCGAGAAGAGCTACGTCATCGTCTACAAACGCGAGGGCGAGGACAAGAACGTACAGAAGATCGCCGCTCCGAAGATCACCCCGATCGTTACGAACCGCGACAAGCAGAGTGCCTTCCTCACGGAGATCCAGCAGTCGAAGGTAACCCCGATCGAACCCGTCTTCGTCGATTACCAGAAGGATATGGCCCAGTTCGACGTCCGCGAGGGCATCCATGTCCTCTACAAGAAGAACGAACTGAACGACCTCTTCACGCTCAACTACATCTTCGACACCGGCACGGAGAACAATCCCGCCCTCTCGCTGGCCTTCGACTACATGAGCTACCTCGGCACCGAGGCCATGTCGGCCGAGCAGATCGCTTCGGAGATGTACGACATCGCCTGCTCGTTCTCGATGTATGCCGGCAGCAACCAGAGCGTCATCCGCATCTCCGGATTGAGCGAAAACATGCCCAAGGCCATGAAGATTGTCGAGGGGCTGATTTCGGGAGCCGTGGCCGACGAAACGATCCTCGAAAACCTCAAGCAGGACATGATCAAGGAGCGCACCGACGCCAAGCTCAATCAGGCAAGCAACTTCGGAGCTCTGCAGCGCTATCTGTATTACGGTGAGGAGTACATCAAGCGCACGACCCTCACGAACGACGCCCTCAAGGCTCTCGGCTCCGAGCAGCTGATCGCCGCCGTACAGGAACTCATGGGCAAACAGCACGAGGCACTCTACTACGGTCCGAAGAGCGAGGAGGAGGTAAAGCAGCTCATCGCCGAGAACCACAAGGTGGCCGACGAACTCGCCCCGCTGGAGAAGAACTACCCGAAGAAGCAGCTTACGGACCAGAGCAGCGTCATCCTGGCCCAGTACGACGCCAACCAGCTCTACTACCTGCAGTTCTCGAACCGCGGTGAGCAGTTCGACGTGAAGAACGACCCCGCCATCGCGCTCTACAACGAGTACTTCGGCGGCAGCATGAACTCGATCTGCTTCCAGGAGATGCGCGAGGCCCGCGGCCTGGCCTACACGGCACAGGCATGGCTCGCTTCGCCTTCGTTCGCCGACGACAGCTACAGCTACACCGCCTTTATCGCCACGCAGAACGACAAGATGCAGACCGCCATCGAGGCATTCGACGAGATCATCAACCAGATGCCCGAATCGGAGGCCGCTTTCCAGATCGCCAAGGAGGCCATCATCTCGCGTCTGCGCACCGACCGCACCACGGGTGTAGACGTACTCAACTCCTACATCCAGCTGCGCCGCCTGGGCCTCTCGGAGGACCGCGACCGCCAGATCTTCGAGCAGGTGCAGACGATGACGCTCGAAGACGTGAAGGCCACGCAGCAGCAGTGGGTCAAGGACCGCTCCTATACCTACGGTATCTTGGGCGACATCAAGAACCTCGACCTGAACTACCTCAAGACGCTCGGTCCGATCCGCACCGTCTCGCAGGAGGAGATCTTCGGATATTGATCCCGGATACGACGGATACGAAAAACCCCGGAAGCACTCGGCTTCCGGGGTTTTTCTTGAGTTGCGGTCTGCACGGAGGGCGCAGTCGGCACAGTGTCTTACGGTCTGCACGAATGCTCCGTTCCGATGTCGCAACCGACAAAAGGGTCGGTTCCGCAATCAATAGCGGTAGTGTTCGGCCTTGAAGGGGCCCTCTTCGGGCACACCGATATAGGCGGCCTGCTTCGGGGTCAGGTGCGTGAGCTCCACGCCGAGACTCGCCAAATGCAGGCGAGCCACCTCCT